>PBFH01000006.1 GCA_002719885.1 Rhodospirillaceae bacterium | reverse complement strand
CCAAAGTCGACCGCCATTTCTTTTAATGCCACAACTATCATGAACATCCCGCCACCAGTAATAAACAACATCGATACAGACCCAACTAGCACTAGGGTCCGGCGGCGTGAAAATTCAGTTTCTGTTTTAGACATTTGTTTACAGTTTTGTTGATGTTGTTCTTGCGATTTATTTTGTCGTGATACAACAGGTTAGGCCACCGGTATGGTAACAATTATTTAGGGGACTTGACCAGCAGACGATGAAACGCGAAAAACAACATAACACTAATCAATACAAGGAGAGGTAAATGCCTTTAGGACCGAATGAAGATACACCTAGCCGAAATCGTTTGGAGGGAAAAGTAGCGATCGTAACCGGCGCAGGATCGATTGGGGATGGTTGGGGAAATGGAAAGGCTGCAGCCTATGTTTACGGCAAGGAAGGGGCAAAAACATTTTGCGTTGATTTTCGTCAAGAAGCTGCGGAAGAAACTGTAAATTTGATAAAAGATATTGGCGGCGAAGCAAAAGCTTTTGCAGCAGATGTAACCGATGAGAAAGCCGTACAGGCTATGATAGAATCCTGCATGGAGACATGGGGACAAATCGATATTTTACATAATAATGTTGGTGGTCAGGGAGTTGGGCGCAGTTTAGACACTATTACAGTGGAGGATTGGGACGCCACCTTTGCCCGCAATGTTACATCTGCCATGCTTACATGTCGATCAGTCGTTCCAATAATGGAAAAACAGGGTGATGGTTCTATTATAAATATCTCCTCGATTGCGGCACTAAGACACCTGAATTCCAATACAGCCGTTTATTCTTCAACCAAAGGTGCCATGATTGAGTTTACAAAAAATATTGCCATTCAGCACGCAAGCTCGGGAATTCGTGCGAATTGTATTTGTCCGGGATATATAGATACACCCTTTATCAGACGTTTAGTAAATGGCAAACCCTCATATACTTATAAAGGCTACACTTCTGCAGATGAATATGCCGAGGCACGCAATGCTATTATCCCTTCAGGCCGAATGGGCACGGGTTTCGATGTAGCTTACGCTGCACTATTTCTTGCCTCTGATGAGTCAACCCATATTACTGGAACGCATTTCCCCGTTGATGGCGGAGTTACACAAACCTGTCCGGGTGTTTGAAACGAGATAAAGGTCAGCGGGTCGGGCAAAGTCAATGTCCTCAACTTTAATTAGGTTGCGATTAAGAAGCCACCTCGTACTTATCGCGCTTCACCCCTATAAGATTTTGTCCTTCGACCCTAATCAACCTCGTATCATTTTCTCTGCTGGGTGAATGTAGATCTCCTTCATTATAGATATACGCATCTCCTGGCTTTAGCCGATATTCCTTCACTCTCCTAACTTTACCTGGGTTCCCTCCAGCAGGTTTTTGTATGCATTCCCAATCGGTCATTATTGTTTCACCCACAGCCTGACCATATATAGCCCAACTCGGACCGTGGTCATGAGGATTACTTCCCTTAGCACCATTATAACTATGGGCTAAAATACAAAAATTAAACTCTGGGTCCTCATAAAGTAACTGACGTTCTTCTTGCCCCGGATTTTCAAAATGCTCTGCGACAAATGCCGAGTCTCCACAGGCCACCGAAATATAATCACGTACTTTCTCTCGTCCCGCTGGGCCATTGTCTGCCGCCATCGCCGCGTGACAATCTGCCGAGAGTTGTTCAAGCGTATAAGCCATTTTGTATTCTCCTCAACGGTTTATAGATCTATTAAATCGTTACATAGGTTCGCAAATATCTCATTGGAATTCAACGGAATACGATATTTTAAAAACACTCTTTGAGTAATTCATCAAGTAGCTGGTTAAATCTTTCGGGAAACTCCAGATAAATCATATGGCCGATATCAGGTATTATTTCATGTCTTGTTCCTGGCATCGCTTCGGCTATGCTAATCGCGACCTCCTCAGAAGCTGTTTTATCATATTCTCCAGAAACTATCATTGAGGGTATATGAGTACTTCCGGTCCACTCATAAATATTAGCATGTTTCAAGGATTGAAATTGACGCAGATAGCCTTCCTTTGAAATGACCGATGTCAACTCTATCCCTTTTTTTACTACCTTTGGCAGAGCCCCTGGCGCGCAAGAGCGCGGAACATGAAAAGCTGCAAAACCATCCATTCCCATATCTTCAACAAGAGTAACCCTCTCCATTATCTCTTTTTCTCGAGCGTCAGGTTTACTTAAACCGCATCCGGCTACTGGTTGAGCTAATGTAAGGGACAATACTCGATCAGAAAATGCACGGTGGAAGGCTGCAACCAATACTGCTCCGTAGGAATGCCCGACAAGATGAACTTGCTGAATATTCAGCTCATTTAAAAACTCAGACATCAACATCACATAATCCGCAACAGACGGTAGGTCTGTCTCAAAAGTTCCGGATTTTCCATAACCAGGGGCGTCCCAACCAATTACTCGGTAACGATCTGAAAAGTATTCGTATTGTGTTTCCCAGTTAACCGACCCACATCCCATTCCGTGAACGAATAATAGCGCATCCCCGGTGCCTCTTTCACGATAGGAAATAGAACACTCGCCAGCTTCAAGTATTTTTAGGTTTGGTAGGGCCATTGAAATTTATTTTTTTATCCCAAGTACGAGAAGGATTTTATGCCACCAACGATTATCTTTGTTGACTATTGGAAGCCCGCTAACCTGAGCCGTTAAACGCTGAAAAAACTGAGCAACCACCACCTTTGCCGCGCCTTCTAACATTCTTCCCCCGATCGCTGCCACCTTACCACTAATCTCAACATTATACTTGTATTCGATAAATGTGCCTCCATCCCTTCCTTTTAAGGTTACTTGACCAGATCCTGAAGAGGCGCCCAATGGCCCCTCAAGGCTACCAGACACCGTTGCTTCGTTGGGCGCGTTAAGGTTCGACAGCTTGACAGATGCCACAAAACGCCCCCGAACGGGTCCAACACCTAAAGACACCTCAGCCCTGTAGTCATTTTCTTTAACCAAGTTGAGCTTATGACAGCCCGGTATGACAGCAGCTAAGGCATCCGGATCAAGCAATGTATCCCAAACATTTTGAATATCTGCCGGAACAAACGTATCGCCTTGCCCTCTTAGAGCAGTATCAGAACTTTCCTTTTTAGATTTTTTACCTCTCGAAACGGGCAGCTCCAATTCGGCACCATGCAAAATTTCACTTATTTTTGCTGGCGTAAGCGGTACAACAATATTTTCAACACTCAATGCATCACAGACCGCGTTCGCCAAACAAACCGGGGTTGACATGCAGTTCCCTTCTGCCGCGCCTTTGGCGCCCAGCGGTGTAAAAGGTGAGGGAGATTCCATATGAAGTAAAACCGGTTCGGGTACTTCAACAGCAGTTGGCACCAAATAATCTGCAAAAGTTCCAGATAAAAAACTACCATCATCAGCAGTCACAAATTCTTCATACATCGCAGCGCCGATACTCTGTCCAAAGGACCCGTAAATCTGCCCCTCAACAATCATTGGGTTCATTAAAGTCCCAGCGTCATGCATTGTTACATATTTATCAACGCGCATTTCTGCTGTATCTGGATCAATCTCGATGCCGCAAAAATCAAAAACAAACCCGTAGGTTAATGATGTATTGACCCGGTCTTTTTCGTCCGGCGTTGTTAATTGATCAGGTGACCAAGTCGCGGTTTCCCGAAGTGCCGCATCCATTTCATCAGGCAACAAACCAGGCGACCAATGCGTACCACCTGCCACTCGTCGAAAACTAAGAGTATTATCTGCATTCTCTCGGTCAAAAATTTGACCATTACCAAACTCCACTTGTTCTGCTGGTATATTTAAAAGCTGAGCCGCGATCCTAGATAATTTTTCTCGAATCTTTTTGCCAGCCATTTGGGCCGCCACAGCGGTTCCAGGTGAAAATCTACATGAGTATGTACCCGCCGCAATTGACCAAGGGTCCTTGTGTGTATCATGCTCAACATTTACACGAATATCTTTGGGCCTAAGACCCAATTGATCTGCAACAATCTGAGAAAGAACCGTTCCGTGTCCTTGACCCTGTGGCGTTGTATCACTCGTAACACTGACGGATCCGAGCGGATCGACATTAACAGTCGCCATCGAAATAGCCCCATCTTGAGAACCCTTTTTTCTCCTTTCCTCAACCGGGACGATCGTGCTCAGATACCCCATATTCGACATACCGGGTTCAACCACTGCGGCATATCCGATACCGTATATCTTTCCTGACGCACGCGCTTTTTTTCTTCGTTGTAATAATTCTTCAAGACCTCCTTTTTCTATCGCAATCTCTAAGGCCCTGGGATAATTGCCGGAATCATAGAGTGCTCCAGCTGGGGTCTGGTATGGAAAAACATCTGCCTCCAGTAAATTTCTCCGAATTACATCCAGTGGGTCCAATTCCAATTTTACAGCAATTTTGTGCATTAACCTCTCAATGGCAAAATACATTTGTGGACCACCAAAACCACGCACCAATCCACCGGGAATTTTATTGGTCATAACTAATCTATTCGTTACATCGAGGTTCTTCACCTTATAGGCTCCACTCAATGCACCATGCATACGATAAAGTGGTCCGGGCATCGGAGAACGCAAATAAGCTCCATAATCATCGAGCTGATCAATCCGCATGCCAATCATTTCGCCGTCATTTTTTACAGCAGCCTCGATTGTCACTACTCGATTGGGTGCAGATGATGCCGCCGTAAGATGCTCCAACCGATCTTCAACCCATTTAACTGGTTTTCCTGTAAGCTTGGAACACAATCCCATTAAAACTATATAAGGGAGCACAGCTTGTTTTACACCAAAACTACCACCCGAATTTGCGGGAGTTCTGAGCCGCACATTACTCTCCGGCACTCGGAAAGACCGCGCCATCACCGGATGCCCGGTATAAGGTCCTTGAAAATTCGACAGCACGTCATAGACGTTATCATCAGGAAAATATTCTACGATCGCAACAAAAGCCTCGATGGGCGTCAGCGAGTTACGCGGATACTCCAAATCTAGTGAGAAAGCATGATCGGCTTCCTGGAATGCCTTTTCAGGGTCACCATAAATAAAATTACGCTCCGACAATACATTAGTTCCAGCGTCTTGGTGAACTAATGTTGCTGATTCTTTGGTGGCATCTCTTGCATCAATAATCGGCGTCAAAACATCATAGGTGACGTCAATCAATTCTAGCGCATCCTCAGCTTTATAACGATCACTAGCCACCACAACAGCCACCGCCTCCCCAACAAATCGTACACGATCAACAGCAAGTGCCCATTCATTGAGTGGTTGTTTAACAATAACTAAAAAGGGGTCTGAAATTGCCTTGATATCCTCGCCTGTGTAGACGGCGCTGACACCTCTCAAGGAAGCCGCTTTTGAAACATCGATTGAAACAATTTTTGCACTCGCATGTGGTGAACGCAGGATAGCGGCATGAAGTGTTCCTCTTGGCACTGGGTAATGATCAGCAAATCTTGCCCTTCCAGTCAGAAGACGACTGTCCTCAACCCTTTCCACACTTTGACCAACATAGGGTTCTACTTTTACTGACTGGGGCACTTAAAACACTCCTAGAAAATAACTTAAATTAGAGAATTCCTGTTTTCTTTAAAAATTCTATGACACCATCATGACATTGTTCAGGCTCCTGAATTTGCATCAGATGTCCCGTTCCTAAGACTGTCTGATAGTCAAAGCCCCCATCTTCTGCGAGTGCCTTATTGGCAAAAGCAGGCCCGGGGGCACCCTTTGCCTCTGGATCACAGCCAAATAACTTCACCGGTCCGCCTATATCCGACGCGTTCGGCCACAAATTCAGTGTCATTGCTTGTATATAAATAGAAGCCTCAAATTCTCTGGGACATGATAGCTTCCATCCCCCATTTTGCTCATCTATTTGCAAAACACAGCGAGCCATTAACTCGTGAGCACCGTCGACCCAGGTCGCGTGTGCACGTGTCTCTTTATAATGACGCGCTAACTCATCAGGATCAGAGAAATGTTGAACCCTTCCCATAGCCCATTCATATAGCCGGTCTTCGAAGATATCCATCCTTTTATATTCTCGATGGCCCTTCGGTGGAACATTTGGTGGGTCAAAAAGAACAAGTGCATCCCATTTAAAACCGAGTTCACAGGCGTGTTTCATTGCTGTACGCCCGGACATGGAGTGGAAAATACCAATATTGGTTTTTTTTCCAAAGCTTTCATTTACAGATTGAAATATATTTTCTAGGTCAAGAGTCATTTGGGCGTAATTATGTCCCGGGAGGCCTGAAACGGCCGTGGGATTTTGGCCATGATTTCGAAAATCGAAAATAGCGAGTTCAAAATCTTCTGCAAACAAACGCCAAAATGGAAAATAACCATCTGCAGCGAATCCGTTTCCATTTCCAAGAAAAATTCTTGGGCCATTAGCGTTACCGTGCATTCTGACGCGAACGACAGCACCATCCCCCATCGTTAATTCAATAATTTCTCTTGGATTAGGTATTTTAAAAGCCATTTTAGTAATTCGTATAATTTTTTAATAAAAAGACGTGGAACCGATTTAAAACAAATTGGATAAAAAATCGACCCCATTTAATTTAGGTTTTGCTAGATGACGGAACTGCATCTCAACTATATAGATATAGTTTAATTCACCGACCGGAAAAATTATGGATTTTCGCTTACTTGTTTTTTTTAGCTGTACCTGTCTAGTCCTCAATACCATGGCGTTTATGACCATCACGCCGGTATTGCCTATTTTATTCAATGAGTGGAACCTGACAGAAACTGAGGGAGGCTTGCTGGGTGGCGCATTTTTCATCGGCTACGTCACCTCGGTACCGATTTTGGTAACACTGACCGATCGAATCATTCCAAAAAAAATATATATATTTTCCGGTCTTGTCGGGGCTGCGTCATGTTTCGGTTTCGCTTGCTTAGCGCATGACTTATGGACAGGTGTATTATTTAGAATGCTAACTGGTGTTGGTGTCGCGGGTACTTACATGCCAGCTCTTAAAGCCCTCGTCGACAGCCTCAAAGAACCTGAAAGGAGCAAGGCCTCAGGTTATTATACCTCGGTTTACGCTATTGGGACCGCCATCTCTATTTTAACTGCAGGCTATGTCACAGAATATTGGGGATGGGAGTTGGCATTTTTTGTCGCAGGAATAGGGATCTGCTTTGCTTTAATCATCGGCATGATTGTATTGCCAAGGGGAACGGTTACAGAGCGGACTCAGGGTCAGATTGCGGATTTTAAACGCGTATTTCGCAATCGTCCCGTCATGATCAATATTACTGCTTACTTCGGACATTTATGGGAGGTGTTTGCCAATAGGGTATGGATTGTCACCTTTTTAGTGTTTGCTGAGTCAGCGCAACCAGGCAGTTTCCTTATATCTGTTACTTGGCTCGCCACGCTTATTGCCTTGATAGGAGTTCCAGCATCAATGTTTTGTGCTGAGTTGGCTGTCAGGTATGGGCGCGAATTAGTTATTCGGGGAAGTATGCTCATTGCCGTTATCGTAGGCGTTGCTGTCGCACTCACCACCAGCTCCCCGCTGTGGATAATCGGTATACTTGCTTTGGCATATGGAATGACTAGTTATTCAGATACAGGAACCATTAATACAGCCACTGTTGTAACAGCAGAACCAGAGGTACGCGGCGCAACAATGGCTGTCCATGCTAGCGTCGGTTTTCTCGGAGGTGTACTTGGCTCCTTAGCAATTGGAATGACTTTACAGGCAACTGGAGGAAAAGACTCCCAAGAGGCTTGGACATTTGCATTTTTGGTAATGGCTGCGGGCTCCGCTTTTGGATTTCTAGTCCGTTGGTGGTTTGGACGAAAACATCATCAGTTATAATCCTTCAACAGCCATAGCATTGGACGCCATTACTGCTTGCCTCATGACTTTCAAGTCAGCATATTCGTCACTTTCATACCAATTTTTTAAGGATTCCATATCAGGAAAGGCAATGATAGTCATTCTTTCAGGGTCCCAATTTTCCTCGATAACTTTAATGATGCTTGAGCGAACAATCTTTGTTCCACCTTATTGTTCTATCGTCTCAGTAACTTTTCCCGAATAGGTTTTCATGAGCTCATGATCCGTGACCTCTTGTTGGTCAGCTATAAAATAGGCAACCATGATTTAACCCCATGTTACGAATTTTTGAAAAAACTTAAATCATAAATTTTTTAGTAAGAATTTGTAGTACTTTTTTCCATGCATCCTCTGACTGAGAAAGACGAAAATTTTCTTTACTCAAGGTATTTTGAAAGGCGTGGCCGGCCCCATCGTAGCGGAAAAACTTGTGTGTGACGCCAAGTTCCGTCAGTCGAGCGTCAAACCTGTCAACATCTTCTGGAGAGGGATTTTTATCATCATTACCATAAAAGCCATAAACATCACAATTTAGTTTCGAAAATTGATCAAAAACACTAGAACCATCCCCCCATGACGAAAATACGCCTCCACTATAAAATGGTATACACAACTTGAAAATTTCGGGTAGCGCACAGGCTCCAAGAAATGCCGTTCGGCCGCCCATGCAGTGTCCCATAATAGCCATACGAGATATATCTGCTCCCATCAGTGACCGTGCAAATTTTACTGTAGCCTTGATATCAATAATAACTTCCTTGTCTGAACGGAATTTTACTGCATCCTCTGCCTCCAGATTTTTATGGCGATGATAAAAATCAGGGGCTAGGGTGAGAAAGCCGACAGAGCCCAGCCGATCAGCACTCTCTATTGTAAAACTATCCATCCCTCCACGATGAAAAGTTAAGATAATTACAGGATGTGGGCCGGAACCGGACGGCTCACCAATATATATAGGCATGTTACCGCCTGTAACTTCTGCTTTGTCCCACCGACTCATTATACCCTCAAATATTTAATACAACGCTAGTTCGTAACGTCACCACCATCAACTACTAGAGTTTGTCCTGTCATAAAGCTACTTCCATCAGAAGCTAAAAAAATAGCCGCGCCAATTAAATCTTTGGGCACTTGCTCCCGCTTTAATGCCCGGCCTCTTAAAGACGCCTCGTTATAGGGCGCAAAAGTATTATCAGCTGCAGCAACTGCTTCACTCATTGTTAAACCAGGTGCCAGAGAATTTACTCGTATATTATCATCTCCGAGTTCGCGGGCTAGAGCTCGCGTCATGGCCATGATAGCCCCTTTTGAGGTGACATAATGCAAAGTATAAGGAATACCTTTTAATGCCGTGCTAGAAGATATATTGATTATCGAGCCCCCTCCGCGTCGCCGGAGCTCTGGAACAATGGCCTTGCTGCAGTTGAAACTTCCGCGAACATTGACCGCCATAACATTGTTCCACTCCTCGGACCCTATATCTAGGAAGGTACGCCTCGGCAAATCAACAAACATGGCTGCGTTATTAACAAGTATATCTATGCCGCCAAATCTATCAGCCACTTTTTCCACCATCGAATGACATGAGGACAAATCCGTGACATCACATGGCAACCCAATCACATCACCGCCATTTTCAGTAATCTCCTTCACTTTTTTTGAAGTATCCAGAACATCAGATATACAAACCTTTGCACCCTCTTTCGAAAATGCCATGGCGTAGGCTGCGCCAAGGCCTCTTGCTCCTCCTGTGATTACTGCAACCTTATTATTTAGCTGACCACTCATTGTATCCCTCACTTCAACAATTTATGCATTTCCGGAATGGAGGCCTGCGCTCTTTACAGCCCCAACCTCTTCTCTTTTTAAATCAACACTCTTGGCCACATCTTGCCTATCCTTAAATCTGATAGAGACTTTTTTACCCAACCGCGACACAGGTATTACTGATAAAAAAACAGCCTGATACAATAAAATTAAAAAAGTTTTTAAGACAGAAGTTTTTATCTCATATACCCTAATAGCCAATTCCCTGTTCGTAAATTGAATGGATATAAAGATGGCTTTTTTCCCTTCCTTAGCCCCCGACGCTGGTATTGGGGATCTTTTTAAAATTAAACCTGGCCATCGAGAGGGATTTGGGAAATTCTCTGAGGCGGTCATGCGGGGAACATCCAATTTCACTATCGGCGACCGTGAACTCATAGCCGCCTACACTTCTGCTCTAAATGCCTGCGACTACTGTTATGGCGGACATGCCGCAATCGCACGCGAGCACGGCGTTGAGGATAATGTTTTTGAGATTTTAATAGATGATATTGAGTTAGCGCCTGTTGATGACAAACTCAAACCAATTCTCCGTTTTGTTAGGAAGCTTACCCTAGAGCCATCGAAGATGGTTCAAGCCGATGCTGACGCCGTTTATCAATCTGGTTGGAACGAAGAAGCACTCGCTGACGCAATATGGATTTGCGCTCGTTTTAACATGATGAATCGGTTATCTCTAGGACACGGTCTAAATGCAGACCCCACATTATTTGAAAGCCGCGCCAAAAAATTGTCATATGAAAAAAGTTAGCAATTACCCTGCGGATGGATCTAGAATTATTTTACCCGAAACAATCTCACGTTCCATCATTTCGTGAGCTGCTACCGCTTCACTGAGCGGAAATACTTTTTCAATCCTCGCCTTCAATTTTCCAGCGGAAGCCAAAGTCACGGTATCATTTACATTTTTATCTGTATTACCAGTACTGCCAAAAATCCGAATATTTTGATGGTATAAAAAAGCACAATCGAGCTCTACTTTGCCACCACCATGTGCTCCCGCGGTTACTAGACGACCGTGTTTACGTAAACATTTTAATGCTTTCGGCCATGTTTCCGGGTTGGAAATATTTTCAAAAACCAAATGGATACCTTCTCCATGCATATAATTTTTTACAACTTCGGTAAGATCTTCCTTAGCATAGTTAATACCAAAGTCGGCTCCATACTTACACCCCACATCTACTCTCTTTTCTGAACCGGCAGCTGCAATTACTGTTGCGCCTGCGGCTTTCGCGATCTGTATTCCTGTCAGTCCAAGCCCGCCAGCTGCGCCCATTACCAGAACTGTCTCGCCTTCCTTTAAATCGCCCACATCAAACAAAAGGTGGTGAGCCATCGGCCCATGGCGCAAAACCGCTGCAGCTTCTGCAAATTTAAGATTTTCAGGTAGTTTAACAGCTACTGATGCTGGTACTTTTACTAGTTCAGCCGCTCCCCCCCAACACCCGACACCCAGCATCCGGCTATTGGTGCATTTGTTGAATTCCCTAGCTCGGCATCTTGCACAATCCAAACAAGGGACCCGAGATAACAAAGCAACCCTATCTCCAACTCGAACATTGTAAACATCATCCCCGACCTCTACAACGATACCCGCTGGATCCACACCGCCAATATGGGGCAAGACTACCCCACGCTGGGACTGTTCTCCTGCGCGAACGGCACAATCAAGCACCCTATTTACTGTAACCGCATGAACTTTAACAACAATTTCCTGCGTTCCGGCAGTCGGATCCTTTATGTCCTCATATTCCAAAACGTTTGGTGGCCCAAACCTTTCATAAAGGGCGGCTTTCATTCCGCAGCGCGCACCGTGACGGACATCTCCCCAATCAGATCACAGGCACAGTGCATAACATCACCGGGGTGGACCTCACTCACACCCGGTGGAGACCCTGTAAAAAGGTAATCGCCGGGGTGTATAGTATAAAACTCTGACGCGAATTCGATTAAACGCGGTACATCAAAAATTAGGTCACGAGTATGTGCATCTTGTTGCAGTTTTCCATTCAGGTGAACAGTAAAGGGTACGTTCCCCGGATCTGGAATTTCATCTGCTGTAACCATCCAAGGTCCGACTGGTGCATATCCATCACAAGATTTACGAAAGCTTCGATCTTCTATACCCCTTACCGTCATATCAAGACCTAAAGTGTAACCAGCGACATAATCCATTGCGACTTCTCGTTTAATTCGACTTCCTGTCTTCCCAATAATAATTACGAACTCAACCTCGTGATCATTGCGTCGATCAGGAAACCGGATTGCAACACCTTCTGAAGGGCCGACTACCGCCGAATTCGCTTTGAGAAAAATACCCTGATTCTGAATACCCGAGGGACGCTTTGGTCCCTTATCCTCACCTGTAATATGAGGCTGTGCAGCCATTTCAGCGACGTGTGCTTCATAATTAACAGGGGCTGCCATCGTTTTGCATTGACGCGCTATCGGGGGCAACAGTTTTACATCCGAGACCGAAATTTCTGGAGCAGAATTCGCAGCCTTTTCCATGCGTTCTCGGTAGTCTGGCAGAGCCGCTATAACGGCATCACCCTTCATGTCATATGCTGAATTATTACGAATTTCTGTTTGAATTTCCGTAATATCCCGGATAGTGCCATCAACCACAACTCCGAGCCTGTCCTCATCAAACCGAGCTAACTTCATTTTTTTGTCCTATTTATTTAATAAAGTGTGACCAAACTTTTATGCGCCATTTAACCAGTCACAAAACAAAAAGGAAACGCCATACAAATAATTTAACTTACAAATTTAGTAAACGAAGCCAAGCCACTTGGCAGTTGCTCAACAGTGTTTTAGCTTTAATCTATTAAAATCCCCTCACAGTTTTAGGAGGTCAACATGAAAGAGCCACGAGTAACAGGGTTAAGAAGTATAGAATACAATGTACCCGATCTATCGAAAACGAGCCGTTTCTACGAACAGTGCTGGGGCCTAAAAAAAATATCTGAAATCGGAAGCAAACATTTTTTTCGGGCAAGTGGATCTGAACATCACATTGTTGTGATACATCAAGGAGAGAAAGCTAATGTAAAAACTATTAACTTTGCGGCCCCTGACAAGAAAATGGTAAATGCACTTCACAACAAGTTGAAGGGGCTGGGAATTAAAATCGACGCTGATCCGGCGGTCATTGAAAAACCCGGGGGAGGATATGGTTTTGGATTTACCGATCGAGACGGAATACACTATGGAATAAGTTCTGATGTTTCTACCCATTCCGATGCCAGTATGGAAAGTGATAGGCCCTTTAAACTCAGCCATGTTGTACTCAATTCTACCAAGGTGGAGGATCAGACTAAATTTTTTCGAGATATCTTGGGCTTCCGTGTCAGCGACCGAACTGAACGAATGAATTTTATTCGATGCAGCTCAGACCATCACAGCGTTGCATTTGCTCATTCGGAAGGACCTTCTCTTAATCATGCGGCTTTCGAGCTTCCGAATTTTGATGCTTTAATGTGTGGGTCTGGTCGGATGAAACAAAAGGGCTTCCCTGTCCAATGGGGTGTTGGCCGTCATGGCCCTGGCAATAATGTATTTGGTTATTTTTTTGAACCCAATGGCATGGTTGTGGAATATACTGCAGAGGTCGAACAGGTTGACGATAATACCTATAAAACCGGAACCCCCGAAGAATGGGCCCAAAGGGTTAAAGGACCAGACCGATGGGGTTTTGCAGACCCACCTTCACCTCTTCTCAGACAATGCATGGGAGGAAACCCACAAGCACCAAACTTAGAAAACTTCTGAAAATAATAAGCAAGAAACTCAATTTATCAAAAAACTTAGAGGTGTAACCCCTTGCATGCCATTTTAGCTTGTCGTAGCCTCTAAATTGGGGGAGTACAAAATTTGTTGATTTGTTACGCCTTAGATACAATGATGCTTTAGTGAAGTATCAGAACAGTATATTATTAATANGTATNNAGGGAGGTTCNCNAGAATGAGTATTTTAAAACATTCGGCTTTNGGATTGATGGCAGTAGCCGCTACAGCCATAGGANTTAATGCNCCCGCAGACGCTCAATTTTACAAGGGCAAGCGGGTAAACATAATTATTAATTATAGTGCCGGGGGCAACACTGACATTCAAGGACGCATGGTAATGCGCCATATGAAAAAATATATCCCTGGAAATCCACGTCTAGTATTTAGACATGTTTCGGGTGCAGGCGGCAGTGTTGGCGCAAATTTTTTAGCGGAAGCCGGAAAAACAAACGGATATATGATGGGGGTATTTACTATTCCGATTATGGGACAAGTAATGNNAGCNCCNGANNTANGNGCNGACCTNGCNGCNTTNCANTANGTAGGAGCNATNGGNCANCAAACAATTTCNCATATCAGAAAAGATGCCATTCCTGGAAAGACAATNAAAANTTGGAAAGACCTCCTCAATACAGATCACAAGATCCGCACCGGAGGTCACGGNCCAACCAGTAGTAAAGATTTGCGAACAAGACTATTTTTTGAAGCTTTGGATATTCCACTTAAACATGTGACNGGTTATAAGTCCGGCGGCAAAATCCGCGCTGCTATTCTTAAAAACGAGCTAGATATGACTGCTGACTCTCTTGCAGGATATTATGGCCGGGTAGTCGGACAGCTAATCAAACCGGGAGTTTCTGTGCCGGTTTGGCACGTTGGNACACCGGGGCCAAATAATAGCATCCTGCATTCACCGTCCGTCGCCAAAAATATTCCAAGTTTCCAGACTGTTTACGAGGCAAAATTCGGCAAAGGTAAAAGACCTTCCGCAAATATATGGAATTCTATCAGGACTATTGCCGCAACACGTGAGATGCTGCGTATAATAGTTTTCCGCAAAGGAACTAATCCAAAAGCGGTAAAAATTATGCGAAAAGCCTGGGATNAAACAACTAAGGACAAAAAGTTCTTAGCTGAGTATCAAAAGGTGAACGGTAGTATGTATATCGGAAAAAGTGGTGCCGAGGCTCAAAAATATGTAAAGACTATTGTCAATGTAGATCCGAAGCTTCAAAAGTGGCTACTAAACTATGCTGACAAGGCCAGAAAATAGTCTGACAACTTTTTAGTAGTTATCANATANATCTCTGTGGGAGCGTTCTTTTGAACGCTCCCAGTTTTTCGGTTTTAAAAGGTTCGATCCGATGACATTTATGGAAGCCATCCTCGATGGACTAAGACTAGTCCTCGTTTGGCCAGCACCCGGATATATGCTGCTAGGAGTGGCTATTGGTATGTTTTTCGGTGCCGTACCGGGCCTCGGTGGTTTGGTCGGGATGGCTATAATTCTGCCTTTCACATTCGGTATGGAGCCCAATGTAGCTTTTGCCTTCATCCTCGGCATGTACGCAGTAACTACCACAGCCGATACACTTTCATCTGTCCTTTTAGGAATTCCCGGAACAGCGGCATCACAGGCTACAATTCTAGATGGATACCCAATGGCGCAACGGGGTGAAGCATCAAGAGCTTTAGGCGCAGCATATACCGTATCTATGATTGGTGGAGTGATTGGCGCTGTCTTTCTTGCAATATCGATCCCAATTGTCCGCCCTATAATTCTAGCTTTTTCAGAACCTGAGCTCTTTGCTATGGCAGTGCTGGGCTTAACAATGGTCGCATCGCTAAGTGGCAAGTCAATTTTTAAAGGAACTGCAGCTGCCTGTTTCGGTTTGATGCTGGCATGTATTGGCTTTGCCGAATTTGGGGGAGTGAGACGTTACTGGTTTGAACAAAACTTTCTACTAGAGGGATTACCTATTGTCCCCTACGTGCTCGGACTATTTGCGATCCCAGAAGTACTTGAGCTGGCNGTACGAAACACATCAATATCTCGTGTTCAACGTGAAGAAGTGGCTACGGGTGGAATAGTAAATGGCATGAGNGACGCCGCAAAAAACTGGTGGCTTGGTCTCAGATGTACTGTAATCGGTGTATATGTCGGTATGTTGCCGGGCCTTGGTGGNTCAATAGTTGACTGGGTAGCTTATGGNCATGCCGCNCAGAGTGAGAAAAATAATGAAAACTTTGGTAAAGGAGATGTGCGTGGGGTGATCGCTCCTGAGGCGGCCAATAATGCTATGAAAGGCGGCGCTTTGCTCCCAACAATTGCTTTTGCCATACCCGGCAGCGCTTCAATGGCAATTTTGCTGAGCGCCTTCTTTATACAGGGGTTGGAACCCGGGCCCCAGATGCTCACCGACAAGCTTAATATAACCTTTACTCTGGTCTGGACCTTGGTCCTTGCAAATGTCGCAGGAGCCGTAGCGTTGCTCCTTTGGGGAAGTCAAGCTTCAAAAATCACCTACCTGCAAGGCCATATGATTTTGCCCGCTATCATGTTGGTCGTTTTCATGGGGGCTTGGGTGGGTAATGGCACCCTTGGAAACTGGATCGTTCTACTCGTCTTCGGCTTCATTGGATATTTCATGAAGTTAGGAGGGTGGCCAAGACCCCCAATAGTATTGGGTTTCGTACTTGGAAAGATTATGGAAGAGGCTATGAACCTCTCCATGCANGTTCACGGTTGGGGATCATTTACTAGGCCTATTGTCCTGATAATAATCGCGTTGACAGTAATAACAGTTATCTATGCANTGCGAAATCAGAGAAAAAAAAGAGCTGAACAAGCTGCAAAGGAAAACGACCCCTCTGCTCAAGCAGAAGGAGCTTCAATGGTTGTAGAAGAGGGTGGAAAAGACTGCCCGCCTGCATCTTGGCCTATCGCAGCGTTACTGATTGCCATATTTGCATATTGCTTTTACGAGGCTGTACCATGGACTTTTTCGCCCAAGGTCTTTCCGCAGACAGTCGCGATTACGGGGCTGCTGTTAGCGTTTGGTGCTTTATTTTACGATCTTAAAGGTGTGTCCGCAATCAAGGCCGGTACTGCCGCATCTGATGTAGTTGGCGTTGAAAAGGAATATGTCCTTAAAAGTCTCTACTTTCTATCTTGGCTTCTGGGTATATTCATATTGACACTAATTATAGGACAATTTCCTACTTTGCTCCTTTTTGTTATTTTGTATTTAAGAATTTGGGGTAAATACAGCTGGAAATTAATAGTAATATATACTCTTGGGGCGACCGCCTTCCTGCTGATTATGTTTAATGAGATAGTCCCTGTGATGTGGTATGAGCCCGAACATTTACCTTCACTTTTCCTCTAGTATTGCGGTTTAAATAGAGGGGTTTTTGTTTGAGGAATCAGACCTCGCAAGGTAGAACGCGGATCCAAATATTACNAGGCCGCCGCCCCAAACCCATAAGGTTGGGATTTCCTGGAAAAAAGTAAAACCAAGCGCCGCTCCAAACGGGAGACGCAGAAATAGAAACGGAAAAACAGCTGTAGCATCCGTTGAGGCAAAAGCTCGACCTAAACACCTTTGATTAAGGGTAGCAAATATTGCGATTATAAGCATCATTAAGAGCTCCCATAAATTCGGCCATTGCCAATCAAAAAGGGCTCCAACAAAAATCAATGGTGTCATATATATTGCATGAAAGAAAACTACCTTATCTGGCGGGTCAGACCTCGTGGCATATTTTAAAAGTGTACCACTTCCAGAAGCGCAAAGCGCAGAGCAGAGGACAAGGATCGCGCCAACACTAATTGTCTCAAGACCGGGTCTGATAATTATAATGGCACCCGCAAATCCTGTTACTAAGGCAAAAAAACGGTTTATACGGAACGTTTCACCAAGAAACATCATGGCTAAAACCATTCCAAACAATGGCGTAGTAAACGTCAGAGCTTGCGCATCAGCAATTTCAATTAACGCAACACCCGGGAAAAAGAACATTACAAATCCTGCCCCCGTCATGCCTCGCGCAATAAAGGCCTTATGGTTTTTAGATTTCCAAATACCTGGACCAATTTTTATCGCATACGGAACCATNAGTAANAGTGCAAAGAANGCGCGAAAGAAACCTATTTCAATTGGGGGAATATCAGTCGCTATTATTCTGACACACAAGGCCATAAGAGCAAAAGAAATACAGGCGAGGCACATCCATATACCACCCCGTGCTGTAGCCGGAAGGGTTTGAAAAAAAGAGGCGATATTTTTCATCGGATTATCCGACCAGAAACATACCGCCTCAAAAATTGATTATATTCAATGATGCCCTATGATCCATCCATCATTGCGCTATAACCTCCATCAACGAATAAGTTTTCGCCGTAGATGAATGATGCTTCATCACTTGCCATGAAGTTAACNGCTGCCGCCAGCTCTTCTGGTANTCCGGGCCTGTGCAGCATNTTTGTAACATAACGNCCCGGATCAAACTCTTGCTTCCCTACNGGAGATCCAATCCGATTTGGTACTACGGAATTAACCCTAATNCCATACTNTGCATATTGTGAAGCTATTGCGCGAACGAGGTTCGCTACGCCACCCTTGGCGGCGCAATAGGCAACAGCACTATCACGACCTTTAAATCCTGAGGTAGAACCGATATTAACGATGNCTCCTCCATCACCTTGTTCAATCATCTGCTCTCCAACGTATTTACATGTCAAAAATTGACTAGTGAGCGTAACGTCGATTGTTTTTTTAAAATCAGCTAATGTACATTCCCGAATTGTTAAATTATCCGAAATTGCAACGTTNTTTATAAGGGTATCTATNCGNCCAAAAGCACTTACTGTATCTGCTACCAAACTTTTAACAGAATCTTCATCAGCAACATTTGCTTTTATAAAGATCGCTTGACCCGGACTAGAATCATTNATTGCATCGGCTACACCCTTACCACGGTCATCTAAGTCAACAACCGCCACTTTGGCACCCTCTTTTACAAATAATTTAGCAGTTTCCTCTCCAATATTTCGTCCCGCGCCCGTGACTATTACCACTTTGTCCTTGTGTCTCATCGGCCTCCCTCTCATTTTAAATTCGTACCTTTGGTAATGGCGCGGATTCAATAGATCCCCTCGCCCAAAGTCAATGCGTACAAAAAAATTAGTATACATCAAAAAAAGTTACATTGATTTTTTTGTCCCCTAGCATCGTATCAGCTGCTGGTGTAAAACCTTTGATACGAATAGATAAATTCAATGTTTTTTTTATGACAAAGCTCTTAATATTTCGGGTTGGAATTTTGAGCGAACGGAGAAAAAGATGGATGATACATCAGGAACAGCTTTGACAAATGACCATGCAGGGTATCGGGGCTTAAGAGACTGGATTCAAAAGGTCGATGGATTTGGGGAATTACTTCGCGTGGACAACGCTAGCTGGGATGCCGAGATGGGAAGTATTACACAGATGATGACAGAAAAAAGTCGTGGTAATGCTCCTGCCCTACTTTTCGATAATATTCCTGATTACGAGCCAGGATATCGTACCTTATATGGATCNCTATCTTCGATTAAGCGAGTAGCGTTGACGCTAGGTTTGCCTTTGGCTTTCGATCGTAAAGTGGACATTGTCCAGCAATATTACGACCGAATGCAAAACCTGCAATTAATTNCCCCTAAAATTGTTGAAACTGGACCTGTCATGGAAAATGTAATGACAGGTGATGATATCGACGTTTTAAAATTCCCCGTACCAAGACACCACGAAAAAGATCAAGCTCGCTACATAGGGACAGCTAACTGTGTAATTTCAAAAGATCCGGACAACGGTTCCTATAACGTGGGCACATATCGTAACCAGGTNTACGATGCAAAAACTATTGGCTGTCAAATCACCGAAGGAAAGCATGGCAGAATTCATAGAGATAAATATTTCGAACGAAATGAAGAATGTAAATTTGTTATCCTGGTTGGCGAAGACCCATTGCTTTACATGCTCTCTGCAAGCCCACTACCAGATGGAATTTGCGAGTTGGATTTCGCGGGTGGCCTCCGAGGAGAAGCCATAGAATGTATCACTGGACCTTACACTGGTTTTCCCATTCCCGCAGACGCCGAGATTGCCATTGAGGGTGTAGCAAAGCCGGGAAAGGTAAAACAAGAAGGTCCTTTTGGTGAGTGGATGGGATATTACTCAGATGACTCGGTACCACGCGCTTATGTCGAAATAAAAACTATACTGCACCGGAATAATCCTATCATTTGCTGCGCGCCGCAACACAAGCCGGTTGATGANACAGGGTTGCTAAAAGGTATTGCTGGNGCAGCAGAAATTTGGCGTTCACTGGAAGCATGCGGCCTCCCAGATATAAAAGGAGTTTGGAACCATGAGGGTGGACCAGCAACGAGATTTACCGCAATTCAGATACGGCAACGCTACCCCGGTCACGCCCGAAACGTTCTGCACGTTGCATCCAATTGTCAGGGTGGAGCTTATGCTGGAAAATGGACCGTGGTGGTTGATGACGATATAGACGCGGGCGACCTGGATCAGGTGCTCTGGGCCATGAGCACCAGATTTGACCCAATTGTTGACATTGACACGATTCAGAAAGCTTGGGCCTCGGGTCGTGACCCACTCGTACAACCGGGAAATTTCAACAGTCGAATACTGATTGATGCTTGTATACCTTACGATCAATATCTCAAGGGGACTTTTCCCCAAGTTGTAGATGTGAGCGAAGATTTACGGAAACGGATGAAAGAAAAGTTTAATCACCTTCCGTTCCCGCAAGATTAAAAGGNAAAAACTGCATAAGNTTTTTAGAACTATCGATAATTAGAAAAAATCGAATTTTATTGAGAAAGAGGCTATGGACGTGCACGATTTAGGATTTGAACACATCAGCATGACACCCGAGCAAGAGCAGGACCTTGCTGATACAATCTGGAAACAAGACAACGTTGAATTGACAACAGTGGGCGTTGACGTTGGATCTTCAACATCNCACCTAATGTTTTCAAAGGTCCANCTNCAGCGTCTTGCTGAAGGGTTATCAAGTCGGTTCGTTGTCGTAAATCGTCAGGTATTGTGGCGGTCTCCAATACTGCTGACACCTTATCGTTCGGATTACACTATTNATGCTGAAGAACTAAAAGAATTTTTTGGTAATGCATACAAGGATGCCGCACTCACACCAGAGGACATTGATACTGGTGCNGTTATCCTGACAGGAGAGGCCCTTAAAAGAAATAACGCGCGAGCAATAGCAGATTTATTCGCGGAAGAGTCCGGGAAATTTGTCTGCGCATCCGCTGGGCACAACCTGGAGGCATTAATGGCTGCCAATGGCTCTGGAGCCGTCGCTCTCTCGAGACAAAATCATCAGACTATCCTTAATATCGATATTGGAGGCGGTACGGTCAAATTGGGTCTATGTCACGGTGGCCGCTTGATAGCAACATCTGCATTTGCTGTTGGCGGACGCTTAATTGCCTTTGATTCCAATGGAAAGATGACGCGTATCGAAGGTCCAGCAGAACAGGTGGCAGAGGATTTAGGAATCTCCTTGAGGCTTGGGGAAGACTTATCGCCTGAAGACAAAAAGAAAATTGTAGGTAGAATGACAGATGTCATAGTCGCATATGCTACACGTCAACCCGACGACAAACTTTGTAAGGCTCTCCTACTAACTGAAACACTGCCAGCAGAACCCGCGATTGACGGTATAACCTTTTCTGGTGGGGTTTCTGAATATATTTATCGCCGTGAAGAAGAGGATCGAGGTGACCTCGGAAAGTCAATAGCCCATGATTTACGCCATGCGCTGGCTGACAAACGTATACCGGAAAAGGTTTACGACCCTGGGCACGGAATAAGAGCTACGGTAGTTGGGGCCTCTCAATTCACAGTGCAAGTAAGCGGAAATACAATTTTCTTATCGGAAAAAGAGAAACTACCTGTCAGGAATGTTCCGGTGGCGAGTCTGGATATCGATTTATCAGACGAATTTACTGCCAATGATGTTTCAAATAAAATTTCTGATGCCCTTAAAAGACTGGACATGGTAGAAGGCGAAGATAGGGTAGCTATCGCTTTTAGGTGGGGAGGTGACCCTCTTCATGCCAGACTTTATGCACTTGCAAAAGGTATTTATCAGGGACTTCCAAGGACTGTGGCAGATCCCGACCTACCAGTTGTCATTATGATGGACGGAGATGCCGGGCGTACCATNGGAAATATTCTNGTTAAAGAGCTGAACGTTGAAGGNGAAGTNATTTCAGTGGACAACGTTCAACTACGCGACTTCGACTTTGTTGATATTGGAGAATTTATGCCTGATACACAGGTTGTNCCATTAATTATAAAATCGCTNCTTTTTACNGGCCCTGGTCAGGAATAATTGCNTTTAAATGACAGAACTCTCTGCGTTNATAATCGGATTTCTCCTCGGGCTTAGNCATGCGCTTGATGCTGATCACGTCGCAACCGTTGCTGCCCTTGCCACCCGATCCCAATCTGTTGGCGAAACAATCAGAACCGGGCTAGCTTGGGGTCTCGGACATGCAGCAACGTTGCTAGCCGTATGTATATTAATCATTGTTTTTCAAATCCCTTTCGCAGAAAATATAGCTGGATTACTTGAATTTTTTGTAGGCTTGATTTTGTTGTGGCTCGGATTAGATGTCATTTTGAGAGTCTTGAGAGGCCGCATCCATGTACATCTGCATTCTCACGTTGATAGAGGCAGTCATATCCATTTTCATAGTCATAAAAACGAATCTGATCCAACAAAATCAATTCATAATCACGAACATAATCAGAACATGCCATTTAGGGCTTTGTTGATTGGTACAATGCATGGTCTAGCAGGATCAGCAGCCTTACTCTTGCTCTCCTTAAGCCAGGAAACCTCTATTATCCAAGCACTTATTTACATCATTTTGTTTGCTTTTGGCTCAATAATTGGTATGGGCATATTATCAGCGGTAATTGCTTGGCCTATAATGGCTAGTGCCCGCAAGGGAATTGATTTATTCAAAAAATTTAATTTGTTAATTGGAGGGATCACTGCTCTTATTGGAACTTTTGTGATATCCTATTCCTTTCAACATCTAACCGTATTTATTACTAAGTTTTAGAGAAAACCAGATGCCTCATTTTCGGATTATAAACCTTGCTGATGCACCAGTTACTCCTATGAAAGGTGATCGCGGCACACAATTAAGATTGATTAATAAAGGAATTGGAGCAGAAAAGGTTGATGTACATTTAAATCGCCTTGACCCAAAGGAACCGGGAGGTCGTTACCACCATCATACAAAGGCTGACAATGTATACATTGTAAAAAAAGGCGAGGGTCAGTTAGTCGTGGAAGATACAACTTATACCATCAGAGAGGATGACGTTATATATATACCTGCAGGACAAAAACATTCTCTGACAAACGTCAGCAATTCAATGTTTGAAATCTTTGAAATTTATTCACCTGCAGGCGAAGATTTTGATTTTATTATCGACGACTAATTATTATCAGGGGGGTGATCCCCATTTGGCCAGTTTTCAACTTCATGAAAATCCTCTCCTGCNGGCGCGTATATTTCAATAATCTTGCAAGTCATGTCTTTACGCGCATTAGTTGCAGTATGAATTAAATTAGGTGGTATAAAACCAACTTCGCCGACATCTAACACATGACGCCTACCCCCCTCGATGCAAACTTCCAACTGACCTTCCATCACGATATACACATTTTCTGCGTTTTTATGATAATGAATTTCTCCCCGACTTGCTCCCGGTTTAATTACATTCACATGCACATCGACGTTCTTTGAACCAACCGAGGGATCAACACAACCAAAAACTTTACCNCGCCCGAGTGGCAAAGCACGAGTTGGTGCTTCCTCTATTTTGATCTTATGAAATGTTTTTTCTTTCTTCATAACCTTAAGCCCGATGATCTAAATTATTATTGTACAATATCAAAATTTCTAGACCACCTAACATTGACACGCTTCTGATCATCGACCAATTTATTTGTTCAAAAATATCGTTTAAAAGGAGAAATGGTATGGGCTTTGAAGTTATAGAAGTCCCCGATCTACCCCCCCCCGGACAATTCACCCACGTGGTCAAAAAAGGAAAGATAGTCTTCATATCTGGCCAAACTGCTGACACGGAAGCAGATTCNGGAAACCTAGAACCCAGTGCTCATGCCGAACGTGTTTTTGGCTACCTGAAATCCGCTGTAGAAGCCGCTGGAGGCGACATTTCAGATATAGTAAAAATAAACATTTTTTTAACTGATCTTTCACAATTTCCAGCAATACTCGAATGGCGTCCGAAATTCTTTCAGGAACCCTACCCGGCCGCCACATGCGTCGTAGTTGATTCCATGGTAAGGAAGGACTTGATTATGGAAATAGAAGCTATCGCGATACTCGACTANCNTCAATCCAAGGAAACTTTATGTCAAATCAAGAAGGTGTACTTTTTATTCCCCACGCAGACACCGTAAATCTACTCAGCGCNAAAGAAGCACTTACAATTGCTGAAAATNTTTATCGTATGCAGGGTAAAGGAACCATNATGGCTTCCACACCGCCCAGCTTTAAGCTCGATGTGGGCAAGCCCTTTCATAATCACTGGCATGTAAAATGTGCTTTATTAAAGGAAGTTCCAATCACAGGCGTTCGGCTTTACAACTATTTTGACGACGGCATCAGAAATACAGTGGGCCAGCTCGAATGCGGTCGGTATATAATTCTTGCAGATCCAAACACCGGAACAAACAAGGCAATTATTGAAGAACACTGGACTTATGCGATCCGAAGCGCGGCCGCAACCACACTTCCTCTTAAATGGTTGGGCCCTAAAAACCCGAAAATCATTGGAATTGTTGGTGTAGGTACGATGGCAACTAATGCCTTACGCTGTCTANTAGAGCTTTATGATTGCATTGAAGAAATTCGCTGCACATCAAGAAGTCCTGAAACAAGGCAAGCATTTTCTGAAAAATGGAGTAGTGCTTTAGATATCAACGTTGTGCCAAAAGATTCTATAGAGGAGGTAGTTAAAGGTGCGGACATTGGCATAGGGGGTACAACCAGCGATGAGATTATGTGCCGAGAACCCTGGTTAAAACCAGGAGGAACTTACGTCTCATTCTCTCGCCGAGAATTTGACCCTAAAGGTTGGCCTCTAATGGATAAAGTGGTCGTGGATAGTTGGGAAATGAACATGCTTATGAAACATTTTCGAGCCTCTGCAGAGGCAGGGATTTTTACACATGACATGCTTCACGGCGAAATTCATCAACTGATTAGCGGAGATATCCAAGGACGAGAAAACGACATNGAGCGTAACCTCATACATACCACAGGACTAGTTGCCCACGATATTGCTATGTGCCATTACGTTTATGAAAAAGCACTCAAAAAGGGGGTCGGTATCAGGTTGCCTTATACAGGNAGCGGAAACCCCGGGCCTATTGATTAAAGGAAAATACCAAACAATGTCCAAGAATATTCCTCTAACCTTTGCTTGTGGTGACTATGCCATTACACGCCCGTTAATAGATGGCATTGTAAGACCCGACGGCATTGATTTGACAGTGCTCACCGATATGGATTCGACCACTAGACATTGGCGGTTTTATAACAACCAAGAATTTGATATGGCGGAAGCTTCCTGTTCCACATATCTCGTGGCCAAGGACCAAGAAAAACCCTTCGATGCGATTCCTGTTTTTCTTCATCGGCGGTTTAGGCATGGCTTTGTTTTTATCAATACAAAAAAAAATATAAGGGAACCAAAGGACCTGATAGGGAAAAAGGTTGGCATAAAACATTGGCAAGTAACAGCCATACTATGGATGAAAGGAATTCTTGAACATGAATATGGTGTGCCACANCGTTCCATCGATTGGTATCAAGAGCTCGACCAGGATATCCCCGTGGAATTACCTAAAGATATTAAACTGGAAACTTTACCTAACGAGAAATCAGTCGAGACGATGTTAGTAGAGGGTGAGTTGGACGCCTGTATTCATTCATCAATCATTAAACCTATAATAAATGGTGACAAGCGAGTAACTCGGTTGTTTCCGAATTTTAAACAGGAGGAAATAAACTTCTTCAAAAAAACAGGAATGTTTCCAATCATGCATATAACAGGAATTAAAAAAGAATTAGTGGAACAACACCCTTGGATTCCCATCAATATGTATCACGCACTCAACAAAGCGAAGAACATAGCAATGAATGAAATGGTTAATCCCAGGATTGTACCTCTGGCTTGGTATAGGGAAGCTTGGGAAGAACAGGAAAAAATTTTAGGAAATGATCCTTGGGAATATGGCCTTGGTAAGCAAAATCGAAAAACACTGGATAACATGATCAACTATAGCCACGAGCAGGGGCTAATTAAAAAGAAACTCACTGTAGAAGATTTGTTCATTGACGTCAGTCAGGGACGAAAAAGAGGTGAGGAATTCCAAATTTAAATCTTGTTTAATTTTAGTTTCTCGAAGAATAAAAACAATTAACGAGTAACTTCTTCTTGCTTGACCTTGAGGCGTGTCGGTGCGAAATAGCGCGGCATATTATTTTTTATAGTTATGATGACAAATTCAAATTCTCCGGTCGCCAATCGGCGTACGTTTGCGATTATATCGCACCCTGACGCTGGCAAAACAACTCTTACTGAAAAACTCTTGTTGTTTGGTGGCGCAATACAACTCGCCGGAGCAGTAAAGTCTAGAGGAGAACAAAGAAGGGCTCACTCTGATTGGATGAAAGTTGAACGGGAACGGGGTATTTCCGTAACGGCTTCTGTAATGACGTTTGAATATGAGGAAAAAACCTTTAATTTACTCGATACGCCGGGTCATGAGGATTTCTCAGAGGATACCTACCGTGTCCTCACAGCTGTTGATTCTGCTGTAATGGTTATAGATGCAGCACGCGGCATTGAGGCACAAACCCGAAAATTATTTGAGGTTTGTCGGTTAAGAGATATGCCGATTACAACCTTTATTAACAAAATGGATAGGGAATCACGGGACCCTTTTGAACTTTTAGATGAAATNGANCAAACCCTTCAAATNGAGGTNACCCCGGCAACATGGCCGATAGGAATGGGGNCNCAGTTTNTTGGNTGCTACGACCTTTTTAATGATCGACTGGTTTTAATGGATAAGAGTGGGCGAGGNGAAAAACCCCATAAAGTTGAGACTTGTAATGGACTTCATGANCCCAAGCTTGAAAAGCTGCTTCCAAAGCATGNCTTTNCTGANTTACGTGAACAAGTCGAGATGATCCGCGGGCTTTGCNCCGATTTCAACCCNGNNTCTTANNTAGAAGGAAANCTNAGNCCGGTATATTTCGGCAGTGCTATCAATTCCTTCGGTGTAGGAGAGTTATTAAAAGGATTGGTTNATCANGCACCTTCNCCANNANCGCAGCCTTCAGAGCANAGAGAAATCNAACCGAATGANGAAAAGGTCTCTGGTTTCATATTTAAAATTCAGGCAAATATGGATCCAAAACATAGAGACAGGATCGCTTTNCTCCGTCTTTGTTCCGGCCATTTTANACGTGGNATGAAATTGAGGCATGTNCGAACCCAAAAACAACTNGCATTAAACAATGCTGTATTATTNCTTGCNAGGGANCGGGAACTTGCNGAAGAGGCGTGGGCTGGNGATATTATTGGAATCCCNAACCANGGAAANCTTCATATTGGCGATGCNCTGACGGAAGGCGAAAAACTGAATTTCAANGGAATACCNAGCTTTGCTCCTGAACACCTTCAGGCCGCCCGCCCNGTCGACCCAATGAGAGCCAAACACCTTGNAAGAGCTTTACAACAACTNGCCGAGGAAGGTGCTGCATCTGTTTTCAAGCCAAGNGTTGGNGCNGACTGGATAGTAGGAGTTGTGGGTGTTCTTCAATTTGAAATACTNGCTGATCGTATAAGAACCGAATANGNCGTTCCAGTTCGATTCGAANCTACNAGTCTNATAACCGCGCGTTGGATAACCTCTAGGGACGANCACCTTTTGAAACAATTTNTTCGNTCAAATGAATCTGCACTCGCTGATGATCACAAAGGAAATCCAGTTTTTCTTGCTNGAAATGCTTGGCACCTTGAAAGAGCNGGAGACGACTGGCCAGATATTGAATTCTTAGCCACAAAAGAACAAGTGGCTTAACATGACCTTTAATATTGAAAATCTTCGCAATATCGCGATTGTCGCTCATGTTGATCATGGGAAAACAACGATGGTCGATTGTATGCTCCGTCAGACCGGGGTTTATCGTGAAAATCAAGCTGTACAGGAGCAAGCCCTNGATAGTGGCGACCTTGAACGTGAACGCGGTATTACAATACTTGCAAAATGTACCTCAGTGGAATGGAAGTCTAAACGTATTAATATTGTAGATACTCCAGGTCACGCAGATTTTGGTGGAGAAGTTGAACGCATAATATCCATGGTCGATGGTTGTTTATTGCTAGTTGATGCTGCNGAAGGTCCAATGCCACAAACAAAATTCGTACTTTCCAAGGTTCTCTCCCAAGGCCTTAAACCGATCGTAATTATCAACAAAGTAGATAGATCAGATGCCCGACCGAATGATGTCTTGGACGAAATATTTGATTTATTTGCTACATTAGATGCAAACGATCTACAACTAGACTTTCCAGTTCTCTATGGGTCATCAAAGGAAGGCTGGCTTGCAGAGGATCCCAAAGGCCCCAAAAACTCTTTTGAACCGTTGTTTAGTTTGATTGCCGACCATGTTCAACCACCAGTGGTTGAACCGCATGGACCGTTTCGTATGCTTATTACAACCCTCGAAGCTAATCCATACCTTGGTCCTATCCTGAGTGGTCGGATTCTATCCGGCTCTATAGTTTCGAATGGAACTGTCAAAGCCATAACGCCTGAAGGCAAACTAATAGAGCAAACGCGTATCACAAAAATCCTAGCCTATCGCGGCCTAGAGCGTTTACCTCTCGATCGAGCTGAAGCCGGTGATATTATCGGGATTGCCGGTTTCCAGAAAGCAACTGTGGCCAATACGATCTGTGACTTAGCGGTATCGGAAGGTCTTTCAGCAAAAGCGATCGACCCTCCCACCTTAGCCGTTACTTTTTCTGTAAATAACTCACCTTACGCCGGACAGGAAGGAGATAAAGTAACATCGCGTATGATTAGAGACCGACTGCTGCGTGAAGCTGCGGGAAATGTTGCTATAGAAGTAACTGAGACAGAAGACGGTAGTAGTTACGAGGTCGCTGGCCGGGGAGAGTTGCAACTTGGTATCCTGATAGAGACAATGAGAAGAGAGGGTTACGAAATTTCAATTAGTCGGCCTCGCGTTGTTTTTAAGGATAACCCCAATACCGGCGAACGCATGGAGCCAATAGAAGAAGTTGTCATCGATGTTGATGAAGAATTCTCCGGTATTGTAGTAGAAAAATTATCGGCAAGGCGAAGTGAATTGATCGANATGAGACCATCTGGTGGCGGAAAACAGAGACTGTTATTTCATGCCCCATCACGGGCACTAATTGGATACCATGGTGAGTTTTTAACAGACACACGTGGTACAGGTGTCATGCATCGAGTATTTCATAGTTATGAACACGANCGCGGCCCAATAAGCGGGCGTCGCCAAGGTGTTATAATTTCTACCTCCAAAGGAAATGCTGTTGCTTATGCGTTATGGAATCTTGAAGAAAGAGGTCTCCTGTTCGTTAAACCAAATCAGAAAGTCTATGGCGGCATGTTGATTGGTGAACACAATAAAGGCCAAGACATTGAAGCAAATCCTCTGAAGGCCAAGCAGCTTACAAATGTGAGAGCATCTGGGTCAGATGATGCTATTATACTCACACCGCCGGTAATTTTTACTCTTGAAAAGGCTATCTCATATATTGCTGACGATGAATTAGTGGAGGTCACACCACAATCGATCAGACTAAGAAAAAAATTTCTNGANCCAAATGAGCGGAAGCGTGAGGCACGCCGGATNAANTCCAAGCCNTGAANAAANATATGAGCGTGNGNATTAAAATTNAGANATTCAGCGTAATGGTANAGCAGGCGCCCNAGATTGACTGATTGGTATCAGTTATCTGGCNACCTCGGCACAATTANTACAGNGTGGTGTNNCAGGATCATTTTCTAACCTTTCATTAGCTATNGGCTCATCACANGCCATACAATACCCATAATCCTTGCTNTGTATTCTTTTCANGGCAGAATTTATTCTCTTTAATTCCNNTTCACGCCGTCGATTAGTTTCTTTTTCCATTGCCTGAAGCTGGATCGCGTCCATGCGGGACAACCGGCCTANACGTTGTTGGTCGAGCTCCGTATTTATACTATTTTCTTCACCAATCGAAATTATGGTTAAANGCTCTTTTTTTCGGGNAATGAGAACTTTCNTCATTTTCTTTTCANCAATTACGGGANTGTTACTCATCAGGTTCTCNNTAATTGAAANGAACATTCTGAATGCTAAATGAAATATTCAAAAATTATACGGATTNTAATTTACCTATCTTTGATTTCCAAANACACNAAAAAATNCTTCTATNAAATATGTGTNATACAAGCCTTGACCTACATTATTAAATCTCTAACGATGTTACTGATTAATATTAAATTAAAAGAANTTAANTATNAGTAAGGGNGAAATANAATGGANAATNAAAAAACAAANGTAACGCGTCGCCGTTTTATAAAAGGNGCAAGTGCAACAGCGGGGGCAGGTGCTCTCGGTATGTTACCTATTCAAATGGCATTTGCNGCTGCATTCCCAGACAGGAACATACAAATTTTTGTACCAACCCGCGCAGGGGGCGGAGCTGATAGGAATATGCGTGCCTTTACAAGTGTCTGGAAGAACTACCTTAAAACAAATTTTGAAGCAGGGTTTTATCCAGGCGCTGCTGGTCGTGTCGGCTATGAGACCTATATGGGTAAAGCCAAAGCAGACTGCTATAACCTGATTTTTGGTAATATGGGTCCCGAGGTTTTAAACTGGGTTGTAAAAAAACCAACGTTTGATCTNAAAAGTTTTCTTTACATTGCACAGGTTGACCAAGACCCCGGGGTCGTTTTCGTTAGTAAGAAAAACAAGAAACTAAAAACTATTGATGACATAGTAAAAGAAGGAAAAAAACGTACACTAAACGTTGGTGTGAGCCGACTAGCACACCCCGCGTCCCTCGGCGTTCTCGCCCTTGGCCGCCATACAGGAGCCAAGTTCAATCTTGTTCCCCTTTCGGGAGGTAGAAATACTCGTGCAGGCGTTGGTACNGGAGAAATGGATTTCGGAGCCCTACCCTCAGGTAGTGTCGTACGGAAACAAAANCAATTCGATATTGTAGCAGTATTCGACAAAGAAAACCCTTTACCAAATAGAATGAAAAAGGCTGTCGTAGTTAACAATCACTTCGGCATGAAATTGCCGCCTCTCTACGCTGGTGCACGCGCTTTTGGNATTAAGAGAGAAGCGATTGAAAAATTTCCTGACCGTTACAAGATCCTCACCGATACTTTGCAAAAGGTTTATACCGACCCGGCATATAAAAAAGCCGTTAAAAAAACCAANGCTCCATGGAAATATATACGCTATGGTTCNCCATCAGATTGTGAAAAATATGTCAAATATATTACCGCGATTGGTGAACAGTATAAATCACTTCTAACTGGNAAGTCTTANAGTTAAGTTTAGTTTTAGCCAGTGTGAAATTCAAATTTCACACTGGCATCTAATGGCGTGATTGCCACTAAGTCTCAAAGGTCATCATATGAGTGACAAGAACGGTCGTAAATCGGGTAAGCCTGACAAACTTGCCGCAGGTGCAGAGCTTGTATTACCCATCGCTGCCCTAATATTCACAATATATTATTTCACCACCATTATTAATGTTCCGTGGACCGCACAGGTTAGTGCTTTCTTTGTTGGCACAATACTAATCGGCCTAATTATTGCTTTAATAACAAGAACGATAATTAAAGTTAGACGTGGAGAGGCTACCCTGAGTATGACACCTCTCTTCGCCCCGGGAGCCTATGTCCCCAAACGTCTCGCGCTTTTTGGTCTTACGCTTGCATATGTCTTTCTCCTCGAATGGGGTGGATTTACCATAACTACATTCTTCTTTCTACTAATAGCGATGCTACTTCTGAGTGAAGGCAAGAAAAAAGGGTTGATTTTTGTTCTGTCACTGATGCTATCTGTAGGTGGCTATTTCCTATTTATAGTTGCCTTCAATACCCGCTTTCCCAGAGGACCGGTTGAAACATTGTTGCACGGGGTNTTCTGAAATGGAAATTGATTGGGGACTATTTGCCGATCTATTCGGTCGTACCTTCACTTTCTGGTGGGTTATTCTGCCAGCCATCTTATTAGGACTTATCGTCGGCGCAATTCCTGGTTTCAGTGCCGCCAATACGATCATTATCTTGCTTCCTATGACACTCGCTATGGAACCAGAAATAGGGCTCATTTTTATGGTGGCTTTATACGCTTCATCTCGCATGGGCGCAGGTATCCCCGCTATTCTTGTTAATATCCCCGGTACGGCAGCAGCCGCCACCACTCCACTTGATGGATATCCGATGACTAAACAAGGACGAGCCCAACAGGCACTTTCAATATCCTTTATNTCNTCTGTNTCGGGCGGTCTCCTGACAACANTCTTAGCNTTACTCGCCATGCCTTGGCTTTCTCAGGTTGCNTATCACCTCCATAGCGTCGAAATGATTGTGATTATGCTCTTTGGAATATCTCTCATAGCCACTATCGCAGCAAAAGATACACTTAAAGGGCTCATAGCGGGTTTTTTTGGTTTGATGATTGGTTATATAGGCGCCGACGTTGTTTACGAGACACCTCGCGGAACATTTGGCTTCCTTGAACTTTATGACAAGGTGCCACTAATACCTGCATTGGTCGGACTTTTTGCCGTATCAGAGGCCTTTGCTGTGATTGAGGGTGAGTCAATCCTAACTAAACGCGGCCTNGAGGCTATGCAAAAAGCAGGGTGGAAAGAGACATGGGAGGGAGTTAGACTTGCCGTAAGTCGGTGGTGGCATATTATTTGGACAAGTATTATTGGATTAATAATTGGCGTCGTTCCCGGTGCTGGCGCAGCAATAGCATCTTTCGTAGCTTACCAACAGTCAAAAACTTTTTCTAAAACACCAGAGTTATATGGAACAGGCCACTTGGATGGTCTCGTGGCACCGGAGTCCGCAAATAATGGTGTTACTTCCGGTACTCTCATCCCATTACTTGTTATTGGCGTACCTGGTGGAGCCACTGCGGCAATAATGGCAGTTGTTCTTCAGTATCATGGGGTAACGGTTGGACCCGACTTGTTTGACAGTCAACCAGAATTAGCATACGGAGCCTTTACTGCGATGGCTGTTACATATGCAATAATGATAGCCACTATCCTGCCTCTCGCGCGCTATATGTCACGAATTACAGTAGTTTCAACTATATATATGGCACCCATAATTATTTCCTTTACTTTAGTCGGTTCATTCGTACCCCGTGCATATGTATTTGATATGTATTTAGCCCTCGCCTTTGGGGTAATTGGCTATGTTGCTCGTAAAACCGGTTACCACGTCGCTGCAATATTAATCGGAGTAATATTGGGCCCATTGTTGGAAAACTACTTTCTTCGTGCCCTTCGAATATCTCAGGGCGATCTCATGGTGATTTTTTCTTCTACCCTTGGGAATGTAATGTGGTTCATGCTAGTCGTCTCTTTGTTCATTCCTTGGTACCTAGATCGGAGGAAAAAATTATAAATTATCTAATCATTCATCGAACGACCCAACTAAAAAAAACCCTCCAATGGAGTACCGCCTTATGACAAATCAAATNACATATATGCCCAGTAATCCTGGCGATATTAAAGGCGAAGAATATTACGTAAAACGAGGTGATATAGATTTATTTGTTTTTCGTCGTTATTCGCCAATCGCGCGCGCCGCCAACCCAGAAAAACCGGTTCTTTTTCTCGTCCATGGATCATCATTTTCTGCACGTACTGCATATGACCTCGATATCCCCGGCCAGGGCGATTACTCATTAATGAAGACATTTGCCGGTCTCGGTTACGANGTCTGGACCATGGACCATGAAGGNTACGGTAAATCTAGCCACACCGANGGGTTTTCATTTATAGCAGANGGNGTGGAAGACTTGAATGCNGCAGCGCCAATCATTGAAAATTTAACCGGAGAAAATTCATTTTGCTTTTTTGGNTCTTCTTCTGGAGCCCTCCGTGCGGGAGCATTTGCTAACTTATTTCCGAATAGGGTAAAGAAACTCGCTCTCGCCGCTCTCGTTTGGACTGGTGAGGGATCCCCGACTTTATTAAAACGGTCTGAAAAAATTGATGAATGGCAGTCAACGAACAGACGCATAGTGGATGAAGCCGCCTACGAAGCAATTTTTACTCGTGACGTTAAAGGACTTACTATACCAGAACTTCCGGCCGCCGCAGCCGCTGCTGAAATAGAAAATGGTGGCGGCAGCGTCCCTAACGGTACCTATATTGATATGTGTATTAATTTACCAATTGTAGATCCCATGAAAATCGAGTGCCCTGTGATGATTTTTCGTGGTGATCATGATGGTATAGCTACAGACAAAGATGTTCTGGGGTTTTTTAGAGCCCTACCCAACAAAGATAAGCAGCTAGTCATGGTTTCTGGCCAAGCTCATAATACAACAATTGGTATCAATCGGGCACGCTTTTGGCACTCTCTAAACAGCTTTATTAATATGCCCGAACGCGTCGATGGCTAAAATATGGTAGAAAATTATTGGAACCAAGAATATTGGGCTACCAAGGGTGAAATTTCCCTTTTTATGTGGCGAAAAAAGCTGGACAAGCCCTCTGAAAAATTGGAACCAAAACCCATCCTGTTCCTAGTTCACGGGTCGTCTTTCAGCGGCCCAACAGGCTTTGATCTTCAGGTGCCTGGTAAACCCGACTACTCTTTGATGGAAAAATTCGCCTCCTATGGTTTTGATGTCTGGACCCTAGACCACGAAGGATATGGACGATCCGATAAAACCACCGGAAATTCAGGGATTTTTGAAGGTGTAAAAGATATAGCCGCAGGCATGCAATTAATAAAAAATGAAACTGGTAAAACGTCTGCAATGTTTTATGGGTCTTCCTCTGGCGCCTTAAGGGCGGCCGCCTTCGCAGAAGCATTTCCTAATTCAGTCGAGAAACTTGTCCTTGATGCTTTCGTTTGGACTGGCAAAGAATCACCGACCTTAAAGGAACGGTCCAAGAAATTAGATCAATGGACCTCAAATAATTCTCGCCCGGTCAATAGAGACTTTTTTAAATCTATCTTTACAAGAGATAAACCAGGAACCTCCGAAAATGAGGTAGCCGAAGCATTAGCTGACCGAGAGCTGGCGATATGTGACTCTGTTCCCACCGGTACATACGCGGATATGTGCACCATCTTACCAGTTTGCGATCCGAAAAAAATAAAATGCCCTGTGCTTATCATTCGAGGTGAGCATGATGGCATAGCAACTGAGGAAGATTTGTTAAACTATTTTAATAACCTGCAAACGCCTGATAAACAATTCGTTATTATTCCGGGACTTGCACATGTAACTTTCTTGGGTATTAACCGCGCCAGGCTTTGGCATGTAATGAAAAGTTTTCTAGTTGCCCCTGAGAGGGTAGATTATTTGGGCAAATAAAGGGCATATTTATGGATAGTAACCATAATGCGCCCCAGAGAGTTATTTTACTGACCGTTGCCGCTATGACGACGCTGTAATACAGTAATTTCATTAAGGGAGGACTTTATGGTATCAGAATTTGAGAACCACTGNTGGCAGGATGTGATTTCGGAGGGTGCACTAAAGATTTATAGCCATTACGAACGGGATACATATGTAGGCTCAAGACCCGCTTTACTGGCAATTGATCTGTATAAACTCGCCTACCAAGGCGGCTCAAAACCAGTTGAGGAGTTAATAGATAAGTACCCGAGTTCCTGTGGTGAAAACGCATGGAATGCGATCCCTCCTACTGAACGATTATTCAAGGCTGCCCGAATTACGGGAATCCCAATTATCTACTCAACCACAGAAAAACGGTCCGAAGCCAATATTACCTATGCTCACGCCACTAATCGGCAGAGGGTTCAAGTNTCTCCTGATGTATGGGANATAAAAGANGAATTTTCTGCACAGGAAGGGGATCTGATAATTTACAAACAAAGAGCCAGCGCCTTTTCAGGAACACCGTTAGTTTCGCAGTTAAACCAATTGGGGGTAGATAGTCTGATCGTTTGCGGTGAAAGCACCAGTGGCTGCGTAAGAGCCAGTGTAGTCGATGGCTATTCAAACGGTATACATGTCACCATAGCTGAAGAATGCGTTTTTGACCGGCATATACTTTCGCATAAGGTAAATTTATTTGACTTACATCACAAATACGCCGACGTGATGCATGTCGATGAAATCGTCAATCACCTTTACGCTAACGCAGGTTTAAAAGAAGCAAACTGATGAAACCTAGTCGATATGGCCCGTTTCCNTATACACCAATAAATAGACGCCCAAAACTTAGCTGGCNAAATGGTGCTCGTATTGCGGTTTGGATTGCNCCTAATCTTGAATTTTTTCCATTAAACGAACCAGTCCCNGGCTCAAGATATAGCCATACACCCGAGGTTTCATCTTGGGCGCAACGAGATTATGGCGCACGAATTGGAGTGTTTCGGATCATGGATGTTTTATCTCAACGAAATATTCGTGCCACTTGCACGCTTAATTCAGAGGTTTGTGACGCCTACCCAGAAATGATGGAGGATGCTGTTGCCCTTGGATGGAATTTTATGGGGCACAATCAAAGCAACTCTAGGCCTTTTCATTCTACACCTCCTAAAAATGATCATCAAATGATCAAGAAAGTCTTGTCCCNGATTGAACAATGTACCGGAAACCGACCACGTGGCTGGCTCAGCTCCGGCCTGCAAGAGACATGGGATACACTAGATTACTTAGCCGAAGAAGACATCGACTATGTATGCGACTGGACCAACGACGACCAGCCGTATTTCATGAAAATAGGTGGTAAACAACTCGTCTCTTTGCCATATTCAACAGAAATAAACGACCTTCCCCAATTTCGGGCTGGAAGATCCAACGAAGAATTTGAAAGAATGATCCGCACCCAATTTGATACGCTGTATGAAGAGGGAGAAGACTCGGCACGTGTCATGGCTATTTGTCTGCACCCATTNGTGATCGGTGTTTCTCATCGNATTGGCGTACTTAAGNCAGCNCTTGACTANATACAAGGACATAATGACGTTTGGTTTGCTACGGCGGAGGAAATAGTAGACGCATGGCTGAAATCAGACGCAACATTTTAGACCTATAAGGGTTTGGACCCNCCAGGAACCTGAATATCAAAAATATTCAAGGTAATAGCGATAAGGTTGTAGTGGCCAAGTAAACCAGCAAGATCGGTTACACCCTCCTGGCCGTGTCGGTCTAAAATCTTTTTAAATGTCTTTCCCTTTATTTGTTTTGTTCCATATAGTTCTANGCAAAAATCATATATTTCTGNTTCATCTTCCTCCTCGAAGTCAGGCTTTGTACCGTTGCGGATTGCTTCAATTGTACCCTTGGAAACTCCTGCTTTAAGTGCCTCGGAATTATGGGCATACCATTCATACTGCGCTTTCCAATGATGAGCGGTGATTAAAATTGCNATTTCCCTCAANTTCCAAGGNATAGAGCATTCNTATCNNACAAACTGTCCCAGCTTTTGTACTTTGTCAGCAAGTTCTGGNCTACTTAAAAGAGGTATAAANGGTCCNCTGACNCCACCACGGGGTCCCGAAGAAATTTNCGAATAAACTTTTTTCTGCTTTTGGTTCAAATGATCTAGTGAAATATCCGGAGCACGAGCCATAATCCAACCCTTTTGCTTATTGAACCAAAATCTTTGAAATCAGNTCTGATGGTGTCACAGGATATCTGTTTAATCGAACATTAAAGGAAATTAATGCGTTCTCTATTGCGGAGAGAATAGCGGGTGCAGCTGTCATCACACCGCATTCACCAACACCTTTAACACCTAGAGGATTACGATCTGTTCCAGACTCGTGATGAATAATTTCAAACTTGGGAACCTCTGTGGCCGTTGGGATGAGATATTCGGCTAAATTTGTCGATTGCGGCATTGCATTATCATCATAAATCATATTCTCGAATAAAGCATGTCCGAGCCCAAGTGTTACACCACCCTGTACCTGACCATCGACGATAAAGGGATTAATAAGTTTTCCGCTATCATGAACAATTAAATAACGAATTAATTTTACGTAGCCGGTACCAATATCAACCTCTAGCTCTACACCGTGAGCGCCATTAGCATAAACTACATTATCTGGCATGAAACTCGACTCTGCTTCGAGCCCTGGGCTGATTCCCTCCGGCAGGGCATAACCGGGAACACCAGCCACAGCGGCAGCAATCTNGCGGAAGGTAACAGATACTTCAGGGACCCCTTTTACACTCACACGCCTATCAAAAAGTTCTAAATCTTCAGCCGAAGCTTCTAACAGGTGGGCTGCAATAGCCAGGACCTTTTCACGCACAGTTACCGCAGCCAAATGGATTGACGAACCCGCACACACGGTCTGTCTACTAGCGAAACCACCAAAACCTTGCGTAACATTCTGTGTGTCTCCATGAACAACAATCACCTCATCTGGTTTTATGCCCAACTGGTCTGCAACAAGCTGGGACATAGCCGTCTGAAACCCCTGCCCCATCGCGATTCCGCCAGTATAAACAGAGACATTTCCAGAGGTTCCTATTCTTACAATACCTGTTTCAAACGGTCCGCGGCCGGTGGGTTTTACATAGTTAGCCATCCCAAAACCAAGATAACGACCCTCATCAAGAGCCTTCTGTTTTCGAGAAGAAAAATCAGAAAATTGCATCTCTTGAAGGAGATCTTTCTGACATTTCATGTAGTTTCCGCTGTCATAAACAATTTGCTGTCCCGCTTGCGTTTTCAGGGGATGAGCATAAGGCATATCCTCTAATCGGATCATGTTCTTCTCGCGCACGGTCGTCCTATCCAGACCGACCTCATCGGCTAAAAGGTCGACCAGTCTCTCCATTGTAAAACAACCTTGTGGGTGGCCAGCGCCGCGCATCGAAGTTGAGGGCACCTTATTAGTATGGGCAGTAACAACATTAAGCTCATAATTCGGTATAATGTAGGGGCCGAGGATAGTCGTTGCCGCGCTGAATGGGATATTGAAACCCCTCGCAGTATAGGCCCCTTGATCGTGGTACATTTTACCACGAAGTCCCAGAATCTTTCCCTCGTTATCTGCAGCCATTTCGACTTCCCAGATCTGGTCGCGTTCCTGAGTTGTCGTGACTAAATGCTCTCGACGGTCCTCAACCCATTTTATCGGGCGGCCTAACAAAATTGCTGCTGCACTTATAATAGCATCTTCTGGATAGAATAATAATTTAGGACCAAATCCGCCTCCTACATTGGGAACAATTACACGTACCTGCGACTCATCAAGTCCGAGCAAAAAGACGATGATACTACGATGAGAATGTGGTGCTTGACAGGAACTCCACATTGTAAATGTTTCACGGACTTGATCATAACGAGCAATACTACCGCGACATTCCATTGAATTAGAGACACCACGATGTTGATAAAATTCTGATGATACAATGTGTGCGGCATCAAGAAAGGCCTGCCTCACATCACCATGTCCGAAAGTTAAATCATGCACGACGTTTCCTGAGTCTGTCTGACGTGAATCAACGGGCGGCGCACCTGCTTGCGCTGAAGATCGTGGATCGGAAACGGTTGGCAAAGGCTCGTAGTCTACTTCAACGAGTAAGACAGCATCTTCGGCGATGTAGCGATTTTCAGCCAGTATTGCAACCACAGGTTCACCCACATAGCAAACCTCATTGCGAGCGAGAATGTAAGGACCAACATCGACCCTTTCTCCAGGTGAAGGAAAATTCTCTGGAACCCTTTCTTGCGATAATACTTTTAGCAAATCATCGATGACGTAAACAGCCACAACTCCCTTAAGCTCCTTAGCTGCTGAAACATCAATCGATTTAATTTTAGCGTGTGCCAGCTGGCTTCTTACAACCGCCAAATGCAACATCCCTTCGATCAGGATATCGTCAACAAAAGTTGCCTCCCCCGCCAGCAAGTCATCATCTTCCAGACGCGTTATTTTTCTGCCGACGAATTTGTCGGACATTAGACCTACTCCTTGCCTAGATTTTCTACCTCAGAACCGTTCAAGAAGCCGAGGGGTTTGTAACCCCTACCATTGTGTCGCGAGTCACAATTGACGCCAACTGTTCTTCGCTCCAGTCTTCTGTACCATCCGGACGTTTCGGGATAACGAGATATCGTAAATCCGCCAAACTGTCGTGAACACGTACCGTCATATCTGCAGGTAAGACTGTACCAAATTCTTCAAGTACCGCGCGAGGTTCAATTACTACACGGGAACGATAACTTTTACTGCGATACCAATCCGGCGGCATTCCGAGTACGGCACGTGGATAACATGAACAAAGGGTGCAGACCACAACGTTGTGAACATCTTCCGTATTCTCAACAACAGTCATTTTTGCTGCACCAGCATCAATTCCTAATTCGGCTAGGGCTTTATTTCCATCATCAAGAAGCCGTTTTTTGTAGGTCGGGTCAGTCCAAGCCTTTGCAATCACTTTAGAGCCGTCGGAATTCTCAAGAGATTCAACTTTTTCTTGAGCAACTCTTAACTCCTCTGGTGTCAAGTGATCCTTTTCCAGTAATAACTCCCTGATAGCATAGGTCATGAGTTCGTAGTGGCCGGGCTCCGAATCTTCTATGTTGGGTTGAAATGTAAGATCGTGATCGTGATCGTGATCGTGTGTCCCGCGTTCATCAACCATATTTTATCTCCTATTCCTTAAACTTTTACTGGCAATAGCCAATGCTCATAAATATCAACATCAACTGTATCTGCATCAGGACCAGAATAATTTTCCCAAACATCGGTTTGTTTAAAACGTACCCGATAAAGTGTTTTTTTAGGTAATCCATCGAACCCATAAGCCAACTCCTCAGGGTTTGGGAATTTACCGCAGACTCTTTCAATTTCCCCTACTTTACCACGAACATAATAGGGAGTCCTGCGGTGGCCCGGTGGGTGTGTCTCAATAACCCTAACGCTGTCTCCAGGAACAAATATTTCGCTCAATTTCGAACCTCCGCCATTCGCTCTCTTATTAACTTCATACGTTCATCGAGCTCTTTTTCAGTGAATAGACCTTTTTCTAATAATATCATTTTCATGGACTCCGTGGAACGTTCATAATAGTCCAGATTACTATACAGGGGTTCACCCATCTGTTCCCGTGCACGCCGGGTTTCGTCGGTAACATAAACATGTCTACCAGCTGCCCCTAATGCGTTACTGATAGCGGTGGACAATCTTTCCCAAGGCTTCATTTCAGTGGCCGAAGGATCAATATTCCCAAAGTCTTTTCCTCCAATATCATGATAACCACGGAGTTGCTCTTCTTTATCTATCATAAATATATTCTCCATAATGAGATGTTCTATTTTCTCATAATATGCTCAATCGTCAACAAAACTCGTCCTTTGACCTCGGAGCCAGAGACTTTTATATTTCTCCTTCAATCAATTCGTCAGGGGATAATAACATGATTAGCGCCGTATTTCGCGATTATGATCAGAAAGCATTAGATTTAGAGTATGACAACCGAGGACGCTTCCCGGATACTGCTGACTGTAAGGCGGCTCAGGTTGAGGGATCCGATGAAGCAAAAAATACTTTCGACTGTCAGTTGGACATCCGCTTCGGGCCCGATAACACAGACTTACTAGATATTTACCTTGCTGAAGGCGACACCCCTAACCCCATCCACGTATTTTTTCATGGGGGATATTGGAAATCTAACACGAAAAACGACTTCGGTTTTGTAGCAAAACCATTTGTTCCTCACGGAATTACAACGGTTGTAGTTGAATATCCACTAATTCCCGCAGTGCGAATGAATAAACTAATAGATCGTTGTAGAGCCGCCATGAATTGGGTTTGGCAGAACGCTGATAGTTTTGGTGGGAACAGGGATAAAATTACTATTTCAGGCCACTCTGCCGGTGGCCACATTACCGCCATGATGTTGCAAACAGACTGGCCCACTTATTCTAATGAACTACCAAAAAATCTTGTTAAAGCAGGCTGCAGCATAAGCGGTGTCAGCGATTTAGAACCAGTCAGGCTGTCTTTCCAGAATGACGAACTACAATTTGACAAAAATGAGGCCGCCGCATTTAGCACACTTTACATGGAGCCTAGACACCCCGGGCCGTTTTTGGGAGTTGCTGGTGGTATAGAAGGTCCAGAATTCATTCGTCAAACCACTGAACTCATGGATGCTTGGGGTCAGAAAGGGATGGATGCAAAATGTTGGATAATGGAGGGTAAACACCATTTTACAACGATCAATCAATACCTAGACGCCGCAAGCGATTTATCCCGGAGGGTCAGGGATTTAACTAATATATAAATCAAAGGTAAATATTTAGCATGTTAAAATTCAAAGTCGGTGAAGCCTCACCTGCAAATACATTCTTCGCAATCTGGATGGCAGAAGCTGCCGGTTTTTATAAGCAAGAAGGGTTTGATTTCGGTATCACCAAAATGGTGGGAGGCAGCGAGACTGGTCCGGCACTCTCATCAGGTCATATCCAGCTCATGCACATTGGTATGTCCTCCGTTGTAAAAGCAAACTCTGGCGGTTTTAATATCACCACTATTGGTTCACTGAGTAACGTAATACGTAGTACCCTATTCGGCGCCCCGGGTATAAAAAATATCCAAGACATTAAGGGTAAAACAGTTGGGATAAGCAGCGCCGGGTCAGAGAGTGAATTGTCAACTATTGTTGCTTTACAAAAACTTGGTTTATCGCGGCAAGATATCAAATTTATTGAAATTGGGGTAGAGAGACTTTCATACCTCAAAAATGGTACAGTTGCGGCAACCATGCTGGGTGAACCCCTTCGTAGCCGAGCATTTAGGGACGGCATGCTTCCACTTTGCGACCTTCTGGCCGAGAGAATGCCATGGCTTTATAGCGGCCTCGTTGTCGACAAGGAATATTTGGCTACAAACCGAGAGGCAGTTATGAAATTCATGCGTGCCACAATAGAAGGTAATTACCTTGCTGTTAGCTCACCCGACGATGCTAAAAATGTAATGTCTGATGCTCTAAATATCGACGACCCTGAGAGTCTCGAACTAACGTATGATAACTTCAAGAAATATACACCCCTTAACGCTGAACCTACAGTTGCTGGTGGTAAAAATATTATGAGAACCATATCAGAGAATGATAACACCGACGACATATGGAATTTTATGGATAAATCTATCCATGAAGAACTGCGTGACAGTGGATATTTCAAAGAAATGCAAGAAAAGTACAACGTCGACCCGACACCTTAAGGTTTATTCGAACTTTTCAAATTACATTTTTGTAAACCTATCTGAGGCTGAGAGCTCAAAAACAACCTGAACGTAAAAACTTATAGGAGAATTTAGATACCCCCCCCTGGGTAGTCTATCTATATTTATTTATTCTCTTCCAGGAAAACGAATGCCCGTAAATTTAACATAGGAAAGTTCCTGCATCGCGTACTTGATACCCTCACGTCCATAACCCGAGGATCCCACACCACCAAAGGGCGTTGTATCCATCCTGAATCTACTTCCTTCATTAATCCAGACTGACCCGACATGAAGTTCTTCGGATACTCTAAAGGCAGTTTCAAGATTAGACGTGAAACATGAGGATTGCAGTCCAAATTCAGAATTATTAGCAATTTGGATTGCGTCATCAAGATCTGAAGCCGGAATGATCACGGCCACAGGACCAAAAATTTCTTCGCAAACAACACGCGCATCTGAGGATGGACGAACTAAGATTGTGGGAAATATAACTGCCTCTTTACGTTTTAATGGCAACGCCGCAACGGCTCCATTCTCGAGAGCTTCATTGACCATCTCCTCAACCCGATCCGCTGCCGCCGCATTAACCATTGGTCCAACATCGGTTGTTTCCAGAGTTGGGTCACCCACGTTCATTCCCTCGGCAGCCTCCACGAAATATTTGAGAAACTCCTCTAATACTGTTTCTTGAACAATAATTCTTTGCGCAGAAATACATTGTTGCCCACTTGCTTCAAATGCTGAAGGTGCGATTCGTTTGGCCGCATCTTTGACATCAGCATCGTCGCAAACAATATTTGCAGAATTTCCGCCTAATTCACCAATAAAGGGTTTAGCACCTGCTGCTTTTGCTAAAGCCTCGCCTGCCGCAGTACCACCTGTCAGTGTTACTACCGCCACATCCTTGTGTCCGACAAGGTAGCCAGTGACATCACGCCGACAGGCTACAACGTTAACCAAACCATCCGGAACCCCAGCACGGGAAAATGCTTCCGCTATAAGTAAAGCCTCTCCCACGCCCTCAAAGGCCGGTTTTATAACAACTGCATTCCCCACTGCTAATGCTGGAGCAACCTTCTGCATCAAAAGATTTGAAGGCGCATTAAATGGCGTAAATGCTGCAATCACGCCGTGTGGATGATGGCGAGTAAACCCAAACCTCCCAGCTCCCATTGGCAAGGCATCAAGAGGTAACACTTCACCTTCCATGCGCAAAAGTTCTTCAGCACAGAGACGCAGTAATTGCGAAACCCGACCAGCCTCAAATCCGCATGCTCTTTTAGGCTTGCCAAGAGCCCTCATTGTTATATTCGCGATTTGCTCCTTTACCCCATCAACCTCATCAGCCGCCTTTCTAAGCCATAAAGCTCTCTGGGCAGGCGTAGCCATTTTATTGTTGTCAAATGCTGACCGGGCACTCTTTATGGCTGCATCAATAGTTGCCTCGTTGGCCATCTCAACCGTCGCCACATGGCTTCCATCCCAAGGAGAAAGTAAATCCTCTGTTTTTCCTCCCCCCGCAGTAAACGGTTTCCCACTTATCCAAGGTTGGGCAAGCACTATATCCCCTTTAGACGTCATATCTTTTTCCTATAAAAATTATTAAAGCTTAAATAATTCAAATGTCGATTCTGCGAAAATATCCTCTGCCTCTAATTTTCGGGCCGAAATTCCCTGGTCAAATGAATAGCGTGTCATAGCAGAAATTTCTTTTTCATTCTCTAGGGCACCATATTTCCAGTGATCTTCGCCCATCAAATTTCGAACTTGCTCAAGTTCATAAACTGGCCATGGCATTGTGTGAGCTAAATGCCCCACCTGTTCCATTTCTTCATAGCAATGCTGTTTTGCCTTTAAGAATGCAACATATACATTAACTGGTAACCAAGGGTGCTTCTCGACGATTGTTCTCCTGATCCCTATCATATGCATTATTGGAAACATCCCGGTCTTTGAAAAATACGCCTGCTCGGCTGCCTTATAATCAGGAAATAACCGCTCAATATTTTCATTACTGTAATAACTTGATGGAGCGCGCGCGGAAATCAACGCGTCTAATTTCCCATCGTCGAGTTGCTGAGCTAGAGTTTGATCAACCGGGATACTTTTCAGGTTGATCTCCGCTGGTAAATGCAATGGAGCTCTTTCCTCACGCCCCCCCTCTTCCAATCCTCCATTACGCCAGTGGATGGATGAGGCTTTAATCCCATACTCGTCCTCAAGAATCCCTCTTACCCATAAAGCCGCGGTCATTTGATATTCAGGTACACCTATGGTCTTACCGGCTAAATCTTCAGGCTTATNTATATTTCGGTCTTTTCGTATATATATAGATGAATGTCTGAAAAGACGCGAAACAAAAGCCGGTATACCAACGTANGGACTTCCGTCCCGGGATTGCACATTCATATAGCTGGACATTGATAATTCAGTAATGTCGAATTCCTCGTATTTGAAAGCTCTGTGGAACGCCTCTTCTGGGGACATAGCACTAGCGACTATGTCGCATCCGTCCACCCCAACACTTCCATCAAAAAGAGCTCGTGTACGATCGTAATTGCAGCATGCCAGACTTAGGCTCAGTTTTCCCATTACTTACTCCCTATCAAAAGAAAAACAGTTTTCGACTTAAGTCATTATCCTATCGCTCGGTTAACGAAGCAAGGTATCCAGTATAGTTTTAAATTATTTTTTAAGGAGCGCGTTGAGCTTTTATTTAATTAACGTTACTAAAAGCTATTAAATCTGCATTAACTAAANATNTAGAACAACANGCCATAGGTTTTCCATCTAGTAACCANACGTTGGATCAAGTTTCATATAGTTTGGCAGGAGAATATAAATGATAGAGAATCGTAGCCCCCCGACTTTAAGCGCCGAGGTTAAAAAAGAGCTGGATAAACTTATAAAGCTCTGTCGAATTTTAGAAATTGAAGGACATGGGGATAGGACCTTGGGTTTTGCAAGTGTTCGCGATCCCCACGGGAAGGGAATGTGGATTAAAAGATCATACATTGCCCTTGGAGAGGTCTTCNATTATCAGGATTTTTTCAATATTGGTTTAGACGGTACTATTTACTCAGGGGAAGGCCGGTGTCACGGCGAATGGCCAATTCACGCTGCTATTTTTGATGCGCGGAAAGATATAAACGCGGCAATTCATACCCACCCCTTGTATGGTTGCGTTGTATCATCAAGCGTCGAACCAATGCGTCCGGCTGGTTATCAGCAAATATTCTTTCCCAAACCTCCNCCCCGCTATGAAGGTTCGTCCGAATTAATCGTTAAATTGGAGACNGGGCGNGAAGCTGCTACAATTNTGGGCGACAGCTATTGNATGTTTTTGCGNAATCACGGCGTAGTCGCATGTGGCACCTCAGTTGAACATGCNCTTGTTATTGCAACGGCTCAAGAGGCAGCCTGTGAAGAATTTGTCAAAACGAGTAGCACTCGTTTTGAATGGTCGTATCCAAGTGACGATGAACAGGCTCTAAAGATCAAGGGNCAGGAACGTAATGTTCCAGTTTTTTGGGANTATTACTGCCGCAANNTGGCACGCGCAGAAGCCATCGGAGACCCTCTTCTATCTACCCATCGTATNGAAAATANATAGGGTTATAAGCAATAATTTGTACNTCAAGTCATGCNTCTGTTGGCGGCAAAACAATACCGANANCNTGNTCTTTAGCTCTTTNATAAATATGATGGCAGACAGCAATATCCTGAGAAACTAGACCTGTCGTATGAATCAAAATTCTCTCCTCCTTATTTTGTCTCCCGGATACTTTTCCTGTTACCACATCACAAATTTCCCCGTGCAATTGCTCGCGAGTAAANTGACCAACTTCAATCATNTCNCGAAANTCTTTAGTGACGATNTTTACATCCCANCCATCAATAACCACCTTATCAAAGGCNGCCCAACCTGCNGGATCCATTTCTCTTCTCGCTAANGAGATATATGTTGCTCCAGACTTTACCCATTCTTCTTGAGCAATTATATCAGTGGAGGTCGTGCCCCCNATACCAATGTCAGCTGCACGAACAACTTCCTCCGTTGTATCTACCGGTTCAACGGGTATTCCTAATTCCTTTGACCATTTTTTCGCAAAAGATTCACGGGTCTCCTTTCGACGCGAAGTACAAATAATTTTTTCGAATTCAAACATTGTCCGCAGACAAGCGAGGCAATTAACGCCCATTGTTCCTATACCAACTAGCCCAAGAACGCGCGGGTTGTCAGGTGCCAACCATTTTAACGGTAAAATAGCCGCTGCGGTACTTCGNATCGCATAAGACCAATGTTCTTCAATTATCGCCTGCGCATGGCCGGTCATTGGATCAGCTAACATTATATAACGCGCGCATTCAAGTTGCCCAACGGTATTACGAATACCATCATCATAATAATTATACATTCGTACGCCAGTGGTAGGAATTTCCTTTAGGAGCACNCCTTTAACATGCCAATGGTTNTAATACGGCTCGTCCGCGTCCAACTTCCAAGAAGATGGCTCAGACCACTGAACCGTTCCGGCCGCATGCATTTTATATACGTCTTCACATATCTGCATGGCTTCCTCGACGCTTAGAAGCCTTAAGGTCTCTTTATAAGGGATAAAACGAACGCCTTTGAGGGCCATATCTTTCTCCATAATTTTTATTAATCTAGCTTGCTTCATTAATAGACGCCACGAAAGAAGCGGAGTATTCTCAAATTTTATCATTTTGTCTAAGAATGTGTTTGAATTAGAAACCACCATAATTTTATGACAGGCAATTATGAATTTTATTTGAAAATGTTTTTTTTAGAAAGATAGGACCAGAAAAACAATGGACCCGATTTTACAAAGCCTCTTAAATGGTTTTCCAACTCTGCTTTTGCATTTTTCGGTCACAATGGCAATGCTGGGCATCGGTATTTGGGTTTACCAATTAATTACTCCCTGGGATGAAATAAAACTAATTCGTCAGGGTAACTCCGCCGCAGCGAGCTCCTTCGCCGGAGCTATNCTAGGCCTAGCTATACCGTTAGCANTTTGTATGGCNACGAGCGTGGGCGTACTAGATATTATTCTTTGGGGATTAGTAGCCCTGGTAATTCAACTTCTGGCTTTTCGATTGGCAGATCTTTTACTTAAAGATCTGCCAAAAAGAATTGAGGCGGGTGAAATGGGAGCTTCGATTCTTGTTATAGCGGTCAAGTTATCTGTTGCGTTTATTAACGCCGCCGCCATCGCCGGATAGATACCGCATACAGATATGCGTATTTGGGATATTTTAGCAGTCTGCATCCTGATAGTAATTGCCTTATTAGGAAAATACCCTCCTTTCGGAAACGACCAGTCTAATGAGATACGTCGTCCACCAATAGAAACGGTCAAACCACCAAGAAACCAACCATGGCAACCCTCAGCAGGACCTGTCTTATCGATTACCTTGGAGGATGCAAAAAAGTCCTCCACTGGTACCGCATTTTCAGTTGCAAAAGACGGAATATGGGTTACCGCTCGCCATGTAGCAGATGGTTGTGAAAAGATTGCACTCCAAACCGGTACTAAAAGATTTACGCAAGTCAGACGTATAGTGCATCACCCCAATGCTGATATNAGCATATTACAAACTAATTATGGAGCCCAACCATTACCNGGAATTGGAACNCGTATATTCCGCGGNCAGGATGGCTATTCATTNGGATTTCCCAAGGGAAAACCTGGGGATGTCNATGCAAAAGTAATTGGTCGGCGTACAATGGCAGTAAGNGGCCGATATTCGACTAGAGAGCCCGTAGTGGCTTGGGCTCAAATTAATCGAATACCTGATAGAGGGACCCACCTCGGCGGCATCAGTGGAGGTCCATGGGTTGATAAAAACGGGTTAATAATAGGAGTGCATGTTGCNGGTGCNCCAAGACGGGGACGATCATACTCATCCACTCCTCTAAGTCTTTTATATATTCTAAAGCATGTGGGTTTGNATAACAATAAAGTTGNAAGTACCAANTCNAATTTATCGGTTCATAAAACTAATTTTTCTAGGACCGGTGACCGTCTCCGTCAAAGTCTCACAGTTACCAAGGTATATTGCATTGTTAGTAATAATTGGCGTTAGTTGCCCTCCGGTGTAAGCGGAGCTGCACCCGGATTCCATTGACCACGTCGCATCCTTACAACTGTATATGACTTAAANACNCCTGCCCTTCTTANGGGCTCGCCATCTGCAAANGCATCAGCCGCTTCTCGACTTGGTACATTTATAATTAGNCAGCTACCAANCCTTATATCAGTCTCATCCTCCAATGTNGCNCCNCCNAGTAACAATATGTCTTTGTGAGTTTCCAAATACTCAAAATGNTCGTTTCGAGCCAATTCTCGCTTTTTTGCTCCATCAGGCGCATCAACCCCATAACACATATAAAGCATTACAAAAGTACTCCTTTTTGTATAAAAATAAGAGAATTTAGGTTTTTCTTTGTAAAANATAAGAAAAAATACCTATTTTTTATTAAATAGATCAACTACTTAATGGTATTCCAAGAACATTATAAACTAAAATATGTAGAGCCATAATATTAATCCCAAAAAACGATGATTTATTGAATTTTTTAACTACAAATATAAAAAAAAATTTTTGATTGATTCGTATAAATAAAAAAAAATTTTTTTTTATTTATTATTCAAATAAAGACTTGCTGATTAATAAATAATAAATAATTAAAAATAACNTTNAAGTAAAAGTAAATATAACNTTTTCTATACAATGTTCTTTTCAAGTCAACAATTTTGCGTATAGGATTCGCGTGCTTTAACAAGCAGAGGTAACTATGGATTACTTAATGAAACCACTTAAAGCTCTTTTAGAGTTTGGGATACTGACCATTGCTTTATTGACGGTAGCTCAAGTTTTATTTGGGTCGGGAGTTGTCTCTCTTTTTGGAATAGATGTTATTGGCAATATAGGACAAATTGCCGGTGCATTTGGTAAAGAGGGCCTTGTTGGTGTTATTGCTGCGTTGGTAGCGGCGTGGCTGATAATGAGACAGCGACCATTTAGAGATGACTAAAATATAAGTTTAAGGCTTTTAAAGAAGCTGAAGAACATAANAAAACTNAATCTNGGGATAAGATCGGCATTTGTTCAAGAGGAAAAAAATGCTACTTTTTTTTAGCAAATTAAGGAGAGACTCTAGTGATTGATACTGTAAGAGGATGGCTAAAACAGTTAATTGAATTTGCCTTAGTGTTAATTGGGCTTGGAATTGTTTTACAAGTTCTGTTCCCCAAGGCATTAATCTTTGTAAACTCTGACGTTGCAGGTAATTTGATTGGCCTAATCAATCAATTTTCGGGCGCCGGGTTAGTAGGCGTAATTGCGGTCTTTATCGCAATTTACTGTATAAGACGTTAGAAATAGATTTAACGTTGAAAAATAGCGCATCCCACTAGTTGGGATGCGCTATTTTAATGTTTTTTAAATAAACTAAGTCTCTAAATTAACCATCTTCGGCGGAGAATATACGTTTATCTTGGGAGCTATTTCTTGATAAACTTCTACTTCGACCAGCGCTGTCGTAGAAGTTGGAGCCTGACCAACCCTTGATGTTCCAAAGTCCCTAGTTAAAACATTTGGATTTCCGTGAATTTCCAAGGAACCTGGCTCACCATAATTAGAGTCATACCATGCACCCGCAGAAAGTCTTACAACTCCTGGCCTAATATCATTGTTCAAAAGCGCTCCAGCCAAACAATGGCCGCGATCATTGAAAACCCTNACAATCTGACCTTCCTCAATTCCCCTTTCATCTGCGTCTACCGGATTGATCTCAATTGGCTCTCTTCCAGAAACCTTAGTTTCTATGCTTACTGGCCCGTCATCCATTTGACTGTGCAAACGATCCTTTGGCTGGCTTGACATAAGGTGCAATGGATATGTCTCAGCCTTATCGGACCCAAGCCATTCTGCTGGCTCAAACCAAGTGACGTGGGGCGGACAATCATCGTAATCAAATTTTTCTATCTTGGTGGAATATAACTCAAATTTCCCGGAGCGTGTTTTTAATCTGTTTTCTACGGGATCTTCCCGAAAATCCGTAAACAAGGTATATTCAAGCTGTCGATCCGGAATTTTATAAAAACCTTTCTTCCAGAACGTATTAAAATCCGGCATTGCTGCTTCATTGGTTTTAGCCCCCTCGCGACAACTATCATAAAGATACCTAAGCCAACCATCCTCATCGCGGCCNTCAGTAAANTCCNTTTCACAGCCGAGTCTTGAAGAAAGTTCACATAAAATATCAAAATCATTCTTGGCCTCATCAATTGGTTCAATAGCCTTCTCCATTACCACCAAATAAGGATCTCTAGCAGCACATCCAAAATCATTACGTTCTAGTGTCGTAGTGGCAGGGAGAACAATATCCGCATGTCGAGCTGTAGCCGTCCACCAAGGCTCATGGACAATGATGGTCTCTGGCCGTTGCCACCCGCGTCGCAATCGATTTATATCTTGGTGGTGGTGAAAGGGGTTACCTCCTGCCCAATATATGATTTTAATATCAGGAAAGGTGATCTTCTTACCATTATACTCTATCACCTTTCCAGGTTCGAGAAGTGCATCCGCAATGCGGGCCGCAGGAATAGCATAATTTGTTGGATTACGCCCGGCACTCAGTGAAGGGGGATTGAATTTAGTTGGAACATTTCCCATACCCCCCGTGGACCCATACCCAAATGAAAACCCTCCTCCCGGCAACCCTATATGACCCAGAGTGCAGGCTAATAAAATTAAAGCCCAATAAGGTTGTTCTCCATGGTCTCCACGCTGTAAGGACCAAGTTGCTGACAACATTGTCCGACCTGCGGCCATCTGCAGAGCTAAACCACGAATATCCTTCGGATCAATNTCGGTGATACTCGCCGCCCANNTTGCATCTTTCGGCTGACCGTCGGTTTNACCCATAATATANGGAATAACCCGNTNTNCNCCNTCNCAATAATTTTCGAGAAACTCCTTATCATGGAGNTTTTCTGAAATNAGAGTATGCGTAAGTGCGAGCATCAGCGCAGTATCTGTATTGGGACGAATTGGCAGCCAACTTGGTTTCAGAAACGCAGGTGCATCATCTCGACACGGACTTATGTTAATGACATTCACATTAGCGGCGGCAAGCTGTTTCATAGAGGGAATAAATTCATGCGCGACATTTCCACCTCGTGCNGCTTGCATGTTTTTTGGATTAATNCCTCCAAANACCACCAAATTTTTCGTGTTNTTAACAATGGCTGACCAAGATGTTATGGGTCCGGTGACCGTTCGCATATCGCCAGCAATGTGGGGTACAAAGGCCATAGCGGAACCAAAGCTATAGTTCGAAGACTGATCTACACATCCACCAAACGCAAATAAGAACCGTCGAAGCTGCACCCTCGCATGATGAAAGGTTCCCGCACTAGACCAGCCNTAAGACCCCCCCAAGATTGAGTCGTTGCTATAAGTTTCTTTAACTCGTTTCAATTCGCCCGAAACAAGATCGAATGCTTCTTCCCAGCTGACAGCTATAAAGGGTTCTCGACCACGTCCTTCTCCAGAATTTTTATCCCCATTGAGCCATCCCTCACGTACATATGGTTTCGCGACACGTGTCTCTGCGTGCACAGANTGTGGNATCGAGCGAAGCATCGCNGACGGATTGGGGTCCTCCTCAAATGNNCGCACANCCTTAACACGACCATTNTCAACCTCTGCATAAAATGCCCCCCAATGTGAAGAATTGCGAAATGTTTCGGTTACCATTTTAACACCCTTACTCAAAAATTACCTTGATTATGGAATTATTAATTTAAAATTAATTTGTATATTAGATCTTATGCCATTTAGTTGCCTGACCACCATCTGAAAAGTATCCTAGCTAACATGTATAAAAATATAGGAAAACCGTTCATCCGCAATGAAGATCTGCGCCTAGTGACAGGGAATGGGAAATTTAGCGACGATAACAATATTGCCGAACAGGCCTATGCAGCAATGCTCAGGTCCCCACATGCACATGCAATATTAAAAAATATCGACACCTCATTAGCCGCNTCTATGCCCGGAGTTCTCCTAGTTTTAACCGGCCGTGATTGGCAAAACAAAGGGCTTCCACCATTACAAAACAACCCTATTCCTAGCGCTAAGACAGACCCTAAGTTATTCGGCCCGGGTGGCACGCAACCTAATGTGAGAGAACAGTTTCCATTACCATTAGAACGAATTCATCTCGTAGGAGAAGCGATCGCAATGGTCATCGCTGACACCGCCAACCAAGCTTTGGAAGCGACAGAAAAAATTAAAGTGTCATATGAAGTTTTAGAAGCAAACGCTGACTCAAGAAAATCGAAGTTATCCTCACAACTCTGGGAGGATTTAGATCAGAACCTATGTGTGGACAGTGAGCTTGGTAACCTAGAAAAAACGAAGGCAATAATTAAAGAGGCTGACCACGTTGTTGATTTAACGGTAAATNTAGGCCGCGTAACAGGTNTTCCTATGGAACCGCGCTCTGGCTTAGCGATTTATGATATTGAGACGGATAGTTATTCTTTATATGCCGGCGGGGGTGGCGCTTTGCGTCATCGTAAAGAGCTTGCACTGCTAGCAGGCGTACCCGAAAAACGGATGCGAGTAATATGTGGAGATGTTGGCGGAAATTATGGTACTCGAAATAGAGTATACCCAGAAATTCCACTGATACTATATGCTGCCAAGAGTCTTAATCGACCAATAAAATGGACCGCTGACCGCAGTGAATGTATGTTGAGCGACCTTCAAGGCCGAGATTTGATCAGTTCACTTTCATTAGCTATTGATAAAAATGGTAAATTTCTTGCGATACAAGGCCAAAATATAAGTAATGTCGGCGGCTACCCAGTTTCTTTTGCCCCTTTGTCAAAGGGTGCAGGCATAGCGACTGGACCCTACGATATAAAAACAGCAGGCCTGAATCTCAAAGCTTGTNTAACCAATACCCCGCCAACTAACCCTTATCGAAGTGCAGGAAGGCCGGAGTGTATATTTGCTTTAGAGCGTCTAATCGATACCGCGGCGAGAAAGTTGAAAATCGACCGGATCAAATTAAGACGCATAAACCTAATTCATAAAGATCAGCTGCCATATAAGAACCCGCAGGGAATGTTATACGACAGTGGAGAGTTTGAACGCGTTCTGGATATTGCGATAGAGAGGTCGGACTACCACGGGTTTGATAAACGTCGCATCGAAACTGAAAAACTTGGGCTCAAACGTGGGATAGGAATCGTACCCTACATTGAAACTTCATCGGGAGCCCCAATGGAATGGTCTAGCGTTAAAGTTCATACTAATGGTGTTAATGTCTCCGTTGGCACCCAGTCTAGTGGTCAGGGCCATGAAACCAGCTTTGCTCAAGTTGCTGCCGAATTTTTAGGGATACCTTTTGAAAAAATCGTTATTGAACAAGGTAGTACCGACGTCGCCAAGGAAGGTAATGGCTCCCATGCGGGACGATCGATGCGTATGGCAGGAACAGCAATAGTATTAGCTTCTAATAAGGTAATTGAAAAAGGGAAGTTATTATCGGCTATTATTCTGGAAACAGCCTACCAAGATATAGAATTTACTGATGGCGTTTTTTGGGTAAAAGGAACGGATCGAGCGATCGATTGGTTCACCCTCGCTAAAAAAATTCTCAATTTAAATCTTCCAAAAGAACTCAGGGGAGGACTTACTGCTGAACTCAAGAATGTAATGCATGAAGCCGTGTTTCCAAATGGTTGCCATGTATGCGAGGTCACGGTCGACGCAGAAACAGGCGAAGTAAATTTAGAGAGATATACTGCAGTCGACGACGTTGGACGCGTGATTAACCCATTAATTGTAGATGGACAAATTCACGGGGGTATTGTCCAGGGGTTTGGCCAGGCTCTTATGGAAAGATGTTATTTTGACGAAAAGACGGCACAGCCTTATGCGGGCTCCTTCATGGATTATGCGTTGCCACGCGCATACGATGTACCATTTTTTTCTGTGAATTATCACGAGGTTATCAGCAAACAAAATCCTCTTGGTGTAAAATCAGGCGGGGAAAGTGGCACTACCCCTGCTCCTGCAGTTATTATCAATGCTCTTTTGGATGCACTATACGACTTAGGAGTCCAAGATATTGAAATGCCAGCAACTCCCTATAGGGTTTGGTCTGCGATCAAGAGCGCTAATCAACAAAAGTGAGTAAATAAAATAATGCCAAAAAATTTAAGAATCTTTTGAAAGTTTTGTAGCCGCAAACTTTTACATTATACCGGATAATTTTTTAACAGGATCAATAAGCTAATTGCCCATCATCCCTTTGGATGTATTTACAGCGGAATGCATATTACGAGCAAAATCTGTGGCTTGTTCAATCGACATCGTCAACGCATTGGTAGCGTATTCCTTAACGGAGAGAACGGCAGGTATCGGCGCTTTATCCAGAGCTGCACAGACCATGTCGAGATGTATATCTAACTTATCATCATCAACAACTCGGCTCACAAGACCGTATGCAAGAGCCGTATATGCATCAATTTCTTCCGTAGAATAAGTAAGATACAAAGCAGCTTTTCGGCCCACACGATCAACAAGCGAAGACATCGCCATGGTTGGCATGATATTGTGCCCCATTTCTGGTAAGGCAAACCGCGAGCTTCCTGCCGCGATTGTTATATCGCATACCGATGCAATCGCACAACCGAATCCGAGTGACCGACCTTGAGTTGCAGCAATTACAGGTATCTTGGAACGCCTAAAAGACCCATAGAAATTAAACACTACTTCACTGCGCCTGCGCGACTCCATAGCATCGGCCGGCCGACCCGGCTCCCGCCCATCTGAATCCCTGCCAAGGCAAAAATCTTTACCGACACTGCGGAATACAACATATTTGGAATTCTCGTTTGCTGCATCAATCATACTCGCTAATTGAGCAGCCATCGGATCACTCACCAAACCACCGCAATCCCCACGATTGAGAGTTATATGTGTAGCGTCACCTTTCTTGTCGTATAGAATTTTTTCAGTCATTGACTTCCTTTTTGTTAAATATTTTTTTTTCAGTTGAGTTTTGTATGAAACTCCAAATTTTTTGTGGAGTTGCCGGCATATCAACATGGTCCACTCCAAATTCGGACAATGCATCAACAATTGCATTGATCATTGCAGGCGGGGCTGCCGTCGTACCTCCCTCGCCGCCGCCCTTAACTCCTAAAAATGTATTGGTCGCAGGCACTTCATTATTCTCCAGTACAAAAAAGGGAAGCTCGTCAGCTCTTGGCATGCCATAATCCATAAATGAACCAGCTAATAATTGACCCGTCAAACCGTCGTAAACACACTCCTCTTGGATTGCCTGTCCCACGCCCTGAGCGATTCCACCATGACATTGTCCATCTACCACTAGAGGATTTATAATGCGTCCTACATCATCCACTCCTGAATAACGTAATATTTTAACGGAGCCCGTTTCAGGGTCAATTTCAACCTCACAAGCGTGACAGCCATTTGGATATGTTGGAAGAGAGTCATTAATCTCAGCAACTGCCTTGAGAGGCCCTCTTAATTTCGCAGGCACATTGTTATCGATCGCGATCCCCGCCGTATCGAATAGGCCTATTGCCCGATCAGTACCCTCAACACAAAATTGCCCTTGCGAAAAGGTTATATCTTCAGAGGAAACCTCCATCGCTATAGCAGCGATTTCTATCCCTCTCGCTATAATTTCATCAACCGTTTGACGATAAAGGTGACCAGCCAAGCGCATAGACCTCGAAGAGTGAGAACCCGAGCCCGCCGATACAAAGTTTGTGTCTCCCGTCCTCAGAATAATAGTTTCAAATGGTACTCCAAGCCACTCTGAGACGACTTGTGCGTATGTTGTCTCATGCCCTTGACCTGAGGATTGTGTCCCAATCACTAAATCCACATGTCCGGACGGAAGAATTTCCATCTCTGCTCTTTCCTGCGGATAGCCGGTCGCCGTCTCTATATAATTTGCTAGACCAATTCCTANGAGTCGTCCCTGTTTTCGAGCAAGAATCTTTCGATTCGAAAACCCATCCCAATCAATGAGTTCCATCGCCCTTTCCATGCTTAAAGAAAACTTACCACTATCATATGTAACATCAAAAGCATTGGTATAAGGAAGAGACCATTCAGATATCATATTTAAACGCCGCAAATCTATGCGATCTATGCCAATTTCCCGAGCTGCCATGTCAATCAATCGTTCTATAACGAACATCGACTCTGGCCTACCTGCTCCACGGTAACTCGCAGTTGCCGTTGTATTGGTCAGCACACCCCGAGAAACTGCATAACCTCCCGCAATATCATAAACACCATTATAAACCGTTGGCCCTCGAGCTAGTGGTACAAAAGAAACGGTGTGTGTTCCCAAGTTTGCAATATTTTCAGTCCTAAGTGCTAAAAATTTACCCTCAGCATTAATTGCTAGCTCTGCTTTTGTAACAAGATCACGCCCGGCATAATCGCTTATGAAAGCTTCGGAACGATCGCAGACCCATTTTACGGGTCGGCCGGTTTTTTTGGAGGCCCACAATACCAGAGCAAATTCCGGATATGTATGATTACGCGTTCCATATCCTCCTCCTACATCACGAGACACCACATGTATTCTTTCAGTTTCTACGCCAAATGTCGTAGATAATTCATTTCGAAACCGAATGACACCCTGCCCGCCCGCTTCTAATTTATAACTATCGGTTTCTGGATTATAAACTCCAACAGCTGCACGNGGTTCCATCGGAACACCGGTTACACGCTGATTGAATGTTTCTAGGGAAATAATATGTTGAGCTCTGGAAAATATTTCATCACACGCATCCCTGTCCCCTTTAATGTCGTCAACACTAAGGTTATTTGGAACTTCGTGCCAAAGTTGGGGACTTCCACTTTTTAAAGCCGAAACCCCATCTGTGACACTCTCCAAAACATTGCAGTTTATCTCAACCGTTTCAGCCGCATCTCGCGCCTGCGCTTCAGTCTTAGCGACGACAACTGCCAAAACCTCTCCAACACGACGAATTCGGTCCAAGACTATCGGGAAAAGTGGAGTATAAAAAATTTCAGATCCATCCCGGTTTTTAAGCTCCACATCTTTCGGGTTTCCCCACGCCGGCATGGGCTTTAAACCATCACTTGACCAGTCATCTCCAGATAATACTTCTACCACTCCCGGCATCGATTTGGCTTTTGCAAAGCTGATACTTAATAACACTGCATGTGCATACTCAGACCGGACCATCACGGCGTAAAGTTGGTTGGACTTACCTATATCATCGCTAAATATTCCCTCACCTTTTAAAAGGCGGTTATCTTCAACTCTAGGGGTGGGTGCTCCAATACCGTTCATAATTTCATCCAACTTTANCTNTCCTCAAAAGGATTACCCGGGACTTCCCGGATCGAGGCGTTAGGTAAGACATCGTTTCGTCTAAGCTGGGCACTTCTTTTTCCATTCTCCATATACCGGCCATCTGCAGCACGTTTGGCCATTTCATCCCATTCCTCTGCCCAGTCACCCAATGAATANCCGTGCCAAGGACTTTCCGGTTGCAGTGGGGGTAGATCAANNNTNTCCCANAGAGCGGCNGCATGCTCCATATACTCCTTTTTAGGCAATGCAATNGGCGGCATATCTGACTTTAATGTCGCGTCAATTAAAAGCGTTGAGTCCTCTCCGTTAGGTGAACGCCTATCGCGGGGNCCGTAGGGTACGCGATGCCTCANNATTTGAATATCGAGAGCNGGATTAGCCCTNTAGGCTAGTGCCCAGAAAATGGCGTCTCCATTACTGGGATCGATATCATCATTGACCGCAACAACATATTTTCCAATTGCGGCCGCTANAGATGAAGCACCATAAAGGGCCCTCCACACCTCGGTAGTAGGAACGNCTCGTTCTACCTGAACAAANAGTATNCGACGAAGATTGGTAAGATTTTCATGCAAATATACTTTTTTNATACCTTTTATCCCNAGATTATCGCGCAAGTGAGACANGTAAAGGGGTTCATAAGCTACCCGTTTGATAACACTCGATTCGGAAGGTGTGAGTTGAGAAATGATTGATGTGAATACCGCATCTTTCCGCATGGTAATTGCAGTTACCTCCATCGAGGAATTAAAATCCTCCAATGCAACATGTCCGTGACTTTCAGCAAAGGGGGCTTCTGGTTCAAGGTACTCAGTGTCTATTAACCCCTCAAATACAATTTCAGACTCCGCAGGTACCAAGATATCAACCGTTTTACATCGAACTTGTCGGATAGGCTCACCAACGACCCCGCCAGCCACCCCAATTTCGTCGACACCTACTGGTAGTTTTTGAGGCCCCATATAAGCAACTGCAGGAGGACATCCAACTACTATGGCACACGGCATTTTCTGTCCACGTTTCTTATATAGACCCCAGTGCATGTGACCTTCGGCACCGCCCGGGCGAGAAACCATCCTCACCGCAAGTCGATTTGAACTTTTCAATCCAGCTCGATACGTACCCATATTCTGAATACCGGTCTCAGGATTACGAGTAGTTACATTAGTAGCTGTTAAATATGGGGCACTGTCATAACCGGGCGTAGAAATAGGAACAGGTAAACTATCAAGTCCATTACCTTCACCTTTCAACTCTTGACCCGAAATAAAAATCTCTTGGCATACTGCTTCATCGANAGTAATTGGATCAATGGGATTATCCATTGCCTCATTCCATTTTTCTCCAATATCTTCTATTGAGACCCCCATACCTATCGAGTACATGGCGGCATTAGTCGATAACGCCCCCACCACAACTGGCATATTAAAAGATCTTCCAAGGCTGTCGGTTACATTATTAAATTTAAAGGCCTTGCGCTCCTCCTCCGGTATCCCACCCCTAAATTGCCACCGAACGAGTGGATGTAATTGAGTATCCTTGTTAACGGGTTCATCAATTGTCGTAAGCAGCCCCGCCTCATCCAGTTTTTCTAGATGCTCATGAAAATCTAGATAGCCGCCCTTCTTGAATGAGTTAACCATGTATGCCTCCTCAAATTTATTGCTTAAAATTTAGCTTTTTATAATCTAAGGGTATAGGGTTTGGCGGAAACATTTTTGTAATAGTTGCATCACTGGATCTAAAAGTCGAAAATTTATAAGTTTGAATATTCTCAGGTTTTAATAATATTAATTCAAGATGATTGATAAACGCGTATACGATTTTGACTCAGCCTTAGAGGGCATGTTTGATGGAGCAACGATAATGTCTGCAGGGTTTGGCGCGGCCGGAGCCCCTCAAGAGTTACTCGAAGCCGTATTAGATCTCGGTTACCGTGATCTTGTTATCATTTCCAATAATGCAGGCGAAGGCGAACGCGGTCTCATAAAACTTCTAAAGGAACGGCGCGTTGCTAAAGTAATTTGTTCGTTTCCAACTTCAAGTAATTCAGAAATTACAAAAGAGCTTTTTGCAAAAGGTTTGTTAGAACTTGAAGTTGTTCCACAAGGAACGTTAAGTGAGAGGATGCGTTCAGGCGGTGCTGGAATTGGCGGGNTTTATACCCGCACTTCGGTCAATACTCCATTAGATGAAGGCAAGGAACGTCGCGTTTTCGATGGTGAAGAATACGTACTTGAAAGCCCACTAACAGCAGATTTTGCACTTATTAAAGCGCGAGAATCAGATCGTTGGGGCAACCTGACATATAACCTTTCCGCTCGTGGTTTTGGGCCTACAATGGCCATGGCGGCAAAATTAACNGTNGTTCANGTCGACNGTTTTGTAGAGCTNGGCGACATCCACCCTGAGCAGGTGATCACACCCGGAATTTATGTAAATCGTGTTATGGAAGTAGGGTAGAGCTGATGAGGGCTAGATTAAACCGAAACCAAATTGCATGGCGAGTCGCACAGGATATACCTGAAGGCGCCTACGTCAATCTCGGAATCGGNGCCCCAGAAATGGTAGCAAACTACCTTCCAGTTAATCGGGAAGTAATCATCCATAGCGAGAATGGCTTGCTAGGAATGGGACGCACGCCGCCCATTGGNNAGGAAAACCCTGANCTAATTAATGCCGGCAAAAAGCCGGTAACACTCGTCGATGGAGCAAGCATATTCCATCATACAGACTCNTTCGCCATGATACGTGGTGGACATNTAGATATATGCGTGTTGGGCGCTTTTCAGGTNTCACAATCGGGNGACTTGGCAAACTGGGCAACCTTGGATAACTCTCGGCCTCCTGGTGTCGGAGGCGCCATGGACCTTGCTGTTGGAGCGAAAAAAATTTTTATAATTACCGACCATTGTACTAAAGNTGGANAACCNAAANTACTNGAACAATGCACATACCCNCTTACGGGAAACGGCGTTGTCACAAGAATTTATACNGACCACGCATTGATTGATNTCAAAAATAATTCATTTGTAGTCCGTGAAATAATTGATGGTACATCTTTTGATGAACTCCAGAAAATTACCGGCGGTAGGCTAGTAATCGAAAATAATTATTCAATACTCAACGCTCCGGATTTATAAATACTTAATATGAATGCATATAAACTTCTTGGTGTAGACCGTCTCGCCAACCTAGAAAAAATTAAACAAGCCTACAGAACTCTTGCCAAAAAGCTTCATCCAGACGTTAATTCAGGGAACAAAGAAGCCTCAGATCATTTTAAACGAATTACAGCTGCATATAATCTGCTAGCCGATACAAAAAAAAGAGCCAAATACGACCACAACGCTGGCCTCCGAGGTAGTACGCCCCCCTATGGTGCAGACGGGCAAAAAGGCGATGTATGGTATAAATTTGAGATTGATGAAACATCGGGAGAACGCATTAAGGACCTTTATGGTGATGTTGCAGGGACACGTCTTGGAAGGGTCAAAGGAGCTACAGCGACGTCAATGAGAGTCCGGGGTCAGGATATTGCTACCAAATTAAAAATCACCGAAACAGAGGCTCGCGAAGGCATATGTAAATTAGTAACTACCATGACCGGATTAACAATCGCCGTTGACGTTCCAGCAGGGCATATTAACGGCCAGTCAATTAAAATTAGGGGCTTTGGAATTGAAGGTTTCGGGGGCGCGGAACCAGGCGACCTCAATGTAATTATAGAGATCTTCCCCGACCCAACTATCGCATCTATTTAACTCATAAATGATGGGTCTTGCCGCACTAAACGGGGAAAAGCTGCATTCCAACCTGAAGCCACCAGGGGCGTTACCATATTTGCCGTTTATTTGGGAAACAGTAAACTCACAAATTCCCCTCGACAACTGAGCTGGGGTTGCATTGGCAGCTAGCAGTCTTTCCTGTGTTTCATAAGCACGTACCAATCTACTCATGTTAGCAATAGCCTAGGCAATGGTTCGTCCAATGGTAAGAAGGCCATGATTCCGCATGATCATCGTAAATTTATCACCAAGATCGGAAAATATTTTGGGTGCTTCATCAGCTTCTTCTGCTATACCCTCAAAATCGTGGTAGGCAACCTGTCCATAAACAGAACAAGACCCTTGATCAAAAAACGTTAACCTTTCCTTCATCGCCAAAACAACAAAGCCCGCTAAGGGGTGCGAATGTAGCGAAAAGGGCGACATGCGGAATTTCACGCTGGATAGCACGACGGAAGTTGAGTCCAGTGGGGCGGGGCTTTAGATCTGTGTCACTAATTACCTGACCATTATTTAGCCGGTTCATCAGGAATAAGTGCTGTCATATGATTGGCTGTTGATCCGTTCCAACCGTTACCATAAAAAATTTGGAAAGCAGCCGCGAGTTCAACCCTTGCCTCCCACTCGATTTCCCTGACATCTTCACGTAGTCTTATGGCGTCTATTGCTGAGGTTTTGTCCATAATAATAACCTTCCAGTTAGAATTTTATTTTGGTGCGATAAGACCCTCAGACTCTAAAAGTGGTAAAACTCCTCCAGCAGTCATCGTATTTAATAGGACATTTGGAATACCGCGAGCCTGCAGCACACTATTTGTACGTAAATTTTTAACAGTAAAATCTTTGAAAGAAACCGATGCCTGATCACCTTCTTCAAAAGCGTTGGAAACCCCATCACATTCCAAAGCTAAAAACCCCCAATTCACGCAATTCCGGTAAAATAAACCATTAATGGAGTCTGCAACCATACACGCTAAACCAGTATTTCGTAGCGAACGTGCAGCAGGTCGCGAAGAACCCATGCCAAAATTTTGACCTCCAACCAAAATGTCTCCTTCAGCTACCTCATTTATCCATCCGGGGCGGTTGGCTTCAAAAACACAGCGCAGTTGCTCTTCCTCAGTAAAAAGCTGCGCTCTGCCAGGTAAAATTAGATCGGTGTTAATATTGTCTCCGAACTTCCATGTTTTCCCTATGAATTCCATGATATTTGTTCCTTTAGCCAATCATTTCCCGTGGATCGGCGATTGTCCCCTTAATGGCAGATGCTGCAACCGTCGCAGGTGAACCCATATATACTTTTGAGTCAGGATCGCCCATGCGTCCCTTGAAGTTTCGAGTGCTAGCGGTTATGCAACTTTCACCTTTTGCAAGAATACCAAGGTGTCCGCCACCACACGCACCACATGTTGCATTTGTTACAACTGCACCCGCCTCAATTAAAATTTCTACATATCCACGCCGCAAGGCATCGAGATAAATATTTTGGGTGCCAGGTGTAATAATTAAACGAACATCGGGAGCAACTTTATTTCCCTTTAAAACTTGTGCCGCCGCTGCAAAATCATCAAGTGTCCCATTAGCGCATGANCCAATGAAGGCTTGATTAATCTTCGTACCACTNAGCTCTCCGACTTTGTGAGAGTTATTGAGAACAGTATCAGGCAAAGCTACAAGCGGTTCAATTTTGTTTAATTCAATCGACCTTCTATATAAATAATTTGCATCTTTATCCGGGTATTGCTCCTCAAAATGAGTGGAACTTCGGGCTCGAATATAATCTATTAAGACGGGATCTGGTTCAAATGTAGCGAACTCCGCTGACAATTCCGCACACATTGTAGTCAATGTGCGACGAGCATTTATCGTTAAAGAAGGTAGCCCACCACCGCCAAATTCGACGTTTTGATTGGCATGAGANCCAAATTTATCAGCAATATAAAGNAATACATCCTTCATAGAGACAGCTGCTTTTAGTTTACCCTTCAAGTCATATCGAATTGTTTCCCCAACTCGAAACCAGGTCTCTCCTTTGGTGACCGCATAAAACATATCCGGTGCGCCCGTACCTCTCGCAGCGCAGTTGAAAACTCCGGCNCTACACGTNTGAGAATCNCCACAAACAAGAACAGAGCCAGGCAGGGCATATCCATGATCGGCGACCAATACGTGGCTTATTCCTTGTTTNGCACCTACATCATGAAACCGTTCGATGTTAAATTTTTTTACAAACTCGCGGCCCGTCTTTTGGGCTGTCGCACTTATGATATCTTTAGCGGGAACTCGATGATCAAAAACCACTACTACACGCTCTCGGTCATAAACCTCAATTATATCTCGCCAAATTGATGGACCAAAGTTATTGTCATATAAAATTGCTGTTCCCACTTTAACAACGACCAAATCTCCGGGTTTAACCAAATTCTGACCAGAATTTTTAGCTAGAATTTTTTCTATTACTGTCATACCCATAATAATTTCCCCTATTTTTTACTAGTTGGCATGAACCCCACCGAACCCTCATATTTTTCAGATACCTCACCCTCTGGCAAAAACTCTTCTTCAAGTTCACGAATTTTATCAAACCCCATAAAAGCATGGATATCACCGACCGGATGATCTTTTACCTCTGAAAGAAACGCCTTTTGACAAGCTACGTCTTGTTCTTTGAATTTATGCATAAAATCCCACATTGCGCAGGCCCCCGCTCTTAAAGCCCCGGTCGCAAAACTAACCATTGATACACCCAATTCATCCAATTCCTTGAGAGTTAACATTGGTGACACACCTGTACGATTATAATGTATGGGAGCCTTTATTTTTTCACATACTTCTTCAACCTCCTTCTTTGTAGTCAGGCCTTCCGGAAAAATCATATCAATCCCAGAATCGAGATAAGCTTTCGACCGTTCAATCACAGCCTTGACTGAGCCTCCTGACACACCGCGTGCATCGGTTCTTGCAATTAAGACAAAACCGGGATCGAGTTCATCTCTGACTTTTGCGGCTGCCCGATACTTACCCGTTGCTTCCTCAATCGAAATAATTTGCTTGCCAGCTACATGTCCACACCTTTTTGGAGACACCTGATCTTCTATATGAATACCGGCTACACCAGCCCGAATAAAATCCGCGACAGTCCGCATTACATTTATGGCGTTACCATGCCCAGTATCAGCATCTGCTATAACAGGAATATCAACAGCGTCTGCGATATAGCGAGACAACATAACCATTTCATCTAAAGTAACCAAACCTACATCTGGCTTTCCAAGGAGCGTAGCCGAGACTGCATAACCTGAGACACCACAAGACCGAAATCCCGCAGTCTCAATTATCTTAGCGCTTAATGCATTGTGAGCGCCCGGTTTCACAATTATATTGTTACTGGCCAACAGCTCTCTAAATGCTTTACTCATTGATTTTATGGGCATAAAAACCTCCCTGTTTTTTTTATCATATCTTGGGTTCAAAACTTATACGGACTTTATCTTAGCCGCATCAATTGACCCAGACGATCAAAACTCGTATCAAAATAACCTGACTTACTAATAACGAAAACCAACGGGAGAGAAAATATGCCGACAGTTTCGGCTAATGGAATAAATATAAACTATCAAATAGAGGGTCCAGAGGGTGCTCCCTGGATTACTTTTTCTAATTCACTCGCGACAAACCTTACTATGTGGGATCAACAAGTTAAGCTCTTGTCTACTGATTGGCGCATTCTTAGATATGATCAGCGCGGTCACGGTGACACAGATGCCAGCCCTCCACCTTATTCCTTCGACTTATTAGTGCAGGATCTGATCTCACTTTGGGACCAATTAGATATCAATAATAGTGTTTTATGTGGTCTATCAATGGGTGGAACAACTGGTTTAGGTGTCGCCATAGATCATAATAAACGCCTTAACGGATTTATCGGCTGTGACTTACCACACCACTCGCCTGANNCTTTCGTTGAAGCGTGGAACGACCGCAAGGNAATGGCNGAAAAAGGTGGCATGAGAGGTATGGCCGANCCAACGGCNACTCGTTGGTTTACTGNGAAGTTTTATTCCANCTCTGNCAACCAANANACAATGANTAAAATCAAAAATATGATTAGCACNACCAAGCTTGAGGGTTTNCTGGGCTGTGCTTCAGCACTTCAAACCATCCAATACCACGGCCGAATCGAGGAAATAACAGTTCCCACATTATTTGTTTCAGGGGCTGAGGATGCCGCAGCTGGACCAAAATCGATGGAACCATTATTGGAAATGATTCCAAGTTCAACAATGCATATTGTCCCCAACGCCGGCCACATCGCCAATATGGAGAACCCCGGTAATTTTAACTCTGCATTAGTTAGTTTTTTAAAAAACTTATGAAATTTAATTGAGAAAGAATGTAAAATGAACGATCAAAAACCTATGGGTATTCGGCGCATTGTCACCGGCCATGATAAAAATGGAAAGGCAATNATTATTGCTGANGGACCAACACCAGGCGTCAAAACTACTCCNAATAGACCNGGAGTANTTTTTCATAACATGTGGACAACCAAATCTTCCCCCGCTCGATATGATGGACCNGAAGAAGAGACGAGTATCGANCTTCCCTTACCCCCNCCAAAANCCGGAACNACTTTCCGATTGATNGAGTTTCCGCCAGAATCGAAGGTANANCAAGTAGACGAAGAAACGGCAAAAAAGGCNTTTCAGGAATACGGTGCGGACGGCGCATTGCANCACGGTGAAANNGAACAGAAAAAGAAANAACACTCCTTTATGCATNAAACTGATACTGTTGATTATGCNCTATGTCTNTCGGGAGAAATGACGATGTACTTAGATGATTCCGAGGTTGTAATGAAGGCGGGCGATGTAATGGTACAAAGAGGCACCAACCACGCTTGGGTCAATAAATCAGAAGAATACTGCACGATGGCATTTATTCTNATAGATGGAGAAGGCGATAGAGGTGGTAAGTAAAGTCTCAGGGTGAAGTGTTTGAAACCTACTCTTAAAATCTCAGCGCCAAGGGCTTCACGACGAATAGAAAAAAAATATCGTTTCGGTAAAACTCTCAATGACCCCTACGCTTGGTTACGCGATCCAAATTGGCAGCAGGTCATGCGTGATCCAAAAAAATTAAACCCCGAAATTCGAGAGCATTTAGACGCTGAAAATAATTATACAGAAAAGGTTCTTCATCCAATTGACGACTTCAGAAGAAAACTTCTCGATGAATTAAGATGCCGTATTAAAGAAGACGATTTTTCCGTACCCGATTGCGACGGCGATTGGGCATATTACCAAAGGTTTTTAAAAGGCGGACAATATCCTCTTTTATGCCGGCGCCCTCGGCATTCCAACATCACCACTGACGAAACAATTATATTTGATGGAGAAAAGGAAGCAAAAGGTGAAAAATTCTTTAAACTAGCTCATTCACAACACAGCCCCGATCATGCATTACTTGCAGTCGCCTTAGATCGCAACGGTTCTGAAAAATACGTGATTGAAATACGGGATTTAGAAAACAAGAACACTCTTCCGGAGAAGATTGCCAATGCTCAGGGAGATTTCGTCTTTTCCGGTAACAGCAAAGCTCTTTATTACACAACTTTGGATGAAAATCACCGGCCCAATAAAATTTTCTGCCACAATATTGGAGAAGTTNCCTCTAAAGATACTCTCGTTTATGAGGAACATGATCCAGGGTTTTTTTTAAGCGTAGATAAAACAGAAAGTGGGCGCTTCATTTTAATTAAAGCCCACGACCATGCCGAAACAACTGAAATTCGACTGATTGATGCTGAAAACGCTAGTAAAAAACCAGCGCTGATTAAAACTCGAGAGACCGGCGTGAGCTATGACGTAAGTCATCATAATGAAAAATTGATTATACGGACCAATATTGCCGGTGCCCTNGATTTTAAAATTGTCGAGGCGCCTTTAGAAAATTACGCTACAGAAAACTGGAATGAGATTGTTCCTCACCGTAAAGGGTGTCTAATTCTTTCAATAATGGTGTTTAATAATTATCTCGTGCGGCATGAACTAAATGAGGCCCTGCCTAGGATAGTAGTCCGCAACCTCGAAACTAGTGAAGAACACAAAATTTTATTCACTGAGGAAGCATACGACCTGACACTTCATTTTGGTTTTGAATTCAAGACAGATATTTTACGCTTCTCATTTTCTTCACCTGTGACACCACACCAGATTTATGATTATAGTTTATCAAAAAGAACGCGCCTNATACGAAAAGANCAAGAAATTCCNTCAGGTTACNATCCTGACAATTATGTTTGTCGTCGCGAGTTCGCTGTAGGTCATGACGGTANNAAAATTCCAGTAACAATTTTATACCAAAAAGATACACCCATCGATGGAACTTCACCTCTACTCATTTATGGATATGGATCTTATGGGTATGCTATGCCGGCTAGTTTCTCTACCCCTGTATTTAGCTTGTTAGATCGCGGCATGATTTATGCCATCGCCCATATTCGTGGGGGCTCTGATTGTGGTTATGATTGGTATCTCAATGGTAAGTTAAATAGTAAGGTAAACACCTTTTATGATTTTATATCAGCAGCAGAATATTTGATTTCACAGAATTATACCAGCAGGGGAAAAATTGTCGCGCAAGGGCGTTCAGCGGGCGGAATGCTGATGGGGGCAATCACAAATATGCAGCCAGAACTTTTTAAAGGGNTCATAGCGGANGTTCCNTTTGTGGATGTGNTAAATACCATGTCAGATAAGACATTGCCNTTGACCCCACCAGAATGGGTGGAATGGGGAAACCCTATCCTGAATAAGGATCAATTTTTGGATATGGCGTCCTATTGCCCGTATACAAACATTTATGATCGAGCTTATCCATATGTTCTAGCTACGGGAGGTCTTACTGACCCACGTGTTACTTATTGGGAACCTTTAAAATGGACATCAAAATTGAGGTATCACAACACAGGAGACAACGAAATCCTTTGTTGGATAAATATGGAAGCTGGTCACGGAGGTGCCTCTGGGCGATTTGACCGTCTAAAAGAGGTTTCCCTTTCCTATAGTTTCGCCTTGTGGATATGCGATAAAGCAGAACTATGAATTTATCCTTTAAATCTAAGGCCTTAGCTCGCCAATATGTTTGGAACACACTCCAGCATAGAAAGCAAGCTAGATTTCCTTTCCCTATCCAAGGCCGCATCCCCAATTTTAAAAATGCAGAAATCGCAGCCGTCAATTTGTTCGAAATATCCCCTTGGAAAGACGCAAAATATCTTAAAATTAACCCTGATTCACCACAGCGGCCAGTTCGACTTGAAGCTCTTAAACGCGGTATAACCTATTTTATGACAACACCGAGACTTAGGGCAGGTTTCCAAAAATTTGACCCTGCTGTTATCGGTGCGGAAAATTTTTCCAAGGCAGTAACACTATCGTCTAGTAAAGAATGGTCTGAAGAAATATCTCTGAATGAAATTCCTCAAGTGGATGCTATTATAGCCGGCTCCGTCGCGGTCACACGTTCAGGTAAAAGATGTGGTAAGGGAGAAGGTTACAGCGATATAGAGTTTGCCATTTTAAGAGAACTGGGCCACAAACCGGTGCCCGTCGCGACAACTGTCCACCAACTTTCAGTGGTTGAGGANTTTCCCAGAGAGGCCNTTGACTTGCCACTCTCGNTTATTGTAACCCCTNATGAAACTCTGGTAGTCANAAANCCCTTNCCTCCNCCGNATAAAATAGATTGGAACCAAATTAATGAAAAAAATCTTGAAGAAATGCCAATACTNAAAGACNTTAAAGNANTGAACTACNAAAAAAAGNNCTAAATTANTTTTANNNAGCGNCTCGAAATGCGNAAATTNGAAGTCAAATGACCTCCCCAGAACTAATAACGCTCGATGTAAACCCAAAACGCGGNCCNAGAATCTATGGATTACTNAGCCGCTCACNAAAAAGCAGNGTCGCNGCGCTNATTGTACANCCAACTAGTAATTTTTTTNNGCATTATTTGATTAAAGAGTTGCNAAAGCGGGGNATTAATATTTTGGCTATAAATACACGNTATCTTAATAATGACGCCCATCTGTTATTTGAAAGAGTCATTGAAGATGTAGGAGCAGGAGTAAAATTCCTAAGAAATGAGGGTTTCGAGACAATTATCCTTCTCGGAAATTCGGGCGGAGCCTCAACTGTGGCATTATATCAGGCCGAATCTGAAGAACTTACTATTACCAAAACACCGGCAGGAGATCAGGTATGGTTAACAGCCGAACATCTTCCTCCCGCCGATGGAATTGCTTTGTTTGGAGCACACCCCGGGCGAGCTTTGCTACTTAGCCATTGGATTGACGCGTCAGTTACAAATGAGAATGATCCTCTTTCTAAAAATTCTGAACTGGATATCTTCAATACTATGAACGGGCCACCATTCAATGCCTCATTCGTCTCAAAATATAGAAAAGCCCAGTTAGATAGAACCAATTTTATTACTAACCAAACTAAAAAACGAATCGAAACCTTAAAGACAAGATCTACTGTCGTTAATGATGAACCATTTTTAGTATTTCGAACCTGCGCCGACCCTAGATTCCTGGACCTCACTTTAGATCCCAATGACCGAGAAACGGGAATGGTTTGGGGTGACCCATACCAATTAAATTATGGAGCTCGAGATGCTGCAAGATTTACAACTCTTAAATCTTGGATGAGCCAATGGTCTCTAAGTTCCAACGCAAATGGGCCGAAATGTTTACTCCGTACATCGGTTCCAATCATAAATTTTGAATTCACCGCCGATACAAACGCACTACCAAGTGATATCAAAATGTGGTCAGAAGCGGCAGGAAAAAGAGAGAAATTTCATCAAATTATTGGTGGAACCCATTTTTTAATTAATCAACCATCAAAAAGAGCAGAATTGGGAGAACTGATATCGGATTGGGCAAAGAAAATATAAAAATTATCTCTCAAGGCATGAAAAGTCGGCTAACTTATCCAAACAATTTCCTATTGTAGAGAGCATTAGTAGACGATTTCTCCTCAAATCAGCGTCATCACAATTTACTATTACTTTGTCGAAAAAATTATCAACCGGGACTCTTAAATTGGCTAGCTTTGCCAACATTTCTTCAAACTGAGACATATCTGGATCATTAAGATCAACGTTGTCGAATTCTCCTAAAGCTGTCCAAAGAAGATTTTCTTCCGGTTGAATCAACTTATCTTCCTCAACAACCCCTAATCCGTAATTGGTTCCATCTTTTTGTTCTTCTATTTCAACTATGTTGCGAGCTCGTCTATAAGCTGTAAGAAGGTTTTCTCCGTCATCCGTGGCTATAAACATCGCTAAAGCATTGGCTTTTTGAACGAGCCGCAAAAGATCATCATCGCCTGATTGAAACACGGCCTCTATAAGATCATGTCGAACACCTTGCGCTCGAAGATAAACTTTCAATCGATCAACAAAGAAGGTTAAAAGAACTGTTTGAAAACCCTCAAGACTAAATGCTGCATCGTCTATGTATTGATTCCGCGTAATCTCCACGAGCCGAGAAAGTCGAACATTTAGATTATTTTGTAAAATCAGCCGAATAATTCCGAGAGACGCTCGCCTCAAGCCAAATGGATCACGTGATCCGGTTGGCCTTTCATCCATGCCAAAAAAACCAACCAGAGTATCCATTTTATCAGCAATTGAAATTACAACACTAATTGGTGCCGTCGGACATGCGTCCTCTGGACCTGCAGGAGCATAATGTTCCTTAATAGCCTGAGCGACCTTAATATTCTCTCCATCAGCTAATGCATAATAGTAACCCATTGTACCCTGAAGGCTCGGAAATTCAGCCACCATGCCCGTCATCAAGTCTGCCTTACATAAGTGTGCCGCCCGTGCAGACATTTCCGGATCAGCACCAATAGTTTTAGCTATTTCTATACTTAGCCTCTCAACTCGTTCAACTTTTTGACCAAGATTGCCGAGATTTTTGTGAAACATCATTTGGTTCAGAGAATTGCAACGACTTTCCAGTGTGTGTCTTTTATCCTGCTCCCAAAAAAATTTGGCATCCGCGAGCCGCGCCTTCAAAACTCGCTCGTTACCCTTAATGATTTCTATGCCATTGTCTTTTGTTTCAATGTTTGAAACCATCACGAAACGCGGTGCCAGCGAACCGTCTTTTCTCAAAACAGAAAAATATTTTTGGTGTGTACGCATCGACGTAATTAACACTTCATCTGGAAGCATCATGAATTCTTCATCAATTATTCCAAGAAGGGGCACTGGCCATTCGATTAAACCGCTCACTTCTTCTAAGAGCGTAGGGTCATTTTTAAGCACAAAACCGGCGGTATCTGCCAATTGCCTAGATTGACTATCAATAAGTTTTTTTCGAAGAGAAACATCAATGACTACTTTATTTTTCTTAAGCTCTTTCTCGTAACCTACGACCGAACTAACTTCAATTGAACTAGAGCCCATAAAACGATGACCGCTAGTTATATTTCCACACGGAATATCGTCTCCAACTTCGATAGGCAAAACTTTCCCATCGAGAACACACATTATGCGCCGTAACGGCCTTACCCAACGGAAAGTACCGCCTCCCCAACGCATCGATTTAGGCCATTGGAGACTATGAATGGCTTCTGGAAGTAAATGTTTAAGGATTTCGTCTGTCATAAGACCTTTTTTTTCAATAACGAAAAACCAAAATTCACCTTTTTCAGTCTTCCGCTTTTCACAATGTTCTAAGGTGACATTGTTAGACTTAAGGAAACCTTGTATCGCCTTTTCGGGTGCACCCGTCCTGGGACCTCTGCGTTCTTCTTTGACGTTATCTTGCGCTTTCGGTAGTCCCTCAACTATGATTGCGAGCCGCCGAGAAGTCACGTAACCTTTAACACCCCTAAAGTTTAGGTTAGTTTTCATTAAACTATTTTTGATAATTAACTTAAATTCATCTATAGCACGCAACTGCATACGAGCAGGAATTTCTTCGCAAAAAAGTTCTAAAATTAGATCCATATTTATGCTGACCCTTCATTTTTAGAACTCCTGGAGCCAACCCAAGCTTCACAGCAACCCTTGGCCATGGCACGCACACGAGCAATATAATTTGCTCGGTCTGTAACACTGATAGCACCACGCGCATCTAATAAATTAAAGAGATGACTAGATTTTATACATTGGTCATAAGCTGGTAATGGAAGTGATTTTTGAAGAAGCTGGATACATTCATTTTCTGCATCTTCAAAGTGTTTCCTTAATATCTCAATATTTGCATATTCAAAATTATATGCGGAATATTCCCTTTCGGCCTGATGAAATACTTCTCCGTAGTTCAAACCATGCCCATTAAAATCCAGATCATAGACATTTTCGACGCCTTGAATATACATCGCTAACCGCTCCAGGCCATATGTCAACTCAACGGCTACGGGATTGCACTCAAACCCGCCTACCTGCTGAAAATAGGTGAATTGCGTAACTTCCATGCCATCACACCATACCTCCCAGCCAAGGCCTGCAGCTCCCAAAGTGGGGCTTTCCCAGTCGTCCTCAACAAACCTTATATCATGAGCCAAGGGATCTATTCCTAATTCCTCTAGACTTTGTAGATAAAGATCTTGACTATCTTCCGGAGAAGGCTTGAGTATTACTTGATACTGGTAATAATGCTGTAATCTGTTTGGATTTTCCCCATAGCGACCATCTGTTGGCCTCCTTGACGGCTGCACATAAGCCGCTCGCCAAGCGTCTGGACCTAGCGCCCTCAGGGTTGTGGCGGGATGAAAGGTCCCAGCACCAACTTCCAAATCATAAGGTTGCAAAATTGCACAACCCTGCTTGCTCCAGAATCCGTGAAGTTTCAGTATTAGGTTTTGGAATGCGTCTTCGGGGTTGCCCATTTGCCCCATTTCAGATCTCTATCTATGTTTAAAAATCTTTGGAAACATACGCGCGCAAGGGGGAAAGGGTCAAGGAAACCTCGACTTAAAAGTGTACACATTACCTCGAAAAATTTATTGGAACTTAATAGGGACAACTATTTCGACCACAACTTTTAGCAACTGAAATTGGAACAAAAGTAGCGCAAACACTACATTTTTCCATATTTTCTGGAGTTGCGTTAACGAAATTATTTTTTCGTTCTAATGATTCTTTCGTAAAATTCTGCCTCCACTTACGGGTCACCTTAAAGCCGTGCCAAACAACAACTATAATAATCAATAAAACAATTAATTTGCTGAAACTGAATCCTAACAAAATGGGCCCTCACATTCCGAATCGGTTCCAAGTCTTCCATTCTTGTATTGCTGCAATCATTGATAAAACCTGATGTCGAAACCTATCTTCACGGCTAGTGAAAAGTTTCTTTATAGTATTGCTCTTAACCGAGAAGTTACGAAATTTGACACGTTCCCCATGAATATCTCTCATTTTTTTTCTTAAATCAGCTACCCCGTCAACTAGCCCCAATTCAACAGCTTGCTTGCCGGTCCAGATGTCGCCCTCGAAAAGTTGATCGATATCCGACGTTTTTAATTTTGCGCCTCGCCTATCCAACACCATTTCTCTGAAACTATTTTGTATATCAGATTGTATTAATTTAAGTTTTTCTATGTCTTCTGGTGTCTCAGGCAAAAAAGGATCAAGCATACCTTTTCGTTTTCCGACAGAGTACACGCGTCTCTGAACACCAAGGTTTTCAATGGCTTTTACAAACCCAAAACCGCTGGAAATTACTCCAATAGAACCAATTATTGAATTAGAATCGACAAAAATTTCATCCGCAGAGCAAGCAAGCCAATAACCGCCTGAGGCAGCGACATCTTCGGTAAAGGCGATTACTGGTATTTCTTTTTCAATAGATAATTCACGAATCCGTCGTGAAATTTGTGCTGACTGCACCGGTGATCCCCCGGGTGAATTAATTATCAACGCAACAGTTTTTGTCCGCGAATTAGAAAAAGCGCGTTCGATTGATTTTTCTAAATTCTCTAATGTTAAACCAGAACGGGTAGGACCAACCTGGCCAATAACACCCGATAACCTTAAAATAGATACAACCGGACGTGGATTCCGAAAAAAACGAAGCGAAATCTTGGAGAAACACTTACAAAGAAAATTTTTAAATTTCATGATATCCAATTCCAAAACATAAGCACTAAGCTGAATTATGCCAAGAACCTCAGAAAATTATCGCTGAACCCTCCAGCACATTTTTAGTTTCCTCGGTATAGCTACCATCTTTGTTATGTATAGTTAAACCCGGTAGGATACGGGAAGGACTTTTCACGCCTTTTCGAGCCTGAACAAGCACACGTTTTGCTTCTTTACCGTCCCGTGGCCATAGCGGGAATATACTGATAGCTCCCAAATTTACGGGCAAACACTCTATTAATTCATGAAGACGATCAGACCTATGAATTAATGTCAATCGCCCTTTGTGCGACAAACTATCATGAGCATATTTAAGCCAACGTTTTAATCCTGCACTACTTTCTCTTGTAGCAATTGCCCGTCCTAGATTATTTGAAACATGTTTAGTACCTTCTGGAAGGAAAGGAGGATTTAACATTACATGGTCAAATGCTGTAATAAAATTCTTTGGTAAAGGTTTTGCCACATCACCCACCAACGCAGAAATCCATTTATCCAATCCGTTGATTTTAATATTTTCTATCGCTAAAGAGACCGCTTCAGGATCTATATCGATACCAATAATATTTATCCCGTTCACTCTATGACGCAGACACAACGAGGCCCCGCCCGCCCCAATACCCAACTCCAGCACTCGATCGCCAGTTTTTACTGAGACAGACGCCGCCAATAATACAGCATCAATTGTAGTCCGGAATCCATTTTTTGGCTGGCGTATTCTTATTTTACCACCCAAAATGGTATCTTCCGTAAAACGACAGGAATTCATATTAGTCAAGTTGATCCGCTTTCCCTGCTTCTTTAATTAATTTCCAAGCATTTAAATATTGGTTACTAGACACCATAATACGCCTCCGAATAGCACCTGCACTACCTTCCATAACACTAGTATACTCGTCAAAAACAACTGTATCGATGCCATCCTTTTTTAACAGGACCTGTAACCAGTTTATTAAGATTACATCATTGGAACGAAGTAACTCCTTCATGAAATATCTCTAATCAGAGGTGCGACTAATTGACAACAGACCTTAAGGCTTCTTGACCCTACAGCACGTTTAATTATGCTCAAAATTGTATATTCCAACATTTAGGTTTTTTTTAAATATAAACGATGTCGGTAGTCGTCAATCTCAATGAAAAACGAGAGGTTCAAAAGCCCGCCTCGCTAGATCTCCTAGTTTCAATAACATCTGGTGATATTGATGACGTTAATACAGTCATCCTTGAACAAATGCAGAGTCCCGTATTACTTATTCCGCAATTAGCGGGACACATAATCGCCGCAGGCGGAAAACGCTTGAGACCTATGCTCACACTTTGTTCCTCACGCCTTTGTGGATATCAAGAAACCCGTCACATTGGATTAGCAGCCTGTGTCGAGTTCATACATACCGCAACCCTTCTACATGATGATGTCGTTGACGAGAGTGACCTTCGCAGAGGAGCTGCCACTGCTAACGCTGTGTGGGGAAATAAGGCATCCGTTCTAGTCGGTGATTTTTTGTTTTCTAGAGCATTTGAGTTAATGGTCGCGGACGGATCACTAGAGATCCTTAAAATTCTTTCTGCTGCATCATCGGTAATTGCAGAAGGGGAAGTCCACCAATTGATAACTGCAAATGATACAGACACTACAGAACAGGACTACTTGGAGGTTGTTCAGGCAAAAACAGCAAAACTTTTTGCCGCAGCTTCAGAGATAGGAGCAGTTGTCTCTAGTCGTCCCGTGGGTGAAAGGAGCGCGCTTCGATCATATGGACACAATTTAGGGATGGCATTTCAACTTATTGATGACGTTCTAGATTACTCAGCACAGCAAACTACTTTAGGAAAAGCCGTTGGAGACGATTTTCGCGACGGAAAGATCACTCTACCCATCATACAATCTTTTCAATCTGGAGATGAAGAAGAACGCGTATTCTGGCGGCGTACTTTGGAAGATATGGAACAGAAAAAAGGTGATTTTAAGCGTGCGGTTCAATATCTTGAAAAATCCGGTGCTTTGTTAGCAACAATAGAAAAAGCAAAAGAATATAGTCGCATTGCGTTAGATGCATTGGATATTTTTTCGGAAAATTCATATAAAAAAGCATTATCAGAAGCAGCTCGATTTTCTGTTGAACGCAGATTTTAATAAAAATTAAAATTTAGTGGTTTAGTGTTCGGTTGTTGTCCAGATTCAATTTATATATATGTAATTCGGCCGGAGTGTAGCTCAGCCTGGTAGAGCACTGTCTTCGGGAGGCAGGGGCCGGAGGTTCAAATCCTCTCACTCCGACCATTTATTATTATAACCTCCCTCATAATTACCGTTGTCTGGAATCGTAGAAGTAAATGTTTACTTGATCAATTAGACATTCACCACAACTATTTAAAGGTAAAATTGACAACTAATCCCACGGGAGTATTATTCCACCCGTTTTTTTATGGCTTTAAATAAGTTCTCAAAATATCAATTTGGAAAGACCTAGCCGAGGATAGGAAAGTGTTTCTCTGGCTATATTCAAAGTCCAAAACAACACAAGCTATACCTAAACTATACCAGCTATATTTTAATTAAATTGTTAATAATAAAGTTTCTGTACACTAGGATTTAATTCAATGAGATTCATTTTATGAATTATAAAAAATTAGCTTTTATTAGTTCCAGCACTTCAACTGCGCGCGCTGCATGCCAACGCCTGAGGAAAAGATATGGTCGAGTTTCGTTAAAAAAAGCTGATGCGGTAATCGTTTTAGGTGGCGACGGAACTATGCTCAAAACGTTACATGAGTGTTTTCAACTAGACATTCCCATTTATGGAATGAATCGTGGTACCGTTGGATTTCTCATGAATGAATTTAGAGAAACTGATCTGATAAAGCGACTTGAACGCTCAAAAACTATAGAGTTACACCCACTACTGATGAGAGTAAAAACTGTGGCTGGGATTAAGAAAGATGCCTATTGCATAAATGAGGTCGCATTGCTGCGCCAAACTAGGCAAGCAGCCAATTTAATGCTAAGCATAGACGGAAAAGTTCGTATGAAGGAACTGATATGTGATGGTGCAGTAGTCGCTACACCGGCGGGCAGTACAGCCTATAATTTATCTGCCCACGGACCAATTATTCCTCTCGGCGCAGAGCTTTTAGCCTTAACACCCATTAGCGCATTTCGCCCTAGAAGGTGGAGAGGTGCCCTTTTGAGTGATAGAGCACAAATCAGAGTGGACATACAAGAACCTAAAAAACGTCCTGTTAGTGCAGTTGCTGATTATACCGAGGTACGAAATGTTAAGTCGGTGACAATTATGCAACAAAAAAATATTTCTCTGAATTTACTTTTCGATGAAGAGCATGACCTAGAAGAACGAATTCTAAACGAACAATTTATACCATAAGCCAAGCGCCTATTGCTGTAGTTTCTAAAGATCTTTTATAAACTGAAGTTTAAATACTCTTCATTTCTATTTAATTGCCGCTATAAGTTCTTCCACTTCTCTACCGGGATTCAAAGACTGCATAACTCCTCCCATCACAGCCACACCTCTTGCTCCACTAACAATACACCTTTTAACATTAGAAGGTTTTATACCCGCTAATGCGACAACTGGAATACTAACTTTAGCACTAGCCTCTTTAATGCCGGCTAATCCTGCGGGTGGTCCATATCCAGGCTTACTTGATGTTTCAAATACTGGACTATAAGTAATATAATCTGCACCTGCTTTTTCAGCTTCCTCTGCTTCATCAATCGAATGGCAGGATACCCCTATCAATGCCTTAGTTCCTAACCTATATCTCGCCGAAGAAACCTCCGATCCGGATTGTAAATGTACGCCAGCTCCGACAAAACTCTCAGCTATATCGACCCTTCCATTTAAACACAGTTCTGCATTAAATTCACGGCAAAGTTTAAACAAATAATTAGCCGTCTTTCGAAAAATTTTTGAGGAAACTTTCTTGTCACGATACATAAACCACCGACCACCAGCACCAAGAGCCGCCTTAACAACCTCCTCAATTGTTTTTGACTGTATTGGTGTATCTGTAATAATTAATAATGGGGGTTTAGGAAGATTATCTATCACAATTGGATCATACCATCCATCGACGTTGATGCACTTGCATATAAACGCTTTGGAATTCTTCCGGCTTCGAATGCTAATCGTCCTGCTTCGATACCCAATTTCATCGCTTTCGCCATTTTTACAGGGTCTCTAGCACCAGCTACTGCGGAATTCAATAAAATACCATCGCAACCTAGCTCTAAAGCCAAGGCGGCATCAGAAGATGTTCCAACACCGGCATCAACAATAATTGGAACTCTACACTGATCCCTAATAATCTTTAGATTATAGGGATTTCGAATTCCCATTCCTGAGCCAATCGGGGCTGCTAAAGGCATAACGGCTGCGCAACCAATATCCTCTAATTTTTTGCAAGTAATTGGGTCATCATTACAGTAGGGCAACACAACAAAACCTTTTTTTACTAATTGCTCGGCAGCCTGCAACAATTGTTCCACGTCCGGAAACAGGGTTTCTTCATCCCCTATCACCTCTAATTTCACCCAATTGGTCTCTAATGCTTCTCTGGCTAGTTCTGCTGTAAGAACAGCATCCTGCGCTGTAAAACAACCTGCAGTGTTTGGTAAGAGGTGGTACTTCCCTTTTAAAAGTTCAAATAAACCCTCTCCTCCACTCTCCATGCTGACTCGACGAACAGCTACCGTTACAATCTCTGCACCACTAGTATCGATGGCATCCATCATAATTTGTTGATTAGGGTATTGAGAGGTTCCAATCAAAAATCGCGATGAAAAAAATTTTTCTGCGATTTGAAAATCCGATTTTTCAATCTTTAAATTCATCTTATCCCCCGCGCACAATTTGTACGATTTCAATTTTATCCATGTGCTTAATGGTAATCTGTTCCCATTCACTCCGCGGCACAACCGCCCCGTTTAGAGCTACTGCCACGCCACCTTTATTCTCTTCAACCCCATTTTTTTTCAACAAATTTGATAATTTAGTTTCATCTAGAGGCCTTGTTTCCCCATTTATTGTCACTGTATTAGTCAAAAGGTACCCCCACCTTGATGTTAAAATGATCCATTGCAAGCCTAATTTATAATTCTTTAAAACGATCCAGTGAAAAAGGTTTGAAAATTATGTCCATAGTTCCTCTGACTATGTAGTCGGTTATTGCCTTAGCCGTGATTGGGGCTAGAAGAATTCCATTTCTGTGATGACCTGTAGCCATTACCAAGCCCGGTGTTTTTGTAGGTCCTAATATTGGTGCATCATCACGACTAGCTGGTCTCAGGCCAGTCCAACTTTCTACCAGTGGCAAATCATAGATACCGGGTAATATATCCCAAGCTGAGCGTATTAGTTCCATCACCCCACCAGCAGTTAAATTTCTATCAAAACCCATTTCTTCTACTGTAGCCCCTATAAGAAGGCGGCCGTTACTTTTTGGTGCTATATAAATTGAAGGAACAATACCATTACCCGGACCCCAAACCACATTTTCAAGCAGTGGTGCTTTTGGATCCATCTGAACAGCTACCATCTGCCCTTTTAATGGTCGCACCGGTGGCCGGCTATTGTTTGGCAAACCAGAAATATTTCGAGACCAAGCGCCCGCTGCGAGAACAACGACATCTACCAATATTTCATTATCAATTAGCTCTATAGCAGAAACTCGTCCTCCTACCGTCTTAACACCCCTTACATCCGTATGTTCCTTTAAGATGCCACCAGAGGCCATGAATGCTGACTTTAGCGCTTGTGCAACTTTGCGGTTATCTACTTGATGATCCAAAACACTATAAATACCTGCACTCACAGAACGAGAAATATGTGGCTGCTTCTTTCGAATTTCGTGACCACTGAGCCATTTGACATCCAATTGAAGCGTTTCGAAATAGGTCATACGATGTTGAAGGTACTCAACGTCATCCCGATCATTAGCCACCACTATCGTACCTTCTTCCCGATAATCTACGTCAACTCCGGTTTCTCTAAGCAGTTCGGAAGCAAAACCTTGCCACATTCCCCGACTTTCTAGGGCTAAAGGAAGAAGCATTTCTTCCCCATGTTCGACCTCCACCTGAGGGGCTAGCATACCAGCTGCTGCCCAAGTTGCCTCCTTACCGGCTGACCCCCGATCAAAAACAGTTACTGACTGCCCCGCTTGAGCCAAACGCCACCCGATACTTAATCCACAAATTCCGCCACCAATTACTGCTATCATTGAAAATTTTATTCTCCAATCCTTTTGGTTACCGCCATTAAATTATCAGAAAAGAGAACACGGCATGACTGCTCCCTACGCTGGTTCAAACCAGTTCAGGTTCAATGGGTGTTCTCTCAGTCCTGACGGACACCCCAGGCCATCAGTTAAGCGTGGTATCTGGAACCAAACGTGTCAAGCCAATCGAGGATAAAAATTGGATTGATCTTTAATTTTATTAACTACGTAAAACTTTAAGGGTGGTCTGTACGGGGTTGACGCCTTGTGGGCTAACAGTAAGTTCCAGGGTAGTTTTTTAGATTGATATTTGATATTTGGGTGGAAATCAGAAAATGCAAATGAAAGAACAAGTGCTTATTGCCGGTGCTGGGCCAGTCGGTATGATTACAGGGTATTATCTTGCAAAGCACGGTGTACCGGTAACTGTCTTTGATTCTTTACCTGAAACCACGACAGATCACAGAGCCTCTACCGTACATCCCTCGACTTTGGAGATGTTATCAGAGCTAGATATGACGGATGAGATGGCTGCCAAAGGTCTAATATCCGCCGTTTTTCAATACCGCGATCGATATGATGATCGTATAGTTGCAGAATTTGATTATGGTATTATTTCGGATGAAACAGAATTTCCATATGCACTTCAAGTAGAGCAGCATAAAGTTATTAACATTGCGCGAGAGCATGCAGAAAAACTTTCTACTTTTGAGTTAAAACGCCCTTTCGAAGTTGTCGGACTCAATCAAAACGAAAATGGAGTAGAATTATCAGTACAAAACCCCGGGGGGTATATTGAAATACATAATGGGCGGTATCTTATCGCTTGTGATGGAGGCCGCAGTATAATCCGAAAGAATCTTAATATTGATTTCCCGGGATTTACCTGGGGAGAAAGGTTTGTAATTGCAACAACAAAATTTGATTTTGGTGCACCGGAAGCTGGCAATCATAGGTATAGAAATTATGTAGCTCATCCTGACCAGTGGTGCGCACTTATAAAGGTTGCAGGAGATGATATGAAAGGCCTTTGGCGCATTCTCTTACCAGCATCGGGCAAAGAATCAGATGAGTACGTTAAAAGCATTGAATGGGTTCAAGATAAGTTTTCCGAATGCTTACCATATGCGCCACCATACGAAATAATCCATCGCAACCTCTACAATGTACATCAACGTGTTGCTGAAACATTTCATGTAGGACGAACTGTCCTAGCGGGTGATTCTGCTCATGTTAACAATCCTCTAGGTGGCATGGGTATGAATGGGGGCATTCACGATGGCCTTAATATTGCGGAAAAGTTGGTGCGTATTTGGCGGAAAGAGGGTGATGATACACTTTTGGCAAAATATGATAGACAACGTCGTACCATGGCCAAAAAATATGTACAGGCACAATCTATTCAAAATAAAGAGATACTTCAGGAAAATGATATGAAAGCCCGTCGTCAAAAACTTGATGCGCTCGGTGCAATCGCGGATGATGAAAATACATGTCACGAGTATTTACTGAAATCATCACTTATTGCCATGGTTAGAGAAGCTAATAGTGTTCAATAATAGATGTTAATTTCACTCATTAGCTTTCATCAATTAAATCAACGCTGACTTAGGACATCAAATTCTAATTGAGGTCGGAAAATTTAACTTGTTTTTATTTTCGGTTGTAGCTCCAACGCCCCAATTAGAGAGCCTCTTTTGTGATAAAAATAAAACCAAACTAAAATACAGATTACTGCTCCTCCTGCAATGGGCAATCGCAGCCCTGTGTAGTCGGCAATCCAACCCATTATAAGTGAACCTAAAGAAGGACATCCTCTGGAAATAGCGCCATACAAACTAACAACGCGTCCCCTCATTTTTTCATCAACCGAAGCTTGAATAAGAGTATGCTCACCAGTACCAGCAACAGTCATTGAAAAACCACCTATCAGAACCGCAAAAACAGCGATATAGAAGTTCTGAGATAATGCAAAAATTATCAGCACTAATCCCAAAATCAGAATATTTAGAAGAACAATCCGAGTGAGGCCTTCTATTCGACCACGCTGAGCCAACCAGAAACCTCCAAGCACTGCACCAACCCCAACGGAAGAGACAAGTAATCCCAATGCATCGGCACCAAGACCAAAAATTGTTTCAACAAAACCAGAGAATAAATCGATATAAGTTCGGCCACAAATACCAACAATAAAAAGTATAATCATGATCGCACCCAATCCTTGGTGCGCAAATGTATAACGAAAGCCTGCAATAATCTCGGATGGAATGAGGTTTAAGGGGGCTTCAAGGCTATTAAAAATGTTTTGCTTCACATGGATTGAAAATAGGGCAAAAGTAAAAGCAATATTTCCGAAACAGTTAAAAATAAATACCAACCCTACCCCAAGGATCCAAGCATCATCTCCAGCAGCTACAATTAGGCCCCCTGCAATCGATGGACCGGCCACGCGGGCTACATTAAATATAAGAGCATTTATAGCCACCGCTGATGGCAAAGCATCGCGTCTAACCATGTTTGGTACAATTACAAGACGGATAGGGTGATTTATAGCTAATACAATCCCTAAAGAAAGCGCCATTGCAAACACAATTTCAATAGTTATAGTTCCCGCAAAGCAGCAATAGGCAAGTATACCTGCCTGTAATGATGTAAAAATGATTGAGAAACGCATCATACCAATGCGATTCACCCGTTCAGTAATTGCCCCTGCCAACGGAGCCAAGATTACCGTTGGAAATAGGTCGGCCATTGCTATTGCTCCGAGCCAGAATGCGGAACCAGTTAACTTCCAAGTCAGCCACTGCAGCGCTATTCGATAAGCCCACATCCCAAGGTGAGAACAGATGTTTCCTAGGGTATAAATCCTATAATTACGATTTCCTAGTGCAAGTAATATCTCATTAAATCGACCGCCACGGTTCATTCAAATGCTACCACCTATTCTATTATTAATCTCGAATAAAGGATTCTGATAGAGTCTTCTTCACTCAATACTTGAAGCCAAATATGTAAGATGATCAATATAATAAATTAAAAAAACTATTTAAAACCCTTGACGATTAAGTATTACAGAGCGCTAATGCGCCACTAGCAATCAAATAGAAAGCAATATGTCGAAAGAAGAACTTCTTGAGTTTTCCGGTACCGTGATGGAACGGCTACCAAATGCAATGTTTAAAGTGAAATTAGAAAATGGCCACGAGGTGCTAGCGCACACCGCCGGAAAAATGCGAAAATTTCGTATTCGTGTTTTAGAAGGAGATAAGGTGGATGTAGAAATGACGCCATATGATCTCACTAAGGCACGAATTATCTTCCGGCATAAATAGATTGTTATAATAGATATCGATATAAAGAAATATTAACGCCTCTTCTCGAGGGGATTTTAACTTTTACCGGTGTAATATGTCGGCGCGAACCTGGCGAACTCCAATTGTAATTCTTTCATGTGCAACCCTTATTCTGCTTCTCTCATTTGGAGCACGTCAAACCTACGGCTTATACCTAGCCCCTATATCTGAGATCCAAGGCTGGGAGATCGGGATTTTTTCATTTGCGATGGCTCTACAAACACTAATATGGGGTCTATCTCAGCCATTTTGGGGAAACATTGCCGACCGTTTTGGTGCCGGGCGTGTGGTTAGTGCAGGCTTAATTTTATATTCCATCGGGTTGTGGATGATGGCTCAATCAACAACACCATTTGGGATTACCATTTCAACTGGTTTGGTCACCGGCTTAGGAATGAGTGCAACCAGTTTTCCAATCATATTAGCTGTCGTGGGACGAAGTGTCTCTGAGAAACGGAGAAGTATGTTTCTCGGTATTGCAAGCGCTGGAGGGTCATCTGGAATGGTAATTGTAGTGCCATTCG
>PBFH01000005.1 GCA_002719885.1 Rhodospirillaceae bacterium | reverse complement strand
CCGTATCGAGGGTTCGAATCCCTCTCCCTCCGCCAATTACCTGTGCATGGCAGAGCATGGCATTCCATTATACCGGGATACCCTCGATGCATCGCCTTTGTCAGCCATTTTGAATATCCTTCGTCAAACACTGGAAAGCAGCGAGCTTGAGGAGCGTCTCTGCCATCTAGAATCCTTGATGGATGAAAACCGTGACCACAAAAACACGTCTGAAGCGGCTGAAGTTCCTCGGGACCAGGGGCCTTGCTTGCAAGGGGCAGGGGGCTCTGAGAGAAATCTTTGACATGATTACGGTTTCGGCAAACGAAACACGCGACATGATCCATGCCGAACTTGAAAACCGGTCTAAAGAAGAAAGGAAGCGGCTAAATACCACACCATGCAGGATAACTGGCGGGCCCTGTTTAGCGGTCCGTCACCCTTCGATCGTGTGATCGAAAAGATAAAGCCGTTCCTGTGAGGTTTTCCCGTTCAGACCATAACAAGAAAGGCAAAAGCCATCGCATCTTCGGCAGCCTCAAATCCTTTGACGTCCGTGTGCACGACGTTCTTCTTTGTGTCGAATCAAATTCGATACAGCAAGACGCCGTAATGATAATCAAAGCTTTTTAAAATTTCTCTTCACCACTAAACTATTCTAAACTACACCTTATTAACTAAATTTGGTGAGCCTCTCTTGACCGGAAACATTCAACTAACTCTGGCGTGTGGTGATTATGAGATCGTCCGCGCTCTCAAAGAACAAACCATTAAGCCCGACGGTATCGATCTGACGGTACTGACTGACATGGATTCTGGTACCCGTCATTGGCGCTTCCTGCGCAACCAAGAGTTTGATGTAGCCGAGCTTTCTTGTTCCTCCTATCTTGTAGCACGTGACCAGGGAATGGCCTATCAAGCGATACCGGTGTTCTTACACCGGCGGTTCCGTCATGGCTTTATTTACATAAATACGTCCAAGGGGATTAAGGGCCCCTCCGACCTGATCGGTAAGAAAATTGGTCTCAAACAGTTCCAGTCGACCGCGATCGTTTGGATGCGAGGAATCTTGGCGCACGAATACGGTGTTCCCTTCGAAAGTGTTGAATGGTTTCCTGAATTAGATGAAAGCGTCGAGTTTGATCCACCACCTAATATAAAAATCACCCGGCTGCCTGATGAAAAGTCATTGGTAGAAATGTTAGTGACAGGCGAGTTAGATGCTGCACTGCATCCGGAACTAATCAAGCCGATAATTGATCATGACCCAAGGGTTTCTAGGCTTTTTCCAGCGTATCGTGAAGAGGAGATGCGCTATTACCAGAAGACCGGGATCTTTCCCATCATGCATATCCTCGGGATTAAACAAAAAATTATTGACCGCTACCCTTGGGTTCCGATCAATTTGCAGCGTGCCTTCGATCAGTCGAAGGATATGGCCATGGCGCGTATGGCTAACCCGCGCATCGTGCCATTGGTGTTTTATCGCGATGTTTGGGAAGAGCAAGAGGAAATATTTGGCCAAGACCCATGGGAACATGGCCTCTCTGACCGCAATCGGCGAACACTGGATATGCTGATCAACTATACCTACGAACAGGGTCAGATCAAAAGCAGGCCATCTATCGATGATCTATTTGTAAACGTTTATGAAGGTCGCAAACGCGGAGATTCGACGCGTATTTAGTCCTATATTGCTTCCAAAAGTAGTGTGGCTTCTTGAGCCATTTTGAATATTCTTAGTTAAACACAGGAAAGCAGCGGGCTTGAGGAGTGTCTCTGCCATCTCGAAGCGCTGATGGACGAAAAACCGTGACTATAAAAACACGTCTGAAGAGGCTGACGACCCTCGGGATCAGGGGCGTCTCTTGCAAAGGACAGGAGCCACTTAGAGAAATCTTTGACATGATTAGGGTATCGGCGAATGACACACGCGCTTACAAAATCATAGCACTGTGGAAAGTGCGGGCCTACAACAATAGGGGTTGCCAAGGTGGCAACCCCTATCTATTTCATCTGTTTTATTTTAGTGTTTTAGGCATGAGTTTGAGACTTGCTCTAGAGATGCGTAAAATGTAGTAGGCTTTTTTAAAGCCTTATGAGGATAGTATGCGGAGGGTCTCTCCGCTAATTATTCCCGAATTGTTAATATTGTTTTATAATTTTAGAAGGTGAACTCGTCTTTAACGGACTAGAAATTTGTCAGAGAGTAACAAGCGCTTATCTGCAAAAACTCTCACTAACCAACTACCTTTAACAGCTTTAACCGTTGCCCATGTTCGCCAATTGGAAGATTTCTGGTTGGGTAATTGAACAAAAGCGTAGGGTTGGCCGTTTCGTATAAATTTAAACCCTATTCTGTTAGCCGGTTTAGTACAGTTTAAGGATATAAAAGCGTAAACTCGCTTATCGATTTCTCTAAATTCTGTGCGCGTGTCCTCTGGAACGCGTTCATTAACCTTTCCGGCAATCTGCCAATTTGTCACAACGCAGTCGTTATCTACGGTTTGCGCCCTAGTGCCGGAACAACGACTAAACACTATAATAAGTGCGACTGCAGTAATGGCCGTAAATATTTTTTTTAAATCAAGCAGACTAAGTTTTACCACTAGGTTAAACCATATTTGTAAATTGTTAATTATTTTGAACGGAAACTCAGTATTTACATACAAACGGTAATAATTTTGCACTCTAAATTCTATGCGTTATAGCAAAAAGCTTTAAATTGTTTACCGATTACCCTTACAGAGTATTTTACTGTGGTCAACGAGGATAAGATTATCAACGGGGAAACCACTTATTCGAGCCTTGGAGATTAGTTTATCTTTCACCTCCTTATTTAATGTAGGTTTCCTACCTAGTAACCACAGGTAATCCAGAGAGGGTCCTGCGACAAGTGCATAATTATATTGTTCGCCGAGTTCAAAGACATGGTAGCCACCCGAAAAAGGCCAGAAAAAGGTAACGGAGAGGCTAGCCACCTTCTTGTCCCCCTGAAAACGTGCCGAACCCTTGGCTTCTTCCCAACGACATTCCTTCCGGTTAAACCCTCGATTAAGAACGCTAATCGTGCCGTCTTTACGAAGGCCATAATTAGCTGTCACGTTAGAGAGACCCCTTTCAAAACTGTGGTCCAAACGCATTATTTCATACCAAATTCCTTTGTAACGGTTGATATCGAATTCTTTAACCGGAGTGACAGTATTAGGTGCAGAAGTACAACCAGAAATGAGAGGAATTAACAAGATTAAATAAGTAAGAGTGGTTCGTCCTAAAGTCGGGATTTTCGCCAGCCAGCCTCGGTTGCTTCTTTCTCGGAACAAAACCATCTTTCACCCTTCATTTCATCAATTTTTGTGAGTGCGTAATATTTTCCGTTAGGGAGATGATAAATTAATTTTTTTCCCCTACCGATATTTCCCTTAATTTTGCATAAACTTGCATCGTGGGTTTCTTTCTTTCTAGTGTTTAATCTAATACCCCGGCGCCAATGCCAAGGTTTAACAAAATTTCCACCCCATAGACCAGCCTTTGTATTCCTTGCGACTTTTTCATCGTACTCATAGTCTTTTGAGTATTTAAGGTATGCCAATGCCCATCCCTTGCGGACCATCCATTTATTGAGGTTTAAAGTTCCTATTCTACATATTGCTATAATACGCTTATACCGATCAGTGTTCATCTCCTTGCAGTTTATTTCTGCAACTCCAATTTTTTCTTTTAACGCTCCGGTAGCCTTTTCTCCGCAACGATATTTTTTACTATTTTTCAAACACCACTGATTTCTTTCTGGGGCATCGATACCGTGCAACCGAATTCGTTTGTTCTTTACCTTAATGGTGTCGCCATCGATTACGAAGGCTGGACCGGTTAAAGGTGAGAGTTCCATCGAAAATGCGAAGGCGCTCAATGACAGTAATGTTGTGCCGAATAAAACTACAGCAATTAGACGTGATACGTTTTTGCTTTGTAAAGTGATCAGATAAAAAGGAAAAATTTTATTTAAGGATGACATGAAATCTAATTCTGATAAAAATTTATTTTGTATAGCCCGGAATAAATTCCGTTAAATCAATTTCTTCGTTGCCCGGAACGTAAATTTCATCTGGATAATTATCTTTTCTAGTGGCATCTATGCCTGTCTTGGTGACGAGATGTGATCCCCCGGCTGGATCATATGATGCGGGGTCGAGTGGTGATCCCTTAGCATATGGAACCATGAAAATATCATGGTCGGCGCGTACTCTTACCGAGATAGCGTGCAGAACCTCGGTATCATTATAAACGTCGACATCTTCGTCTACTACGATGACAAATTTTAAGAAGGGGTCTGCAACAAAGGCTGCCATAGCGACCTGCTTGGCTTCACCCTCCATCATTTTCTTAATTGAAATAAAACAAAAGAACCGAAATCGTCCCGAACGCGGTATTGCAATCTCACGAACATTAGGACACGCAATCTTAACTGTTCTTTCAATATAAGTAGTACGAATGATGCCTGATAAAAGCAGATTATCAGCATGGCCTACAAAAGCATTTTGGTAAAACGCATTTTTTCGTCGAGTGATTGCCTTGATTTCTAGTACAGGGTTGTTGCGTTGAGGACCGTAGGTTCCTGGGTATTCTCCAAAGGGAGCCTCCTTTCTTCGCTCGCCTGGGATTGTTTCACATTCAAGAATAATTTCGGCGTTAGCGGGGACGTCCAGCGGTATCGTTTTACATCTTATTGTAGGAACTGCTTCTTGGAGAATAGCGCCAGCCACTTCAAGCTCATCAGTATCCATAGAGGAAAAAGCTAGTGACCCAATAAAGAATCCCGGGTGATGACCGATAATTATGGCTACAGGACAGGGTTGCCCCCGTGTTTCATATTTTTTCCAGATCACATTCGCGTCGGCAGTTTCGGAAAATTGTACCCCCAACATATTATTTTCGTGGACCTCATGACGATAAATACCGATATTATTTATATCAGTATCTGGGTCGCGCATAAGGGCCATCCCAGCAGTGATAAACGGGCCGGAATCCTTTTCATGGTATGTGCATATTGGAAATTTACGCACGTTTACGTCTTCCCCTAGGGTAATGACCTCTTGTACAGGGGCAGCGTCTTTGATTTTTATTGGTTGTAGCGGCCTTGCTTCTCTTTGTGCACATTCATTCAAAAAGTCTGATATAGACCCTTTCTCTAACCCAATACCATAGCGCAAGCGTTCAAACTTGGCGTGCATATTGGCAATGAGAGGAAATTTTGATCCCTTGACGTTTTCAAAAATAACCAGTGGGAATTGTCCATCCTTCTCCAGACGATGTAAAATACCTGATACACCGAACTTGGGGTCAACCTGCTTTGTAATGCGTATAACCTCTTCGGGGTGCTCTGCCTCCAAGTAATCAATAAAACCGTGCAGATCGAGTGGATATGAGTTGAGTTGGTTGGTCATCGTTTCAATTTGGCTTGGGCGGATCGATAGGCCCTTTTGCATTGATCCAAGCGGTTATTCCACCAGCTAAGTGAGCGACAGGAGAGAGCCCCATGTCTTGTGCAACCTTAGCAGCCAAAGCGGATCGAAGGCCACTCGCACAATAAAAAATGAAGGTTTTATCCTCTGAAAAGAATGTTTTATGATAGCTGCTTTCTGGGTCAATCCAGAATTCGAGCATGCCTCTTGGAACGTGACGAGCACCCTCAATTCGGCCAGTTTTTACCATCTCTCTGATATCCCGTAAATCAACAAAGGTCACATTGTCTTTACCATGAAGGGAGAGAGCTTCCTCAATTGAAAGAACTCTCAAATTAGCCTCAGCGTATTTGACCATTTGTTTGCTAGATAATTTGATTGATTGTGGCATTGAAAGTCTCGGAAATCTAAATTTTAGTTATAATTTACAATAGCAAATGTTGTCTACCAAGCGAGGAGTTGTTGCAGGGTTTAAATAATCATAATTATTAGTGTGTTGGTATAGTTTGTCACTTATTTAATGGAGGCTTAAAATTAATTGGATTCAGAAAAATAGGTTGGAGCTAAATTGTTCATAGTTTTTCTTTCATTTAAACTAAACTAAAATTAACTGGATTTGGGTTTCTAAGTGTTTATTTGCGACTCACAGGTACATATTTGGGCGGAAGAGACCCGAGATAGGCCCTGGACGCCAGGAGGGCAGGAATTGGTGCATGACATGGGGCACCGCCCTAAACCTATAGGGTATGAGGAACTTAAGGAGCTCATGGATGAGGCGAGGGTTGATCGCGCACTAATTGTTCCTCCAACCTGGGATATGGATCGCAATGACCTCGGGTTAGAGGCGGCTACAAAATACCCTGATCGTTTTGGGTTAATTTGTAGGGTGCCTCTCTTAGACCCTAAAAATGGCGAGTTTTTGCTTCGAAAATTAATTGATGATCCCGCTGTAAAAGGTGTGAGGCTGACTTTTTTTAGAAAAGAGGAGGCGACTTGGCTTTTTGATGGTACAGCTGATTGGTATTGGCCTGTGGCTCAGGAGTTAGAAGTTCCGACAATGATTCACGCGGCTAAATTTTGTCCTCAGGTTGCCGAGATAGCTGAAAAATTTCCTGATTTAAATCTTATACTTGATCATATGGGGGTTCCTGGTGGAACCAAGGACGAAAATTGCAGACCATATGTTGATGCCACGGTATCTCTATCAAAATTTGAAAATGTTTCTGTCAAACTTTCTGGTCTCCCGGCAAAAACCTCAGAATCTTACCCATATAAAAAATTAGAACCTTATGTTCAGAAGTTAATAGAATCCTTTGGACCAGAGCGTTGTTTCTGGGGGACGGATTTGTCCCGTATTCTTGGCGCCGTAGGAGGGAGCTATAGGGATTGTGTTACCCACTTTACCGAAGAGATGAAATTTTTGTCTTCGGAAGAAGTTGATTTAATCATGGGAAGATCGCTCTGCAACAAACTGGATTGGCCAATACCATGAAGCTAACCTTATATTCTACTGTGGGCTTCCAATAGGCTGCCAAGAAGATAAGTAGCGAAAGAGACTAAAGAATTTTATGGCTTGAAAACCGTCTAATGAAATCGAACTAGGTAAATAATAGAGAAACAGCGCTTAATATTAAGATAGCGTAGACAATCGGCCTAAACCAGCTGACAGGTGCGTAGCAATATAAATGCTGCCCTAAATTGCAACAAATGCAGCTAACGTCATATTGATGTTCCAAATTTCGGAGAGATAAATTAAAAATTCATTCATTTGATAAGTATACCCTAAAGGCCTAACAGTTTTGCTGCAGTACCGCCGAGAATTGCCTTGCGATCTTCGGCGCTTAGGCCCGGGGTATTCATTACCAAATCTACCTCTGTACTTGTCCATCCGTAGGGGTAATCGGTTCCCATCATAATTTTATCCGGCCTCGTTTGGGTGATGAGGTGTCGCAGGGACTCGGGGTCGAACACGATTGTGTCAAAATAAAGCTGGCCATCCCTAAGATACTGGGTTGGTTTTTTCTTGGGTAATGGGCCAACACGATCCGGGAAGGTCTTAATCACCGCATCTGACCGATGTGCGTAGGAGGCAAAGTAGCCTCCTCCGTGAACTGCACAAATTTTTAGCCCTGGATGGCGATCCAGTGTACCTTCAAAGATAAGATGGGAAAGAGCAATAGTTGTGTCTAAAGGATTGCCTATTGTATTGGTCAGTACACCAGAACCAGAAAGTCTTGATTCAGCGAGTTCCGAGCCCACTCCTTTTGGATGCATAAAAACCAAAAGGCCCATTTCATCGCATTTGGCCCAAACGGGGTCAAATTTTTGATCTGAAAGTTCATCTCCCTCAACACTACACCCAATATTTACGCCACGTAGTCCCAAGACCTTTATGCCATATTCTATTTGTTCCACTGCTAGCTTTGGGTGCTGTAAAGCGATACTTGCAAACGCAACGAAACGGTCCGAGTGGGCGGCACATATTTCCGCTAAACTTTCATTTTGTATTCGAATGATTTCCTCTGCCGCGTCTACATCAACGTGATACCAATATGGGTTGATACTAAGAGCGGATATGTCAATGCCCTGCGCGTCCATTGTCGATATTCTTTCCGACGTATCTGTCATCAGCAGTTTTGTATTTTCTGTTGGGTATCCTAGTACAGCGAGTGCATCGGGTACGGCGCAATGGGCATGGATATCAACAGTTGTAATCCGATTTCCATCTATGGAGACCTCACGTCTTTGGGTGCCGTCCTTGTTTGAGTGATTACAAACTGAGCCATTTTCTGAAGCAGATCGCCGAACCCCACAATCCACAAATCCAATGCCAGCGAGCCCGTTTCTCATTTTAAACTCCGAGGTTTTTTCTTTGGGTTTCTATTTTTTATTTTGGTTTTTTTATAATTCCACCGCAGGCTCTAATTAACAAGCTAAGGCTTTTTATTTGCACAAAACCCCGTCTTTTTTAAGGCCGTTTTCCTGTTATACAGCGAAATTTCCAGAGTGATAAACATTTTACCTTGGATTTGTTAAGCGGTAGAATCTGAATTTTTCAATTGGTTTAGACAAAGTTCGTCAGGGTCCTTGATTATAGTCTGGTTAAAAAACGGGCATATATAATTCAGGCTTTTGCGTTCTTGCAAATTTAACGATGCCATGTTTCGGTGTTTCACGCGAGTAGGAGAAAATGGAATGGCAAAATTAAAAACAGTAGATGCTGTCGTTGTGGGTGCCGGATTTTCTGGACTCTATCTACTCTATTTAATGAGACGCCAAGGGTTTACGACAAGGGTCTTCGAAAAGGGGGGTAATGTTGGCGGTACTTGGTACTGGAACAGATACCCGGGCGCCCGCTGTGATGTTGAAAGTATGCAATATTCATATTCTTTTGATGAGGAATTGCAGCTGGAGTGGTCTTGGCCCGAAAAATATTCGGCACAGCCGGACATTCTCGCTTATATAAACCATGTAGATGAAAAACATCAACTTTCTCGGGATATAACATTCAATAGTTCGGTCACTCGAGCAAAATTTGAAGAGGATAGTAAGGTATGGAAGGTTGTTGTAGACAACGGAGAGGTTGTCAACGCGCGACATTTGATCATGGCGACTGGCTGTATATCCACAGCAAATTTACCTAAAATTCCGGGAATTAATGATTTTAATGGGTGTACTTATCACACCGGGTACTGGCCACATCAAAAAGTTGATTTTTCTGGACAAAACGTTGGAATAATTGGCACAGGCTCTTCTGGAATTCAATCGATACCGGTCATTGCCGCAGAAGCAAAACATCTTACCGTTTTTCAACGGACACCGCATTGGACAGTTCCTGCTCGTAATGAACCGATGACGGAGGAATATGAGAGAAGTTGGAAGGACAGCTATGCTGAGCGTCGGGCTCAAATGCGATATTCGCCTAGTGGAAGTCTCCGAAGTGTTGCACCGATAGATTTGTCAGCTCTTGATGCAACTAATGAGGAGCGCGAGCAAGCTTACCGAGAGCGTTGGGCCGCCGGTGGCATGACACTCCTTAAATCATACAATGATCTTCTAACAAATGATGCCGCAAATGAAACGGCTGCGAAATGGGTAAGGAGGCGTATTGCCGGAATCGTGCAAGATCCCAAAGTTGCTGATCTACTCTCTCCAAAAACGTACCCAATCGGAACTAAACGACTTTGCCTCGATACGAATTATTACGAAACGTTTAACCGTGAGAATGTCGAACTTGTTGACATTATTAAAGAACCTATTGACCGGATTACTCGAAGTGGCTTGGAGGTATTGGGCCGAAGTTTTGATTTCGATAGTATCGTATTTGCTACCGGATTTGATGCAATGACAGGAACATTGCTCCGCGTCGACCTTAAGGGTCGCGGTGGATTAAATTTAAGTGAGAAATGGGCGGCAGGACCGCGAACATATCTGGGTCTTATGACCGAAGGATTTCCAAACATGTATACAATTACCGGGCCCGGCAGTCCCTCCGTAAAAAGTAATATGATGACATCCATCGAACAGCATGTGGAGTTGGTCGTTGAGATGCTAGTGTATTTTCGGGATAACGATATCGAAACTATTGAACCAGACCTTAGAGCTGAAGATGAATGGGTTGAACACGTGCAGGAGGTGGCTAGTCAAACACTTTTCCCTAAGGCAAATAGTTGGTATATGGGTGCCAATATTCCCGGTAAGCCACAGTTATTTATGCCTTACATCGGCGGCGTTGGTGCCTATCGTAAGATCTGTGAGAAAGTGGTAGCTGAGGGGTATCGTGGATTTATTTTAGAATATAAGAATACAAAGGCTGAGGCTACAGGGTAAATACGATGGAAAAAGGAGTACTAATACCAGTAATTACACCATTTTTGGATGACGGTTCAATCGATGAAGAGACCTTACGCCACCTAATTGAATTTTATCTTAAGGCCAAGGTCCACGGTTTATTTGCTTTAGGGTCCTCCGGTCAGGGGCCCGCTTTATCAGAGTCTGAGAGGCGTTGTGTTGCTGAAATAATCATTGACCAGGTGAGCGGTCGTACGCCTGTAATTACTCATGTTGGTTGCGCTGACACGCCAACGACGCAAGAATTGGCCAAACATGCATACGAAATAGGTTCTTCGGCCATAGGAATAATTCCACCCTATTATTATTGTGATGCTCCAAAATCCGCCATACTCGAACATTATAAAAAGGTTGCAGATGTCTGTCCTTTGCCAATATTTATATATGAGAATCCTAAATATTGCGGCATTTCAATTACTCCCGAGTTAGGGGTGACCCTTAAAAAGGAGGTACCAACAATTCGAGGGATTAAAGTTTCCTATGGTGACGGTGCCATGGATGAGTACGTTAAATTATTTCCTTCTGATGTTTCTGTGTTTACTGGTAATGCGGACATATTTGGATTAATCCCTTTCGGTGTGGCCGGAATGATTAATCCTCCAACAAGTTCGGTTCCGGAATTGACTGTGGCACTTTATGAAACACTGGCCTCCGGAGATTATCACCAGAGTACCGTTTTGCAGGCTAAGGTTACAAAGATTACCCAAATGTTCATTTCGACCCAAAAACAATATGGACGGGGAACCATTGCGGAGACGTTTCGTTTACGCGGCTTGCCTGTGAGACGTTTTCCAAGGTGGAAAACAGATCCTTTACCCACGAAAGCAATAGAAGATATGAAATCGATTTATCGTGATGTAGGGATACTCAATTAATCGGTGGGAAGAATGACAATTGCAAAAGACGATATTCCGCATGTTGGTCCCGGTACGGCGGGTGGGGCGTGGTTGCGACGGTATTGGTTGCCGGTAGGGTTGGAGAGTGAACTTTTCGATATCCCAAAGGCGTTGAAAGTCCTCGATGAAGAACTCGTTCTGTTCAGAGATAGTCAGGGTAATGTTGGGCTTGTCGGACAGTATTGTGCGCATCGCGGAGCATCACTTGAATATGGAGATGTTGAAGAACGAGGCCTCCGGTGTCCCTACCATGGATGGCTTTTTGATGTGAATGGAAATTGCCTAGAACAGCCGTCCGAGAAAAGGGGGAAGGAGTTCTGCGCTAAGGTAAGGCATACTTCATACCCGGTAAGAGAACTTGGCGGTCTATTTTTTGCATACATGGGGCCTAATCCAGCGACGCCGCCCCCACTTCCAAATTATTCTCCACTTGTGGATCACGGCGGTATACGTCAAATCGAACCCACCCGACATTTTAACTACAATTGGTTTAATTTTTATGAAAACAGTGCAGACCCTGTTCATGTTTGGATTTTGCATGGTAGCAGTGCCTATGGGGAACAATCCTGGGGTAATCGATTTTTTTCCACCGATGACCCACCTAACTTCGAACCTGTTGATATGCCCTATGGAATGAAAATTGTTATGTCAAAAAATACAGGTGACAGTGTAATTGTGGATGAAATGAGTCTTGGTTTTCCAAGTATTTTACAGGTGGGTGACACCGAGTTTGTCCACGGTAAGGCCGATCCAAAGAAATTAATGAATAATGGATCTGATATTGAACATTTTATGTTTATTACACCCAATGATGATCATCATTTTATGATGTTTACAGTCGATTACTATACAGGACCAGATCCGAATTTTTTTACTCACCTAACTGAAATGAGAAAACGTGAAGAACCAAAGGAAGTTTTAAAATTCTATGACACACGCCCTTTGATGCCATTCCGCGGAAACGTAAGGCGCGAGGACATAGTTACCCAAGGTACACAGAAACTTCTCGGCGAACGTCGGGAGCATCTCGGTACCTCTGATCGTGGCGTGATAATGTTAAGAAAAATGGTTCTAGAATCGATAAAGGCCGTGGCAGAAGGCGGTGACCCTAAAGGTTTGAACCTAAAAGAAGATAGCAATGGTTTAGTCAAGCTGGATTCCTTTGTTGGTATCCGAAATTAGGCGTAAAAAGAAAAAAGATATTTGATGAAGAATAAAAAAATCGTCGTAACTGGTGGCAGTGGAAATCTCGGACAGTGGACTATTCGTGTCCTACTGGAGGATGGGTATGATGTGCTGAATCTTGACTCTGTTCCAACAGAAAAAAAGTTATGTGAAACCTGGATAACTGACCTTGGACAAGTTGGGGATCTCTATGAAGCTCTTAAGGGTGTGGGTGCGGTAATTCACCTAGCTGCTCACCAGGCCCCATTTGTTGCCAGCGATACTCAAGTTTTTCGTAATAATATGACCGCGACCTATAACGTATTCAAAGCCGCGACTGATATGGGTGTGGGTAAAATTGTTCACGCATCAAGTATAGCTGCTTATGGTTTTGCTTATGCTCCTGAAATGTTTAAACCGAATTACCTGCCGCTAGATGAGGTACACCCACTTAAACCGAAAGATCCTTATGCTTTTTCGAAAGTTTTCGGTGAACAGATTGCTGACTCCTATGCAGGTATATCTCCTTTATCAGTCGTAAGCCTGCGTCTCGCGGGTATAAATTTTGATTTAAACTTTGAGACTTTGCCAGAACGTTGGCTTGATCCGGGTTTGCGCCTTGGAACATTCTGGAGTTATGTAGATGTTCGGGATGCTGCAGAGGCCTGCAAGTTATCTGTGGAATTGCAGGGTCAAGGTCATTACATTTTTAATATTGCGGCAGAAAAAAGTCGTTTCCCAGTGCCAACCTCGGAACTAGTTAATCAATATATTCCTGGGATAAAAATAAAAGATGGGATGACCGGATTGTGGAGTGGTCTAGATAGTAGCAGGGCTCGGTCTGAATTAGGTTTTGAGGATAAATATGTTTGGCAAGATTATATTCGAGGCGATGGCAGTAAAAAATAACGAATAAAGATTTATTTTACGGTGGTTTAACCCGTTAAAACATTCTCACGTAAAAGTTTGATTGCCTCCCCATAGTTTGGTCCAAGCTTTGCCAAACACACCTGCCCAAAATTTAACCGTTGTGCATCCTCCATTAATCCCAGTATCTGTTCTTTGCATTCATCTGGTTCTCCTACTACGAAACAGCTTTTCACAGCTTCATCAGGAATTATCTCCGCAACTTGTGACACTGTTGCTCCCTTACTGAACGCCTCATCAACAGATTTTACTAGGTTGGGTTCAACGAAATTTATTTGGAAATCGTCATCGGTGAAGCCCATTTGTTTCAAAGATATCAACATATGGCTTACATATGGTTTGGCAAATTGAAATGCGGCATCCCGATCACGTGATATTGATACGTTTAATTCGCAGGTATCATATTGTGCGTTATTGGGTTGAAACTCTGATGATAGCTTACGCGGCTGTTCAAGCATAGCTGCAAGGCGCCCGGTCCGGACAAGTGGAATATAATATCCCCCTATCAATATGCCATCCATGATCCGCGCGGCAATATTCAAAATCCGTGGACCATTGCCGCCAGAATAAAACCTTACTGGTGACCGTGGTTCAAACTCCAATTTGAATTCCCAATCGGGGTTCAGATGAAAATAAGAACCGATATTAGGGTAGTCTTTATAGTTAATTGTACTTCCGGATAGGAGAGCTTTGATCGAGGAAACTGTTTCCTTGACAGCAGCTAGAGGTTTGACTGCTTCTACTTGGTTTCCAGCAATAGCGTGTGCTCCTCTAGCAATGCCGATGCTAAACTCTCTCCCGTCAGTCAATTCGGTTATCGTTGCGATGCTATCTGCTAGGTCAACTGGGTTACGAAAGTAGGGTACAAGAATTGCAGTTCCCAGCTTTATAGGGACCTTAGCTGCAATCGCCGCCAATACAACAAATATATTACGGTGACACAAGTTGTCGTTGACCCAGACTTGGTCAAAACCTTGTTGATGCGCTGTTTCGGCTAGCCCAATGACTTGCGGTAATGTATAATCATTGGCAATATGTAGAGTAAATTGAAGACCTATATCTCCATCGAAATGTTTCATTAGTTCTGTTTTCCCAAAAGTTCGTCTATATTAACAGCCATACCCATCGCCTGATATCCAATACGGTTGGGGTGTAAAAGGTCACCCGGGCCGCCTATGGAAGAGTTGGGCACCATTTCAGGTCTTAGTCGACCATCATTAATGTCAATTGTCACTCCGTCAAAATCAATAATACCATCGAAAATGTCTGTAGAACGGACCCGCTCATTGAAAGCCCTACGATGCTTGTCAACGGTTCTTCGTCCATGGCCACTTGTTGTTGCATTGAGCGCTGAAGTTAGAGTTGCACCAATGACCCTCACACCCGGGATTTTCTGACGCATAATTTTTACCCCTTGGTTGATCCCATCAAATATGTCATCAGATGATGCATTACTGAAGCCCAAATCGTTTATTCCCTCGAGCCAAATTACAGTGGATACAGCTGACATGCTTATGACGTCGCGATCCAAACGGTCTAAGGCAGAAATTCCTCCCAGACGATCCTCTGGAAATGTATTTCCTTGGGGCCCAAGAATTTGATTGCCACCAATGCCCTGGTTTATTAGAGAGACCCTGTTTCCATATTTTGCGTTAAGTCTTCTTGCAACGACATCTGGCCAGCGGTCATATCCATTAATCGTAGAGCCTGACCCGTCGGAAATTGAGTCACCAAAAACTAAAATGACTTTTGCAGGTTTATCCATTTTCATGTCCAGGGCATCAAGGAAAAACCATGAGGTTGTGGAGTAGGGGAAGGCTATTTCTTCTTCGGAGGCACAAAAGTCTCCTGAATTATGATGAGACAAATAAGAAGTCTGCAGGGCTTTTGCGTGGTAGGTCATAGGTCCACTCTGACCATTAATATGGAAGCTGACCGCCAGTTTTTGTCCTGCCAACAGCGGATCTTCGGTATTTTTTATAAAGTCCAATTCAACCGGGTCGCTGGTATGCCAATGGCCGGCTGGTATGGTTATTTTTTTCGAACCTTTAAAACTCACTTGTCGATTAGAGTGCGGAAATATTGCGCTACTCATCAAATGATGACCCACGAAAACACTTTCAAAATTTATGGGCATCGTTCCGTGTGCGTTAGATAGACGTATGCGGGCCTGTGCGCCCCAGATATCCGGTCGAACAATCATACGAAAAGACTGACTGTAGGCACCCCGATCTGGATTTGGGAAAACATTCGAAAGGTCAGGCTGCGCAGTTTCTCGGCCGTAGGGATATGGTCCTTGTGCGGATGCCGTCCATGCCGTTGCCCAGTTTTCTGGCATAACTTATCTCTTTCAGTAGGGTGTTGGATGCATCACACCTGTGCTATCAACGAGTATTCTTTCTGATAGAACGGGTTTGTCATCTATTCTGTCGCGAAGCCAATCATAAACTAAGCTTTCACGATCTTCGCCTAGTGCACCTGATGTTGCATTAGCTATGCCGTGGTCAGCATCCTGATAAACCACCAGTCTTTTCGGCGCCTCAATTAATTCAAATAATTCGTAAGTATGATGGATAGGAGATAGTTGGTCGGCCTCGCCAGCAACAATCATATAGGGGCTGGTGATTTCCTTTGCTATTTTTCGTAAATCAAACTCTTTGCGGAATTCATCGAAGGCATTTTCATCCTCGTATCCCGCCATAAACATGAAACGAACTTTGAAAGTTGGCGAGGCTGTGTTGAAAATCGTTTCGCATCCTGGTTCTTGGCATACCCCCGTACCACAGTATCCTTTTATCTTATTTTTTAGACCTGCAGCTGCGACGGTTCCATAGTATGTTCCAAAACTCGAACCACGAATAACGATTCGTTTACCATCAATCTCTTTTCGTGCAGTGAGCCAGTTTATGGCTGTTTCTGCGGCCTCGGAAAAATTGTCAGATGAAATAGTGACACCCCGGTTCCGGGTTTCCCCTTGGCCTGGGCCGTCGAGGGCAAGTACGGCCATACCTCTTTTTAGGGCAGAATCGCCGTGTAACGCGACCATATTTTCTTTACTGCCATCCATACCGCCAATGTGAAGAATGCACGGGAAGGGGCTATCCTTCACCGGGTTTGAGGGCAAATGTAAAAAGGCTGAAAGGGCGGTGTCCTTGTAAGGGATATCTATGCGTTCAACCGGGTGAGGGGAGTAAGCTATGAATTTATCATAGCATGAAATCATTTTACTTTCCCATTTCAGATCTTCTTCGTTGATATCAAAGTACGGCCACTGGGCAGAGGCATAGAGTAGTGAAGCAATGAAGTAGTTTTCATAGGCTGATACAAATCGACCCTCCTCTTCAAAGGAGCGAGCGATGTTTTCGCGCCGACTTCCCTCCCGGGCAAATTCGGGGCCAATATCATCAAATTTTTTCATTTTGGCGCCCGCCCTCCGAAATGATGCTACACCGGAAGTTCCTCCGCGGCTTCCTTTACCACCGAGGCGCCCCTGGTCCCATTCGGGGCCGACAGTCTTAATAACCGAGTCCAAAAGCCAGCGTTGTTCTCGCCATCGTTTAGTGCGGTTTTCCATACGCGCTGTCTTCTGCATTTATTACCCCTTTTAATCAATTGCTTCTGAAGCGTAAGGCAAATTTTACCAAGGTCAATACTGAGGAAATGTGGCCAGTTTGATATTTTGTTTTGAAAGGGGTTATCATTGAATGATGTTAAAACAATCAAATTGATCATTTAACCAGAAATTTTTCGATATAATAATCTGGTGGTGTTTAGAAGACTAAAATATTTGAACTTTATAAAAAAGAGTCGTACAGGGGATCGAGATGGTGCCAACAAAAAAATCTTATAGAGAAAGACATAAAGAACTCGACGCAGGTACGTATAAACCCAGTGATTTCCTAGAAGAGTGTTTGGAAAGTATCTACGAATTGGAGAAGGATATAGGCGCGTTTGTTGCAACAGATGAAGAAGGGGCACGTAAAGCAGCCGAGGCATCTAATAAACGTTGGCGAACCGGGAATATCCTCTCGTTAGTTGATGGCATGCCCCTCTGTGTAAAAGATATAATGGAGACAGCATCGATGCCAACCGAGCAGGGTTCCAATCTTTTTGTTGGTTGGTCGGGAGGCAGAGATTGTGCAGCTGTATCTGCCCTAAAAGAAGCAGGGGCAATTATCTATGCAAAAGCGGTGACCACCGAATTTGCGGCGCAGCCCGCACGAGGGACACGCAACCCATGGGATTTGAGCAGGACGCCTGGTGGATCAAGTAGTGGAACTGCAGCCTCTGTTGCCGCGGGCATGTTACCCGGAGGACTTGGTACGCAAGGCTTGGGGTCGACGCTACGACCTGCGAGCTTTTGTGGAGTATTTGCATTTAAACCCAGCTTTGGTGGAATAAATCGAGGCGGAAGTTTTGATACAATAAGCCAAAGCAGCAGCAGCACTATGGCCGCGACCCTTGAAGAAACATGGGAAATTGCGCGGGCAATTACGGCTCGTGTAGGTGGAGATCCTGGCTTTCTTGGGGTCACTGGACCTATGGAAGCTCCGGACGCACAATTACCTATTCGAGTTGCTCTTCTAAAGACCGAAGGTTGGGGCCGGACAGAAGAAGACGCAAAGTTGGCCTTAGAAAACACCAGAGTAAAGCTAGAGGCTGCTGGTGTTAAGGTAATTGATAGCCAATCCAGCGACACTATTAATGAATTAGAGCGTCACCTAATGGGTTTAGTAGAGTTATCCGGAGGCCTAAACAATTGGGACTTCCGATGGCCGTTAAATACTTATGCTCGAGATATGGATCGAGAAAAGTTAAGCGCAGAAGCTCGAGACAGACTTAAACAAGCAGAGGCGATGACGCATGGGGACTATCAGGCACTCTTAAAACAGAGATGGGATCTTAGATTGTTTTATGCTTCACTAAAAAATGAATTTGACGTTTGTGTAACGTTGTCAGCACCGGGCCCCGCTCCTGTAGGTTTGAAGTGGACTGGCGATGCCGTTTATGCTGTTCCCTCCTCTGTTTTGGGTACACCTTCCTTCTCTCTACCCATACTGAAGTCAAACGGTTTACCACTTGGTCTGCAGGTTATGGGATTTTCAGACCAAGATGAAAATGCGTTTGCGGCGGCAAGGGGTATATTAAATGTACTGCTATAGGTTTCCCATTCCTTTTCCATTGCTGCATTTAATTCTTATACAAGCCCTAATTTAAGGTCTTGTTCCTACAAATTAATACAGATTAAGGAACTAAATATCTGATTTTTATACCACAATTTCTCCGGTTTTATGAAAATGTTTTATTATGAGCCGGAAAAACTTGGGTGTGGATAAAAAGTATCAGATTAAAGCCAAAAAAGTGGTAATTATTTTTTTTATGAACTGGCTTTAGGTAATAATACATCGAATATCCCCAAAAATTTCCACAGAAAACAAAATGCTTTTATAAAGCGAAACTCTTCATTTAGGAGATTTGTGCACGGATAAATTAAAATATTTATTAATTGCCTGGTTTATGGTCTTGCTCATCCACCATTAAGTGTCTTAAATATTGATATTGACGGATAAATTTTAAACCAGTACCGGTTATGGGTGGAAAACCACCCATAGTGGTTAGGAGTTATAATGACAAAATACACTTTACCGATGATTGCCGCGTTGGCGCTGACAGCAGTTCCAGTAAAGGCAGATAAACTTACAGAGATTTATAAGGGAGAGAGAATTACAGTCACTATCCCTTACGGGCCCGGAGGTACATATGATAAATATGGCTCAAGTTTTTCAAATCATCTTGGACGCCATATCCCCGGAAAACCAAATATGATTATGCAGTATATGCCCGGAGCAGGAGGGGCTAAAGCAATGAATTGGTTCTACAATGTCGCTCCAAAGGCAGGCCGGAACCTGATGGTTCCTCTGGACAATACCGTGGTTAATAAGGTCCTTAGGCCAAAAAAAATGCGATATGAGCCAACGAAATTCACCTGGCTAGGGTCTTCAAACCAAACTAATGCCGTAATTGTGATTAGGTCAGACAAAGGTATCAATAATATCCTCGACATGAGAAAAATCCCGGCCATTGGGTCTACGAGCGGAAAAAATTCAAGTACCTACATTTTTTGTATGCTGGCAGCAAAACTTTTGAACTTAAAACTAAAAATGGTGACAGGTTATAAGGGCTCTTCTCGTTCGATTTTTGCTATTGAACAGGGAGAAGTTGATTTAACTGCACCTAATTGGTTGGCTTGGAGTTCCAAAGTTCCACATTGGTTTGTAGGCAAGAAACCCTATGCAAAACCGATTTTACAGAATGGCTATTTCAAAGATCCAAACCTGCCAAACGTTCCTATGTTGACAGAGTTAGTCAAACCAGAAGAGAAGCCGCTGGCAGCATTTTTGGCTTCGGCGGGTGTCTTGGGACGAGGTCTTGTACTGCCGCCTGGAGCGCCAAATTATCTGGTCAAGCCTCTTCGTGCTGCTTACGATAAAATGAATGCCGACAAAAGATTTCTCAAGGAGTTAAAGAAACGAAAGCTGCGCCTGATGGCAAGTACGGGTGAACAAGTTCAAAAAGTCGTTGCAACGGCAATGAAAAGTACTTCACCGGAAGTCGTAGCTAAGGTTAGGAAGTTAGTATTCGGAAAATAATAATCTAAAATTAATAATTTTCTTTTGGGGGCGTATGCGCTATTAAGCACATACGCCCTTTTTTTTGGTGTCTAGAAGTGTGGAGGTTACATGTTAAATAAAATTAAATTTGGTCTGCCGGTTGTATTGGCCGCGTCTATGGTTTTGACAACTGCGATGGCCAATGAATTGGGGGATCATTACAAGGGAAAAACAATAACGATAACTATTCCTTACGGTCCAGGGGGAACCTACGATAAGTATGGTTCAAGTTTTTCCAACCACCTTGGCAGGGAACTGCCAGGCAAACCGACAATTATTATGCAATATATGCCTGGCGCCGGTGGATCACGGGCAATGAACTGGTTCGCAAATATTGCTCCAAAACAAGGCTACAACTTGCTTGTTCCCCTTGATAATTCAATCGTTAACCAGCTTCTTCGTCCTAAAAAGATGAAGTATAACNCTAACGACTTTAGATGGTTGGGGTCATCAAACCAGACCAACTCTGTTATTTGTATTAGAAGCGACAGTGGCGTCAAAAATGTCTCTGACATGAAACGTATTAAGACAATAGCTTCTGTTACAGGTCCGGCTTCTAGTACTTTCTTATTCATAAGTCTTGCCGCGAAGTTGCTCGACTGGAAGGTACAGATTGTGGCAGGCTATAAGGGCTCATCTCGTGCGATGTTTGCTGTAGAGCAAGGTGAGACACAAATGACAGCGCCAAACTGGTTGGCTTGGGGCTCAAAAGTTCCACATTGGTTTGTTGGTAAAAATCCCTTTGCCAAATGCATACTGCAAAATGGTTACGAACCAGACCCAGCTAGTGCTATGAAGGGTGTACCGATGCTGACTGATCTGATTAAGCCTGATGAAAAACCATTGGCCTTGTTCTTGGCATCTGCTGGACCATTGGGACGTGGGTTGGTGTTGCCACCCGGTGCTCCAAAGCGTTTGGTTGCACCGCTACGCGCTGCTTATGATAGGATGAATAAGTCAAAGAAGTTTCTTGCTGAACTTAAAAAACGGAAGCTAAGGCTTATTCCTACTAGCGGTAATGACATTCAGCAGATGGTGGCTAACACTCTTAAGTCAGCATCTCCTGCTGTTATAAAACGAGCTCGTAAAATAATTTACGGTAAGTGATTTACCTAAATAAGGTTAGAAAGAGGCGGCCTTGGGGCCGCCTTTTTTTATGCTCGAAATTAGAGGGTTATTTCTTCTGCTGCCAAACGCTTCAAGAGACGCCTAGCTTCAAGTACTCCCGTGTCTGCCCGTAAATCGATTTCGTTGGTTTCCGCTCTTAGTCTATCCTGCTGACCTTCAATAATAGTTATATCCTCATTGAAAGCATGCAGTGATGCTTCATAAATTTTACTTTCTTGCTCAGTTGTAAGACTTTCAGCTTTGTTGGCCATCATCCAAAAATATAGAGTGGTCTTATCTGTTTCGGGCATAGCAAGATGTAAAGTGTGGCGATCCAAAAGAATATTCTCTGGTTTGGCCTTTCTAGCGCCGGTTCCAGTTTTAGCTGACCCAACTTGCAGCCAGATAAATCCAGGGGGGGTAAATTCAATCACTTGCCATCTGTCAACTTTTCCTGTGTAGCCAGTTACTGAAACGTGGGCGGTGCAGGTTCAATATTTTCCATGGACCGTGTTACTCGCACGGAATTTTTCATCCGTTCAGTTTTGACAGTTGCTCGATCCGCGACGCCGGATGCTCCTATGGTTGATTTATGAGCAAATGGAAGGTGGGTGACGTCCATGAGGTTATCAATTAAGAGACGATGGTCAAACCGACCGTGAAGCCGTGCATAGCGTACGCGCCAGTTAGATCTGTTGGCATAAGGAAAATTATAAGGCTCCACTGTAGCCGATATTGCGGGATCTCCCATCCAAACAAAGATAAAACCCTGGTGGTCTCGACACGGGTAAGATTTTATTTTAGCACCCGGCGGTATTTTCTTTTGACTCGGTATGTGGACGCAATTTCCATCACGGTTGTACTCAATCCCATGGTATCCGCATTGGAGGTTTTCACCATTAATTACTCCGAGGGATAGGGGAGCTTGTCTATGAACACAACGATCTTCTAGGGCTGCAACTTCTCCGCTGGATGAATTTCTAAAAATGACAATGGGCTCGCCCATTATTGAAGAGGCAAAAGGCCGGTCAGTAACCTCTTCTGATAACCCAACTACGTACCATTGGTTTTTCAGGTATTGGGAATTATTCATCTTTTTAAACCGTAATTTAGTCAAATGTTATAGATATAAAAAACTCAATCTTCATTAATCCTCTTTGATTGCAGCATGATGGCCACAATAAAGGCGGAGACAGATGCAAATAAATGTTTGAGTGTATGCCCACTTATTGTAGCGAAAAATAAATCGTATATCCAATAATCGAGTTTTTCCAGCAATAGCGCAAAAGTATAACACACTACAATCCAGAATAAATACTTGCCGTTGGTGTAATTCCAACGAGGATAGAATTTACACACCAAGGGTAAGATTAAAATGGGAAAAAATTGGATAAAACCGTAAAGTCGTAGATCTCCACTTCCCTGCGATTCCGTGACAGCCCAATAAATTACACTACCTGCACCCAGTAAAATGCTTAGTGGTAACAACCATTTAACCAAGGCAGGTTGTCCGAGGCGGTCGGTGAGGCAGGCAACAAAGAAACCCATGAATGCGATTGTCATTGGTAACCGATCCCAAAATAGACGTTCATTATCAGGAGACCAGTGATAGTAGCCGGAGCCAATACTTACTAGAAAAATACCAATGTAAAACACAACGTAGGGCAATTTATGCATTCCAGATATGAAAAGTTCATTTCCTTTTGGACCCAATGTGATCCAAATGCCCCAGGATCCAATGATGGCGAATACTATGTTTGACGCAGTATTCCCAAAATTTAAAATGCCAAGGCAGGTTCTAGTGTCTGCAAATAGGTGAAAATTAGGATCTTGGGGAATGGGGTCTATTAATAGCGTTCCAACTAAGCCTAACAAGGATATAAAAAGTAATAATAAACCTTTTCCGCAACTCATCGAGCCTAGGGTTTTCATTTTTTTTTTACTTTATATCCTGATTGAGTTTGTTGGAAATAAAAGTGATTTGATTACTATCGGGACGGCTCCAGTAGCGGGTATCACATTGCCAATGTCTATGTAATCAAATTCCTCAAGAATAATTCCGTCAATAGACAAAATTTTATTTTCGAGTTTCATTTCCTCGGTGGCATGAAAACCAAATACTCGTCCGATATCTTTTTCACAAACAAGAATAATTGGTTTTTCCCAAAGTATTTGACCGGATAGTCCCTCTTTTATACCTAACAGAAAGTTATTAATCCGATGGTAGCTTGCCGAACCGAACCAGTCGAAGCAAATGGCTAACGGTTGATCAGTATTTGATAGGTCTAGACGCTTAAATGCATCTCCAACCTGTTTTGAAATTTTTGAGGAGCTTATTACTTCAGAATCTAAAGAAAATTCTGGCTTAATTACCGGGATATTTCTCAAGGGTAGTAGATTGTCATCTGATACCATTATTGTTGTGCCAGATAATTGAATTGTATATTGAGATGCTCCGACGACTGTTGCCCTAATATTTTCGACGGGTGGCATTATCTTGTAATCATCGATTTCTATACGTTCACGTATAGAACATGCTAGGTAAGGACCTAGGTCGCCAAAAATTTTTGTCTCATATCCGTAAATGAACTCTGAGACACCTCCTGAAAAAGTTATCGCATCAATGTTCTTATCATATTTAATTGAGGGAAGGCGAAGTAATTTCTCGGTGTCTTTTGTCGGTTTTTGACATTTAATTATTTCCATCAAACTGTCTGTCATATTTTCAGAAATCTTATGGCACGCTTGGTTAGAAATCTTCTTTCCTATTGACAAGTCAATTTTTGCCTTGTCAGCGAAGTGTTTTCCGGATTCCTCTATTCGGGTAACTATATTATCGGAATCGAATGAAATAATACGCGCTCCTATATCTATGGCGGTAAGGCCGGAAATCTGGCCACGGTCACAAATTGAAAATTTGGTGGTTCCGCCTCCGATATCTATGTTCATCACTACTACCCCTACTTCTCTGGAGTTTACAATAGCTCCCGAACCGTATGCGGCCATGGCAGCCTCCATTTTGTCGCCGGCGGAAACAGAGACAAACTTGCCAGTTTCAACCGCAAAGAGCTCACCTATCGCTCGGGAATTATGGCGACGAACCGCTAAGCCGGTTAAAATTAACGCCCCCGTATCGATGTCTTCAGGACGCAGTTGGGCAGATCTGTACTGCCCGCTTATATATTTTCCAAGTTTTTTTGCATCGATAGTAAAGTCATCGGAATAGGGTGTCAGGAAGATATCGGAGTCGTAAATAACTTGCCGTTCTGTGGTTATATATCGACCATCCTTCAGTTCCATTTTTAGGCGCGAAAATACAAGGTGTGTGGTCGATGATCCGATATCAACGCCGACACTCAGCAGTGAAGTTTTTTCAACGCTTTGAAGGTTTCGTTCTGTTTCGGCAAAAACTATTCGGCCGCCCTCATCTTCTCCTGTCACGTCATTCAACCCTATTTATTTAACGTATTAGCCGCCGACGAACGAGTAGGTGGTATTCTTATCATAAAACTTATTTTCCATGCGGTTATTGGTTCCTTCTGCTTTAATTGCGCCATTGTATGCCTCTCTCACATGGGGATCTTCGAGATGATACGGTATGGAGGCGCCTCCCGGGTAAGTGACGTCTACCATGCCAGGGTCGACGACATTTTCTCCTGGTATACCAGCCTGTTGTGCTAGGTGGTTATTTGGTCCATACCACCCTAACAGTCTTAGCGGTGTCTCGCCTGTAGAAAAATGCTGATGAAACCAATCTCCCTCCATGGGGGCAGCTGAAATCATGCTTATTTCATTGTATTCCTGTCTTAGCACGTTGTCTCCTTGTTCATTTTCCCAAGGGGTCGGACCTATTTCCTGCGGCCAGGTGTATGAGTAACCCTTGCCTCCAATACATATGAAAGCTGCTGCTGTTCCGGGTGAGTATGCTCTCGAATAACGACCAGCTGGGTGTTCACTTATGTACTGGTAAAAGACGTTTTCGGCCATCTGTGGTTCCATACGACGATATCCGGGGGTGCGTCGGTTGTCCAAATATAGTTCAGTTGTAAAAACATCGGCTACCACATTTGTTCGACAAAGAGCCAGACCACGTGCTGGATCCGGCCGCAGCCCTCGAACAGGTTTAAAATTATTTCCTGACGGATCATATCGCTTTGTAAGATGTATGGATGAGCCAAATATGATGCTTTCATCCCTAATTAAATTCAACATGTTCGGAGCAGTTGTACCGGCCAATAGAAGCGCAGGATTAGAGGATGAATTCACAATTCGATGGTTAACATTCATAGGTATTGTAAATAGGGTTCCCTTACACCATTCAAATATTTCTGGTCTGTTATGATTATCTATCCATATTTCTGTTGTGCCCCTACCTTCTAGGACAAGATATATCTCTTCATAAAGGTGTCGTTCCTCATTTAACGATTCACTTCCGGGGACCTGAATAAGATAACTTCCCCATTTGCCTTCCGTTCCAAACAATTGAATAAAACAACCGTGCCCTCCCATACGTTCCCAGCGGCGCATTGGTAAATTGAAAATATTTGAAATTCCAACTTCTCTTACAATCGGAACTCCTTGTGACTCCATAAAATCGTCGTAGGGGGTCGCTAACCGAGGCCAGGATGGAGTGCCTGCATAAAGATCTTTTCCGGGTTCGTGCCAATGCGGATCTCCTGCAACATCATGGGGCATAATTTCCTCTTAATCCAAAAATACTTTGCTGAGAAACAAAGACTGAAAATGCTCAAAGGCACAGCGAGTGTCAAGGAAGAGAGGAAATATTACGTCTTATTTTAATATAGAGAGAGGCAAAATGAAGCCACAGATAAAAATTAAAGGAGAAAGCCTATGTTATGGCTGAAAGATAAAGTTGCCCTTATGAAAAGTGCGAGCGAAGGCATTGGTAAAGCTATCGTTAAACGGTTTTTAGAAGAAGGAGTTTTAGGTGTGGCTGCCTTTGATATTAATCAACAAAGATTAAACGCCTTGAAAAATCCCTAGTAATCGAATTTGCATTGCTTTAAACCATGCAGCCCTGGGACTAATGAAATCATTATCATACATGTTGGTCCCAGACATTCGAATTAGTGGTATGGTTCCAAGCGGAACGCCTACGTCTTTTTCAGATGCTTATAAAATGGTGGGTTTTTTGATGAAAAAGCCAAACATTCTGGACTGCCGAACACTAATATTCTCCATCGTCAAACTGAATCAGCCGATCACGCAGGGGCATACGTATTACTCGCATCTGATCAATCAGCGGTAATGACCGGTTCCGTTATTAAAAGTGATGCAGGAAGAGGAGTAACTTCTTATTCGACTAGCTAAAATTTCTATCTCCAAGGGTTTATTGCACCCTTGAGGGCTTCGTACCCTTCAAGGAACCCCGGACGATCACCTGCGTAAATTTTATCAAAGGTATTTAGAGCATTATCAAGAAAACTCTTGAGTTTCTGGTTTTTCTTATTTGCATCAAGGTACGCGTCACGGATCAGGACAAAATGAATTCTTGGATCGTACGGCTGCTTGGTTCCACCTACCCACTCATCGCCATCTAGCAAGCGCAGCAACATAGCATCTGCCGAGCCGAGTGTTTGTTCGTGTATTGCTGGACCGGACATTCGATGCATCACCGAGGTCATATCTCTGCCATTACCTGTGGTATAACCCATGTCTGTCCAAACTGTTTTCATATCAATATCTTTTCCAAGGTGTTTGGCTACAATTCCTCCAAAGGCCCGAAGTGGATCGGAAATATCAGCCATTAAGTCCGTCAGGCGGTCTCCATCAAGATCTGTTGCAAGAACAATGCAATCTCGTTTTTCGATCATATCCCAAACGAGCAAACCATAATTCGTATCTGATATATGTTGTTCTATCCGACCACCCCAATTTTCCATTCCATCTTTAAAATCGGTTGGAAGAAGGGCAATAATCTTTTCAACTTCGTCTTTAAACTCATCGTAAGGATCCACGGCATATTTACGTCCTACTTCAAACTTAGTGCCTTGTAGTAGCCAACTGTGCAATCCGGCATTGATCCCGTCCTCTTGGGCCTGCGTAGGTTTTGTAGCTACCCTGCCGAGGTGACCGGTTTCGTGGACCATCTTTAGGAACAAACGGTTGGCATACGCCAGTTGAATTCCAGGGGTATTCATTTCCGAATGAATATGACCAGTTTGTGGATCGACGCCAAAAACTTTTTTGTCCTGGGAATAGGGTAAACACGGCATACATCGTACAGCCGTTATTGGGCCATACGGCCGGACATTGCAGTAAACGCCGGCTTGTGTCCTTAGAGGAGCATTCCCAGATTTTCCCATGACTACCACTTTACCTCCCTGGCCGTCATTGACGTATGCGTCTCCTGCTGTTGACCATTTAATTGAAATGCAGGGCATATTTCCAAACCAGCTGAGAGGGTCCAAATTATGATCATGTCGGTATTGCGACCACATGGGTACGGCGTAAAAGGGAAGACCCAATATGTCTATCGCTGCCATAGTTCCCAAAAGGGCGAATGCATCTGTCATTGAGTGAGCGACTGGTTCGACACTGCCGTCATGATTTCCCCCCTGCCAGACTACCGCATCAGGGTAACCATTTGGTCGGACGTCTGTGGGCTGGTATAAGTCATTGAGGAGGCTAAACAAATCTCCTCCTTCAGCTTCGGTTCGAGCAATTTTCATCAGGTCGAGCATGGGAGCCTCTTTTAGTTATAAAAGTCTGTTAAGGGGCATTTTTAATACCCCATTAAAATTGGCCTAAACATGCTGATTTGGAGCCTTCCTGTAAAGGGGCAGTTGTTGTTAAATTTTAAATCGGTCTGCACGAAATGGGGATGGGTCAATACTGGGTGTCACACCATGCATTAGATCCGCTAAAATCATAGCACTACCAGCAGATGTGGATAAACCATTATGTTGGTGGCCAAAATTAAACCACAGTTCATCGTGCCTGCTCCCTTTGTCGATTATCGGAAGACTGTCAACGAGTGTAGGGCGTCGTCCCATCCAGGCACTATCTTCCAATTCTGCGCCTAAAGATAGAGCTTCCCGAGCTGAGTGAATAGAGTTTCTGATTTGTTTCTCATCCACCTTCGCGTCCCTATCATTTAGCTCCACTCCGGACGTTATCCTCACCCCCTTTTGTTGTGGAGCCATTACATATCCTCTATCAACGTCGTGTACGACACGTTGAAGGCTTGCCCCTAATCTCGGTTTAAGGTGTATGTGGTAGCCTCTTTCCCAACCCATTGGTATTTTGTAACCTAGTTTCTCGGCGATTTCAGCTGACCAAGGTCCAGCTGCAATGACAACTCGATTTGCTTCCAGCGTATGGTTGTTCTTCATTGTAACCTTCCAACTGTCTGAATAGGATAAAGTCGTTGCCGCGGCTTGCAATACCTTGCCTCCAAGTTTCTCGAATATAGAAAGGTAAGCATCACATAGCCCTGATGGACTCGAGACACTGCATGCATCATGCAGCAAGACACCATGTTTAAAAATTTGGTTGAGTGAGGGTTCAAGGTTTCTCAGTTGTTCAGAATTAAAAATGGTGTGACCTACGCCCGTTTTTTTTAAAACCCTAAGCTCCATTTCATAGGATTTGAAGCTTGCGTCGCTGCGGAATACCTTTAGCCACCCGGTTTTTCTTAATAAACTATCGGCATTTGCTTCCCGAATGAGATCTAGATGAAGACTGAGTGAGAAAGACTGTAGATTTCGCAGAGCTCTACTACTGTGGTCAAGGTGTAAATCAGTACAATAGCTGAGGAACTTGGTAACCCAGGGAAGTGACTTTAAAATAAAACCTATATTATAGTTGAGTGCATTGCTCCTTTTGAGAATGAGAGTTGGAAGTTTTTTGCGAAGCCCAGGATTGTTAGAAATTACAACCGAACCATCGGATAGTACCCCAGAGTTGCCGTAAGATGTTTCTCTACCTGGTTTTTTCGGGTCGATAATGGTTACACTATTTCTACGTCTCTGCAGTTCAAGGGCGGCGGTAATACCGACAATGCCACCCCCAATAACAATAATACGTTTCCGCAAATTCTAAAAAACCTTATATGGCAGGACCAATTGACGGAGGCGTCTTGATGGGCCCTTCCAGTTCCTCTTGTGGCAGAGCCATTATGGCAGTCTCATCAAATACATCGCCCATATTTGAACTAACCCCATTTTCAGCTATTGCTTCCAGCCATTTACGATGAATCCGTGGGTCCTGGTCTACATATTCCACCTGACGTCCCCCCTCCTGAATGGAGGTGGCCCCCTTGCCCTCAGCACTCTTTCGTCTTAAGGCAATAAATGGATATCGACGGCTTCCCATACTGCATGCAAGATAGCGTGCGGGTTGATCGCAGGTATTAAAATGCTGGTGAAACATCCAAAAAGGTGGGGTGTACATGAAACCATGTTCCCAAGGAAATTCCTTGAATGCCTTGTCACCCTCATACCACAGAAGTGTGTAACCTGTCCCGCTTACCGCGTGGACATGAGTTCCAGCTGCGTGTCTATGTGCCTTTTTGTAACGACCCATTGGTATTTCGGAGGAGTGGGCGTGCATTGTACTGTCAGCTAGGATGAATGAAACATTTAGAGACCCTTTTCCACGAGAGTCCATGGCGTAGAGTTTAAAATTTGTGAGATCATTAACGAAATTGGTTTCCCAAAGATTAGCTTCGGCGACGTTATCTCCTCGGTTGACCACTACGTGATCTCCTTCGCCGTCAAAGTGCCGAGTGTCTCCCAGTCGCTCCGGAAATTCGAAATCATTACCAAATACAAATTTCTCATTGTGAAAAAGGTTTAAGACCAAAGGAGCATCATTAGTGCATGAGAGCCGTGCATTCTCTTGACCAGATCCATTAAAAATCTGATAGCTACAGTTTAACGGTATTGTAAAGAGGGCCTTTGGACCCCACTCGAAGGTTCGAGTTTCACCATCAGGGTTGGTAACAGTAGTTGATCCATAGCCAGAGAGTACATAGAAAAATGCTTCATAAAGGTGTTTGATGGGTGCGCTCTTTTTGCTAGGAGCAATTTCAATTACGTAATTAGCCATGAAATCACCGCGACCATGCGTGTGTGCGAAACAACCCCTAGCATCCCACCTGTCCCAAATATCTGTCTCAAGTTCGAGTAGGTTATGTCCAAAGTCTAGATGCACGGGTATACCCTCACCGTTTGACCAATTCACGTAAGGGTCAACAAGGAACTTTTTACTTATATCAATTTCGGTAGTTGAATCATTCATCGTATTTTTTTCGTCAGGCATGCGCATCCCCTACAGGAAATAATTTAAGAACTAATGTGATCGCGGAGGTTGGAAGATAACCCTAGATCAAGCCTGCCCATTCTAGCAGTAGTCCCGGTGGGAAGGGAAGATGCAGAAGGTGCCCAAATATATACCAAGTAGCAAAGCCAGTTCCGCTTGGTAATAATATCGTCATTACCAAGGTTTCCTTATGGCGAAGCATGTAAGCAAAAACCATTACCGGTATTGCTATATAAAAACCGATCAACCATAACAGAACAGCAAAGCCATACATCCAGCTAAAAACCTCAAGTGCACGACGTTTGCCAACTTTTGATGCTTCTTCATCCGTGAAGTCAATATCCACTCCAGTTTGATCTGTTTCCGTTTTGGATGGTGGTAAAATTTCCCGAAAGAGCTGATAGGTAAGCAGAACCAATGCTATAATACCAATAGTCCATGGGTATAACTTTGCTTCTAAAGGCATATCAGAAGACGAAATAACTACATAGGCGAACAGACCGATGAAAGCTAATGTAAGCGCTGACCTGGGTTGAAATCGTAAGCCCATATTAAGATTCCGTTTCCTGTGCCCTAAGTTTTGAATTTCGATCCTGAAACACTGGGTACATGACACATATTAATAGAATAATAAAAATAATTATTACCCCCGGCCTTAACAAGAAATCGGCTCCGAAGAGTTGCACGGACGTCCACATATGCCGTTCTGCGATTGGGCCTAAAACCAAACCGAGTAGAAGGGGTGGTCTCGGCCAACCAGCAGCCCTCATAAAGTAGCCAATTGTCCCGAAAGCCAACATGATCAGCACATCTTCAAAACGACTGGACGCTGCGAAACTACCAATTACAGCCATCGCTAATATAATTGGTATCATTAACGATGGCCGTAATTTGGTGGCCATTGCCAGCTGCCTTGTAAATGCAAGACATAAAATAGAAGTAATTATTGTCCCGATAATTAGCAGCCAGATCATTGAAAAAGTGAGGTGTAAATCTTTGGTAAGCATATCTCGGCCGGGGGTAACCCCAACAATTATCAAACCTCCAAAAATCAACGCTAGGGTACTTGAGCCTGGAATACCAAAGGCCAGTGTTGGGATTAAGGATCCTCCCTCTTTGGCATTTGTTGCAGCGTCAACAGCTATGACGCCTCTTACATCACCTTTACCAAAGGTCTCTCGGGCGCCAGGGCAGGTTTGTTTAGCGCTGCCATATGCAAACCAATCAGCGACGGCTGAACCTAGGCCGGGGATAATGCCAACCCAAACACCTATGAGACTGCTCCGAATGACCAGCCAATAGTGAATAAAGGCGTCTTTGACACCCTGCTTACGACCTTTGCCTAGATCCCCTAGAGGCATATCTGAGATACCTGTTCCCTTTACCGCCATGTATATCAGCTCTGGGATAGCGAAAAGCCCAATCGTAACGGGAACTAATTTAAATCCATCAATAAGAAATATCTGATCAAATGTAAAACGGTGGAGACCGGTAATTACATGGACGCCGGCCATAGAAATAACGAGGCCAATGCCACCGGCAATGATGCCTTTTACCGGGGCTTTGCCACTAAGAGCTCCTACCATTGCAATTCCAACCATTACAAGCATGAAGAATTCCGGAGGACCTAATAAAAGTACAAGTGGTCTGAGAACCGGAATTGCTATCAGCAATACCATGGCGCCTATAATGCCGCCAATAGCCGAAGAGGTGAAAGCGGCTGCAAGTGCACGAGCTGCCTCACCATTTTTCGCCATTGGGTATCCGTCCATAATTGTTGCTTGCGAACCCCCACCCCCCGGAACGGAAAATAAAATTGATGTAATAGAATTTGCGGTGTTACTTACAGCCCAGACGCTCATGATTAGGCAAATGGCTTCGAACTGATTTAGAACAAAAGCAACGGGAAGAAGCAGTGCTATGGCAGTTTTGCTGCCAATGCCCGGCATTGCGACTAAAGTGGAACTGATGATAATGCCGACCATCATCAGAAGAAAAGCTTTCCACTGAATTATACCAACTAAGCCGGCTATTGCAGCATCAATCATTTTTTTTAAACTTGAAATTTTATTGGGTAGCCTGATAAATGGCTACCCAATAAAAGAAATCAGTTATTTACACTTGATGTACTTCGCTTCACCACCAGCGCCAGGAAATTTGAATTTACAGGTCATACCTACTTTTAACTTCTTACGTTTGACCTTCTTTCCCTTAATCATAACTTTGGTGCGTTTACCCGAGACTTTAACCTTTATTTCATTTCCTTTGTGAACGAAATAAATGCGTTTACCCTTTTTCTTGATCTTGGTTATCTGAGTGGTGTGCTTTACATATTTCTTCTTTGCGCCTGCTTTGTAGAGCGCGATAACCTTATCCGAGGCTCCTAAAATACTAGCATTAATTTTTTCCATTAATGCAGGAGCGGTCCAAGCAATATTTCTCTTGGCTCTTTTTGCTTCTTTAAGAAGGTCTTTGTCATTCAACGCTGCTTTAAAGGCAGCACGAAGGGTTTTTAGACGATCTGCGGGAACGCCACTAGTCGTAAAAAACGGTCTTCCTGCCGCTAGAGGTGCTCCGAGAAGAGCCGCAAGAGCCTTCCCCTGTTCAGATAATAATTCACCCATATGTGGAACTTTTAAGGCGGGGTGTGGAGCACCATTATAAAGAATAGGTATCAAGCCTAATTCCTTGATAGCCTTTCTTGTACTTTCATAGCTGTTAGCTGTTCCATGCACGTCGCCGCGCTCGATAGCGATAAAACGATTTTGTCCGCCACTAAATCCAGAAATTATTTTTACATTAAACCCATCTAGTTTTAACAATGCTGGGTATTGATATGACCCTGCACCTGGTCCGGTTGCGGCAAATCGTATTGTTTTTTTAGAGTTCTTTAATTGCTGATAAGTTTGAATGGGTTGATTCTTGCCCATAACAATTAGAAATGTTGATGACGCAGCACTTCCTAAGGCGCTGAGCTTTTTGAGGTCGTATTTGACACCAACTGCCTTTGTCCGCTGCGATAATGCAAGTTCTCTGGTGAGAATGGCTACTTCCGTTCCGTCTTTTTTTGCACGGTTGGCCATGTAATTAGCTGCAACAATTCCACCAGCGCCGGGCATATTAATGACAATCATCTTTGGATTGCCCGAGATATATTTAGGCATATGCCGAGCTAGCAAACGCCCATAAAAATCGTATCCGCCTCCAGGAGCTGAGCGGACTATCATTTTAATTTTTTTACCTTTGTAAAATCCGTCAGCATTTGCCGGTAGTGCGTTTATACCGCTCCACGCAGCTATTCCTGCTATAAGACTTCCTGCCATCACTGACATTGAAAATTTCCTCATTAATTGGCCTCCCTATCGGTAGTGATCAAAATTCTATTGTGACGCTATAGAATGATACGCTATTTATCAATAACGTTAAGTTTGATTAATTCTGGCTTTCTTTGTTGCATTTTTCCTGGGCGTCGATGTTCTTCATCTGTTAATATAATGTAGCTTTTCGCCGAGTAAAACGTTAGAGCCTTGAGAACAAGGTTCAATGGCCGATGCCAAACCTGCGCACCCACTGCCAATGACAACAACGTCGAATATCAGAGTCTTTTTTTTAGACAAAATAATTTCCTCCAAACTAGGATAGCTGCTAACAAAATTTATTTTTATCTATGTCTACGTGCCAAGTTGACAAAATACTCNCTACCGTTTTCTGCAAGTCTAAGTTAGCGTATATATATTTTATTTTTTGACTGTGAAAAGGATATCAAATGAAGATTGATGTTTTCAACCATGTCTTTCCAAATGAATTCTTTGAGGCTGCTGAAAAACTCATGCCTGTCCGTTCTGTTAAGCGTTGGAAATCAATGGAAGAACTGTATGATATGAACGCTAGAATGAAAGTGATCGACAAATTTGATGATTATCAGCAGATCATTTCCATTTCCCAGCCTCCGCTGGACATGATTGCCGGCCCAGGAGACTCGCCGGAGTTGGCTCGAGTGGCAAACGATGGCATGGCTCGGATATGTAAAACATACCCTGATCGTATGCCTTGGTTTATTGCTGCACTGCCCATGAATAATACTGATGAAGCTATTAAAGAGGTTGATCGAGTTCTTGATGAGCATGGCGCCGTCGGATTTCAAATACATTCAAATGTTAATGGAAAACCATTAGATGCCCCTGAGTTTCGTGATATCTTTGCAAAGATAGCGGAGCGTGGTAAGTGTGTATGGATTCACCCCACCCGACCAGCTAATCACGCAGATTATTTGACTGAGGACCAGTCNNATTATGAAATATTTTGGGGCATCGGCTGGGCCTATGAAACAACAGCAGCTATGTGTCGTATGGTTTGTTCGGGTATGTTTGATGAAATTTCAGGTTTCCGTGTNATGGCNCATCATTGGGGCGCATATATACCCCACGCGGAAGGACGAATGCCTCTTTGGGAGGCAAGGAATGCAACATCCACAGCGGATGGGAGTTCCTTCGCAGATAATCTTGAAAAGCCNATGCTCGATTATTTCAAAATGTTTTATGGAGACACAGCAATGTTTGGAGCAAAAGCACAAAGCCAAGCCGGATTTGATTTTTTTGGTGCTGAGAGCTCTTTTTTTGCTACGGATGCGCCTTATGACCTCAACGGAGGNGAAGATAATATTCGGGATACAATAGATGTAATCGAAAGCCTGAATTGCTCGGAGGATGATCGTCAATCAATGTACGAATTTAATACGCGAAAATTAATTCTTGGCAATTGAATGGAAAAATTATTTTCAGTTATTCCCCGTGCCCGGTTAGGGTTCATTATTCCCTCGTCAAACAGAATGGTTGAACCACAGCTACAAGAATACTGTCCAAAAGATGTGATTCCCCATTTCAACAGAATTGGAATGACCAACCGACACAGGGCTCCCCTGGAAGACCTTTTGCCGAGAATTCTTTTGGCAGCGGAACTCCTTGGCGACTCGAAGTGTGATGTTACTGTGTTGCAATGCACTGGTACCTCTATGTCCGGCGGAATTGAAAAGGAGAAGGAAGTCATATCTGCAATTGAGNGGGTTACCGGCAAGCCGGCTGCGTCTACGGCTTCCTCNCTAATGGATGCCTTCGANGCATTNGGTGTTAAGCGACTAGTGTTCATTTCNGAAACACTGCAAGAAGGCCATGATAAAAAGATGGCTTTNCTTAAAGAGGCTGGCTTGGAGATTGTCTCTGATAAGGCGATGGGACTGGCAGGAAGTGATGTTTATTGTAGTACTCCATCCTCATATTGGTATGAAAATGTAAAGGCGTTACGCAATGACCAAGCTGAAGCATATTTCGTAAGTTGTGCAAATATACACAGTATTAATATTATTGAAGATCTCGAAGATGTATTAGATCGGCCAGTGATTACAAGTAACCAGTCGGCGCTGTGGTCTGCACTCAGAATCGCCGGAGTAAAGGATGATATTTCTTCCTTGGGGANACTATTTCAGTGCAGTTGAATCACTCNATGACGGACAGTCNTCNCCNGGAATTGTGCCAAGAATTTCTAAAGCATCTGAAACAAAGTTCTCTGCAATTAATTCTTCACGGGTNACTTTATCCAGATCTGGGTTGAGTTTATAAAATAAAGACATCTCATCGTTCCAATGTTCGCGAGTAAGTTCCCCATTAATAGCAAAGCCGAAAGTGTCGTGTTCTTGTTGCCATATACTTTTTACTTCATCGTCAGGAACTGGGACTGTGACGTAGTTGTTATAAACCTTTTTAAAGTTATCAAAATCCTCGTGCAGCGCTCGNGAAGCTTTTATCATACCGCGNGTCAGCCGACTTAATTCTTCTTGGTGTCCCTGCTCATAGGCCTCAGTTGTGCCCAATACTCCGTGTGGTTGAACGGGGATCAAGTTTTTTAGGTCAGTAAACCCTAAAAGCGTGTGCAGGTTGTTGTTAGTATCGCGGTTTAACGAAATAGCTTCTTCGACTCTTATCAATGATACATCAATACTATCCTCTAGAAGACGGCTGATTCGCTCGGGGGGAGGTCCAACCGCTTCCCAGTTAATCTCTGACTCGTCAATATTTAATGCCCCCACAAGTAACCTCGCCATGTGATGGCTAAGAGCACCAAAGCCGTCTAAAGCCCAGGAACATCCTTTGAGTTGTTGGGGGTCTGTTATCCTGTTTTGCGTAACGAGATTCTGTGCCAGTCCCCGAGCCATGGAGACTATCACTCGAACCGGTNGCCTTTCAGATCGAAATTTTAAAACTGGCCCNAGTCCCCCGTACGAGACATCAACGNGGTTATCGAGAACGGCTTGCATAGCAGCCACCCCACCGTGTACCGGTGTCCATGAAACTTCGAGCCCTTCCTCTTCCCAGCAACCAAGAAACGTTGCGGCTGCGCAGGCTAGATCGTCAACACCAAATGTTGGTCCAGATCCAGCGGCAAGTCTAATTGGAAGTTTTTTTGTCATTAATGGTTCCTCATGGCGCTTGAGTTGTATCAAGATGAATGTGGATAGGCTCTTCCCCATCCTGTATTTCTCTGCCGAGAAGCTGAACGGCCTTTTCGGCTTCACCTAGGGTGTAATTATGAGTGCAAAGTTTTCCAAGTTCTTCCCACCTGTCGGTAAGTATTTCAATTGCACGCGCTGTGTCTTCCCAGTCGGAAGACAAAACCCCAAGCATTGAAATTTCATTAAAAAGTAACTTGTCACTGTAGAAATTATGTAAAGCATTGTGCGTTTTTACGCCTGCTACCACAAGAGTTCCGCCCTTTTTTAACATTTCTATACCTTGGATNAGAGGATCGGTTGAGCCCATGGAAACATCAAGAACAATATCAGCCTTCCTTCCATTGGTAAGTTGTCTTACCCGCTCTACAGGGTCTTCATTTTCAACGTTGATTGTAGAATCGGCCCCTAGTTCGTTGGCAATTTCCAGACGATATTCGTCTGCGGCTGTCCCGGTAACAATAATTTGACCCGCTCCCATCTCTTTAGCGACTAACGTGGCTAAAAGACCTCGCTGTCCTGGACCTTCAATAACAATTGTTTGTCCTTCTTTAAGATTAGGTCGAGCCCAGGCCCATCGAACGGCATTGGATAAGGGGTTATTAAGGCTCATAACATCCGTAGGAATATGATCTGGAATTTTATGCANTCGAGATTTCGGATGCAAATAAAGGTGAGACGCATACCCACCCCAGAGGTGTGGCTCAGTATTAAAGCCCATCCTTAATCCATATCCCATATTTGCGTCACAAAAGATTGGACGTCCATCATGGCATGCTAAGCATTCACCGCAGGGAATGGAGGTTTCGACTACGACACGATCTCCTGCCTTAACATTCCATTTTTTTGATGCATTAACACCGACCCTGTCCACCCAGCCAAAGATTTCATGACCCGGCGTAATCGGTAAAGTGCCGTGGGGTGTTCCTATAAANTGCCCATCATATTGTTCGTAATCAGTGCCACACAAACCTGCAGCTTCAATTCGTAAAATACCATCGTCAGCACCTATCTCTGGAATGGGTATTTCTCGTGTTTCGAATTTCCGCTTCTCCGTTAGCACTGCCGCNTATGCTNTTTCCGTCATTAAACTAGCTCCGTCCGCCTGAAGCGATCTTACTCGCTGTGGAATTTGTAAACTTTGCCCTTGTATCCTCCATGAACTTAATACAATCCGGGTCGTAGTCATAACGCGGTTCAGGGTCTATCCCCCAATTATTACCTATATTTTGTCCTCTGACCAGCATTGCAGTTGCACCCTGAAAGCGTGTTTCCTTCACGTGTGGAGCTACGTAATGAATGGAAAAACCAACCCGGGGATGATTGGCTTTATTGGGCCCGGATCCGTGAACTACGCTTTCATGATGTAGCACGACTTGTCCGGCTCTCACTTCGGCGAAGACAGCTTTTTCTTCGGGGACATCAACTACCGTTTGCCCTTGCTGAACTAAATTATGTTTATGCATTCTAATTTCGTGAACAGCAGCGGGTCCTTTATGGGTACCCGGTATATATTGAACACAGCCGGATTCAATTGTTGAGTCGTTAAAAGCAAGCCAAGCGGTCAGTGTTTCGGCTGGTTTTAAACCATAATAAAAACTGTCAGTATGCCACGATACGAAACGTGGATCATTAGCTTTCTTGGTAAAAAATGAAGCACCCCAACATAAAATATTAGGACCAAGAATATCTTCGACAGCGTTTAAAAGTTTTTCATTCCTTACGACATCGCACAGCCATGGAAAAGGCAAATGCGCTTTAATGCGGAATTTTACTTGAGGCTCGTGCCCAAGTTTGTTTTCCATGCCAACAAATTTGTCATGTAGCTGGCTTGCTTCTTGCTCCGAGTATGCTTCAACAGGGTATAAAAACCCATCCTGATTAAACTCTTGGACTTGTTTTTTCGTAAGAGCTTTTGACATTGTCTTAACCTGCCTTTTGTTTATTCAAGATTATTTTTTTCTAAAAATAACAATGATTTCCGATACAATACAAAAAAATTTTCAAGTTATACTAGATTAAATAAAGGAGGACGAAATGGCGAATAGAAAAGCTAAGGCTATAGGAATTAATCATGTTGTCCTCGAGGTTGATGATCTTGATGAAGCGCTTGAATTTTATGGAAAGTTGTTTGATTTCGCCTTGAGAGGTAGAAATGAACATAATGTTTTTATAGATCTTGGTGATCAGTTTATTCAACTCAGACTTGGCAAAACACAAGAGCCTGACGGTGCAAGGCATTTCGGTTTGGTGGTTGATGATCGCAATCCGGTTAATGAGGCTTTGAAAGAGTTGGGTGTCGAGTTGCTTGAGCGGGGTATGAATTTTCTTGATCCATGGGGAAACCGCCTTGAGATAGTTTCCTACAATGAAATTCAATTTACCAAAGCACCAAATATTTTAAGGGGGATGGGAATAGAAAATATCGAAAAAACACCCTCAGCTATTAATGAACTTGCTGAAAAAGGTATGTAACTTCAGAGTATGTATTAAGTGATCCTATAAAAATAAATGAAAACTATAGAATATATTAAAATGAAATAATTAGACTACTTAATAATAGATAAAAATTTGTATTGTGATTTTTAATCAGGAACATCAAGTTCTCAGATTAAAAATATTTGTTAACTTGAAAAATTCTAGTTAGCTTATAAGGTTAAAACTGTCTAAACAGGATTTGTGTGATGGCACGTAAGGCCTTTCTAACATCAATTAGAACATCATTTGAGCAGGCAATCTGCACTCTTGAAGCATTAGGTCATGACATAGGGGTAGATAAAGGGCTAGTAAACCAAATCTTTTCTGCAAACTCCACTTATGTTGTTAGGTTTGGGGTAAGGTTAAGAGGAGAAATGCATACCTTTACCGGCTATCGGTCAGTACATTCTGAACACTTTGAACCTGTAAAAGGAGGCATTCGATATGCACCTAATGTTAAACAAAATGAGGTTGAAGCACTTGCAGCTTTAATGAGTTTTAAGTGTGCACTAGTTGAGGTTCCCTTTGGAGGAGCAAAAGGAGGGTTAGTTATTGATCCTCGAAAATGGAGTGAGGGCGAGCTTGAAAGAATTACACGTAGGTTCACTCAAGAGCTATCTAAGAGAGATTTGATCAGTCCTTCCCAAAATGTTCCAGCACCAGACATTGGTACTGGTGAGAGAGAGATGGCCTGGATTGCTGACGAATATTTAAAACTTCATCCTGCAGAATTAAATGCATGGGCTTGTGTAACTGGAAAACCTATTTCAAGAGGTGGAATAGAGGGTCGTACCGAAGCAACTGGTCGAGGCATTCAATATGCGTTAAGAGCTTTTTTTGATAATACACGTGATTTAAAAAAGACAGGGCTATCATCTGGGCTCGCAAAGAAAAGGGTCATTGTACAGGGTCTTGGAAATGTAGGATTTTATGCAGCTTTATTTCTGTCTACCGAAGACGATGCGATTGTAACCCATGTTATAGAGCGTAGTGGGTCAATCGTAAATCAAAATGGGATAAACATCCAAAAATTGAGGGATTATATAAATACTAATGGAACTGTAGAGGGGTTTCCTGGTTTTGTTCCTGAAGGGACAAAGCTATTAGAAGAACAAACTGATATCTTAATTCCTGCAGCCAAGGAATTAGTGATAACAGAAACAAATGCATCATCAATCAAAGCACCGTTAATAGTAGAAGCCGCTAACGGGCCCATTTCAGCGGAAGCCGATAAAATTTTGCTCGATATGGGCAAAATTATCATACCTGATATGTATGCCAACGCTGGTGGAGTGACTGTTAGCTACTTTGAATGGATTAAAAATCTCAGTCATATAAGGTTTGGTCGGATGCAGCGGCGAGTGGAAGAAGCTCGTTTTGGGGCATTAATAGAAGGTATAACTAGCGTAACCGGTGCAAAGTTCCCTAAACATTTGGAGAAAAGGGCCATCGAAGGTGGGAAGGAGATCGATCTTGTGAGGTCGGGCTTGGAAGATACAATGCGCAGCACGTATGAAGTTATTTCAGAAACTTGGAATTCACATCAAGATATCAAAGATCTTAGAATGGCGGCCATGATCGTTGCAATAAAAAGGATAGCTCAAAGCTACTCTTCAATGGGGATTTGATTTTAAAAATTAATTGCCGCCAGAAAGCTCGTAAGGCCGGAGGAGGTTACTTGGGCTTTGTGTTGCAGTGCAGGCTTTGTTGTCTCTGCAAGTAGCCTTGTGTTCGCCCTTGGTTTTTTTCAAGCTGTGCAATGTGAAAAAACCTGCCTTAACACAATTATAACTGATGATAAGCATTTACAAAAAGGTCTTAATATAGAGGATAAGGCCGAACGGGTTAAAAAAAATATGAAAACAATAAGAAAAGAAGTGGAGATTATTGGGTATTCCTTTGGGGTAGAAGAAGCCCGTCTGCTGCGGTGGGGTCATTGTCGGGTCGTCATGCCCAATGGAAAATCTAAAGGGCTACATGAAGTATTACCGGAAAATGTTACGTAGCGTGTCTCTTGGAAGATGAAACGGCTATGAAAATTGCAGTGACACATGATGAAATGGTAGGTCGAGCACGCTCTCTTGTTCCGTTTTTAAGAAAAAAGGCCGCGGCGACTGAGTTAAATCGCTCAATGCTTCCTGAAGTTTATGATAAATTGGAAGCGTCTGGTTTGTTAAAGGTCATGTTAGCTCCAAATCTTGGCGGTTTCGGTATGTATTTACCCACCCACATAGAAACAGTTATGGAAACAGCTAGGGGATGTGGATCAACGGCATGGTTACACAGCCTGATTGGTAATCAAAATTATCTGGTAGGATGGTATCCAAAAGAAGCCCAGGATGAAGTAAAAAGTAGTGGTTTACCAATATTCACCTGTTTGGTAATGGGTGCTACTACCACTGCTGTTGCAGCAAAAAATGGTGTCCTTCTTACAGGTAAATGGCCTTATGTAACTGGTGTTGACCAAGCAAACTGGCTAATGCTTAGCGCTCATGACCCAAATAACAAAAAACGTAATCTGACCTGCCTAATTCCTAAACATTTTGTAAACATAGAGGACGACTGGGATTCCTTCGGCATGAGAGGTACGGGCAGTAAAACTGTATCTCTTGAAAATGAGTTTGTGCCAAATCATCGCATACTGTGTTTTCGTGAGGCTGAAGCAAATGGAATTCCTGGTTCTTTAATAAATGATGGGCTACTATACCAATATAATCCTACTTCGACAGTGTTTGCATTTGTCGTAGCGGCCCCGGCAGTTGGCCTAGCCGAAGCTGCTGTTGAAGCGTATCGACATAGATTAGAGGTTCGTACCAATGCCCGAATGCCGTCGATGCAGACGGAGTGGGGGGCGTCACAAGCCCGTCTCGGGCGAGCACGGGCGCAATGTGATATGGCAAGAGCAACTGTTCTTGAAAATGTAAATCAGTTAATGGATCAGCTTCAGCATAAAAAACAAGTCTCGGAGCAGGATCGCGTGAGATATCGAATGTCTATGGTCGAAATTGTTCGTATTTGTAGCAAATTGATTTATGAATTATTTTGTGATGCTGGAACGGGTGTGATGATGGGAGGCAATGAATTACAACGTATCTTTCGTGATATTCATGTCCTACGAAGTCATTTCGTAATTTTGCCCGAATTTGCAGCAGAAAACTCTGGAAGGATGCAACTTGGTCTGTCACCAAAAGGATCATTTGTATAAAAGTTCTCACACTAATTTGAAATTATCTTTCCTCCAAATTACATGACAATAGTGTATAATTTTGCAAAGCTTTGTTTTATGTTCGACCTAGTCAACTATTTACACAATCCTATGATGATAAGAAACTTGATTTGACTATGCCTGATACCGGATGCAGCATCGATATTATCCGAGAAGAATTGACAGAAAAGGCTCGTTCTATGGTACCTGCTCTGCGTGGACGAGCAGCAGAAGCTGAGACTAATAGGCGGTTACCTGACATTACTCATAGAGAGTTTTTAGAAGCTGGTTTTTATAAAATGTTTCAGCCTCACCGGTACGGTGGATATGAATTGAGCTGGGACAGTATTTTGGATATTGCTGCTGAGTTGGGCCGGGGCTGCGGGTCGAGTTGTTGGGTATTTACCAACCTAACTGGTCAGTCGTGGATCAATGGAATGAAATGTGAGCAGGCGCAAGACGATGTTTGGGCCAATAATCCGGATGCAGTTATTGCCTCATCCTTTCCAGGAAAAGATGCCATTGTTAAAACCGTTCAAGGTGGTTGGGTAGCGAGCGGAACATGGGGTTTTTCTAGTGGGATTGATTTTGCTGACTGGAGTAACGTTCAACTTTTTGTGCCCCAAGACAATGCTCCCCCACAACATCAATTTGCCTTAGTGCCAAAAACTGATTTCTTTTCTTTTGTTGATGACTGGAACCCTTGCGGTCTTGCTGCAACTGGCAGTCGTTCATTCGTTTTAAAGGAGGTATTTATTCCCAAACACCGAGCAATTTCAGCTGCAGAGGTGCAGGGTGGAGCAACGCCGGGAAGCAAGGTTAATCCTAATCCCCTATACAAACTTCCCTTATTTGCGCTAGGGACTAAACAATTTTCCTCGACAGCCGTGGGCATTGCGCTCGGAGCGCTGGATGCGATGTGGACTGATTTATCAATCCGAAAATCAGTGGCAGGGGTGAAACTCAGCGAACAGGGAACAGTGCAAGCACGTGTCGCTGAGGCAAGTACTGAAGTAGATGCAGCCAGGGCACTCTTATCAAGCGATTTTAAAGAGGGTATGCAAATAGCCGCAGGCGACAAACCGCCTACGCAGGACCAACGCGCTCGTTGGCGAAGAAATAATGCATATGCCGGTAAATTATGTGTACAGGCTGTTGAACGTTTATTTCCTCTCGTTGGCGGTCGAGGTTTGGTTTTTGATAGTATATTCCAAAGAGCCGTTAGAGACGTGCATGCAGCTACCTCTCAAAATAGCATGGCTTGGGATGTCGCGGCGATGATGTATGCACAGCAAAGATTCGGAGCTGTGATTTCGGACCCACGATATTTTCCTGGCGTCAAAAAGGGTTAAATAACGATAATTTACTTTTTTAATAAGGAGATTGTTATGGCAAAATTGAGACACATCGCAATGTCAGTTGAAGACCCAGAAAAAACAGCTGATTTTTATTGTGAAGCATTTGATATGGAAAGGGTCGGGAAAACAGACTCTCCGCTAGCCAAGGGTTGTTATGTATCAGATGGGGTCATCACGGTTGCACTCTTAAAATATAAAACTGATCAATGGGCCGGTTACGTCGAAGGTGAAGACGAACGAGGTAAGGATTACGTCGGTCTTCATCATATAGGTTTTTGGGTGGATGATGCAGGAGAGGCTGACAAAAAAATAGAAAAAGCTGGTGGAAAATACTTTATGGGACGACCTGATCAGAAGGCTCCAACAACCTTCTACGAGATTAAATACCGCGATCCTAACGGGGTGATTTTAGATGTAACACATTTAGGTTGGGGAGGGGCCACTAAGGATGTTGTTCCTGCCGCAGGAACACCAGAGCCTCCGTCTCGAGGTCATCCAAAGGATAATTGATTACGGTTTAACAATTTTTGCCTCGGCTTTTTCAAGATTGTCTTGTATTTTCATCCAAGTGTCCTCAGCCTCTGCAAGAGATTTAGCGGCATAAGCGGCCTTGATCTGTAATGATTTGATTTTGTTATTTCCTTCTTGTTCGTAAATGCCTGGGTTAGCAAGAGCTTTTTGTAATTCCTTTACTTCTGATGTTAGTTGCATGACGGTATTTTCAGCAAGATGCAGTTGTTTTTTTAAAGGCGCCAATTTATTTCTTTGTTCCGCAGCAAGCCGCCGCCGTTCTTTTTTCACGGTCTTAGGTATATTTTGTTCCGTTTTTTCTACTTTTTTATCCCTTCCCTTTGTTAGTGAGGTTCGGTATTCGTTTAGGTCCCCGTCATAGGGCAACACCGTTCCTTGATTGACCAACCAAAGCCTATCCGCGGTGAGTTCAAGAACGTGTGGGTCGTGGCTGACGATAACGACAGCGCCTTCAAAGGAATTTATAGCCTGAATAAGAGCTTCGCGCGCAATAATATCAAGGTGGTTTGTAGGTTCATCAAGTAAGAGAATATGAGGATTATTGCAACACATCATGGCGAACAATAATCTCGCTTTTTCTCCACCAGATAGGTTTTTAATTTTTGTATCTGCTCTTTCTTGAGAAAATCCAAATCGTCCAAGGTGAGCCCGCAGCTTTACTTCAAGGTTCTCGGGACGCTTGTGCGAAATTTCAATTAGTGGTGAGGCCTCAAAATTAAGCTCCTCTGTTTGATGCTGAGCAAAATAACCTACACGAACCTTTTTCGAATGGTTAAAATGTCCGGATATCGCTTCTAGGCGTCCTGCTAAGAATTTCATAAGGGTTGATTTACCGTTGCCGTTAGCCCCAATTAAGGCAATTCGGTCCTCCATGTCCAAACGAAACGAAACCTCTTTGAGTACAGCCTTGCCATCATATCCGATAGAGGCATTGTCTACACTGTAAAGTGGAGGTGGTAAGGGTTTTGGACTTGGAAAGTCGAAAGCGATCAGGTCATGATCATGCTGTTTTGGCAGAGGTTGCATTTTTTCTAAAAGTTTTAAGCGGGATTGTGCTTGTCTGGCCTTGGTAGCCTTGTACCGGAAGCGATCAATAAATTTTTGTATGTGGGCGCGTTGGGCTTCTTGTGTTTGTCTTTCAGCCTCTACCCTGTGTATTTGAGCACGAAAATTAGTTTCAAATTGATCATAGCCACCGGAGTAAAGTTTCAACTTAGCATTATCCAAGTGCAAGATCTGATCTACAACACGGTTTAACAAACCACGGTCATGGCTCACAACAAGAATTGTCCCCTCATACCGCCGTAAATATTCTTCGAGCCACAGACTGGCCTCGAGGTCAAGGTGATTGGAGGGTTCGTCAAGGAGTAATAAATCAGGATTTGTGAATAGCAGACCAGCAAGAGCAACGCGCATCCGCCAACCCCCAGAGAATTCTTTACATGGGCGCCCTATTTCTGATTCCGAAAAACCAAGACCAGAAAGAATTCGTGCTGCTTTTGAATGCGCACGATGTGCCTCTTTCTCATACAATCGAGAATGAATTTCTGCTATACGGTTTGGGTCGGTGGCGGTCTTAGACTCTTTTTCCAACTTAGTAAGCTCTTTATCGGCGCTCATTACGGTGTCGATAAGATTTAGGGAACTTTCTGGAACCTCTTGTTCAGTAATACCAATTTGCCAACGATGGGGAAAATTAATTGTACCTGTATCTGGAGTGAGACTTCCATTTATCAATTTGAGAAGTGTTGTTTTCCCTACGCCATTGCGACCCACAAATCCGACTCGTTGTCCTTCATTGATAGCTACTTCAGAGTTTTCAAAAAGTATCCGGGGGCCTATCCGGTATGAAAGCCGTTCAATACGCAACATTTTTATAAAAGTCAGTCTGTCCAACAGAGTGGAAGATTTTTTAATGGTTTATTTTTCGGGCGGTAGAATTTCGACGGTACAAACCTCTTCAATCAAATGTCCGCGGCCAATATCATTGAGATGCATTCTTTTTTGTTCGTTTGAAAGAACTTTACCTAAACCGTGATTCATCATTAGGACTATGGATCTATCTCCCATGTCCAGCCAGTAGCTTCTTCTGACCAATTTACCATCGGCATCTCTTGCAAATGGGTTATCCGGTTCTGCACCCATGTCTGGTTCGTAGAACTTAGGCATAATTTCCTTCAATAAATTACAATAGACATTAAATTGCCCAGCTTTTTATAAATTCGCAAGTGTTCTGTTTCCAAGCTGACTAATATTACGCTAAATTCTGAAAAAAATAACTTCTAAGGGTTTGAGGTATGGATTGTTTAGATAGACGGGAACGTTTTCGAGCTGTAATAGAAGGAAATGAGTGCGTATACCCTGGTTCTGTATTTGATCCGATTTCAGCGAGAATAGCCGAGGAATTAGGGTTTGAAGTAGGAATGTTTTCTGGGTCTGTTGCCTCTCTGACAGTTTTGGGTGCACCGGACCTAGTTCTTCTAACCCTTTCCGAGTTTGCCAATCAGGCGCATCGTATTTGTCGTGCAGGTAATTTACCACTTTTAGTTGATGCAGATCATGGATATGGAAATGCTCTTAATGTTCGGAGAACGGTTGAGGAGCTCGAGACTGCAGGAGTGGCGGCTTTGACTATAGAAGATACGGAATTACCGCAAGGGTATGGATCTCCTGGGTCTCAAAGTTTAATTTCCATAGAGGAGGGTGTCGGAAAGATGAAGGCGGCTATTGATGGACGTCAAGACCCAACCCTCGTCATAGCCGGTCGCACAAGTGCAATGGGTATAACTGGTCCAGATGATACTGTCGACCGAATTAAGGCATACGAAAATGTGGGAGTTGATGCGATTTTCCTTTCCGGTGTNTCAAGCANTGAACAGCTTGAAATAGTATCTAATGCTATAAGTATTCCGATTTTTTTGGGTGGNGCCGCCNCAGCNTTAGGAAATATTNATACNCTGAGTGCTTCGGGTGTAAGAATTTGTCTTCAGGGGCATCAAGCATTTCAAGCGTCTGTCAACGCAACATATTCGACGCTTAAAGCTCTTCGNGAAGGAACTAANCCTTCTGAGNTTAAATCTCTTGCACCTAAAACTATGTTAGATCGTTTATCNCGGANTNACGATCACAAGAGGTGGATGCAGACTTGGCTTGGTGGTAAAATGTCTGAACGAGATTAATTTTCTTTATTTAATCTATAATTTGACGCAGATGTTGCTGGTTTCTGTATAAAATTCCAAGGAATAAATTCCTCCTTCTCGTCCNATACCTGACTGTTTNGAACCCCCAAATGGCGTTCTTAANTCTCGAAGAAACCAGCTATTAATCCAGCAAATACCTACCTCCATTTGAGGTGCAACCCGATGAGCACGAGCCAAATCCTCGGTCCAAATAGAACAAGCGAGGCCGTAAGGGGTATTATTGGCCATTGCAATTACTTCGTCTTCATTATCGAAGGGTGAAATATGACAGCAAGGGCCAAAAATCTCTTCTTTCACTACAACCGAGTTTTCGTCCAGTCCTGTCCAGATAGTAGGTTCAATCCAGGCNCCATCATTCAATTCCTCCATTTCTGGAATTTTGCCGCCGGTGATTACCTTTGCGCCTTCACTTTCAGCGATTTTGTAATAGTTGAGAACTTTTTGCTGGTGTTCCTTACTAATGAGGGGTCCAAGCGATGTTTCTTCATTNTTTGGGTGGCCACAAACAAGACTTTCNGCTCCCTCTTTTAATAAATTAACAAATTCATCAAAAATGGGTCTTTCTACGTAAACTCTCTCGGTTCCTAGGCAGACCTGTCCGCAATTTGCAAAAGCTGAGCGCATCGTGCCCTCAATGGCTTTATCCATATCGCAGTCCGCGAAAATAATCGCAGGATTTTTTCCTCCAAGTTCAAAGGAAACATCCCTTACACCTACAGCAGCATTTTTTAGAATTATCTCGCCGGTACGAGTTTCGCCCGTGAAGGTAATGGCGTCTACATCAGGGTGTTTGGTCAAAATCTCACCAGTTGATCCTGGACCGGTTCCTTGTACGACATTATAAACGCCATTTGGNACACCAACATCATTCATGACTTCTCCTAAAAGGGCGGCGGTGGAAGGGGTTTCCTCTGACGGCTTTACAACCACGGTATTGCCGCAAGCGAGAGCTGGACCAGCTTTCCATGTCATCAATAATAAAGGTAAATTCCAAGGACAAATTATACCGATTACCCCCTTTGGTTTACTGACGGTATAATTTAGAGCGCCTGTCCCATCAGGTGTTGGCATTCTAAAACATTCATTATGATGGTTGCGCATAATGTCTGCGAAAATTTCAAAATTAGCCGCTCCTCTTGGGATATCTAAATGGGACGCGAGGCTTACTGGTTTTCCAGTGTCAGCTACTTCTGCCTCTAAGAATTCGTCAAAACGGTTCTGAATTCCACCAACAATTGCTGTTACCAATTTNAGTCTTTCAGCAAGAGGCATAGTTCCCCAAGGTCCATTAAGGGCATNNTTTGCNGCTTTNACCGCGGCATCNACATCGGCNTGGCTCGCTTCATTGACTACTGAGATTATNGAGCCGTCTACAGGNCTAATATTTGNAAAAGAATTACCGGAGCGNCCNNNGCAGTACTCACCATTAATGAAATTCATTGTTTTATGATTTTTGGACAAATCAGGTGTTGCCACTTTACTTCTCCATTTGAATAATAATTGAAAAGGTCACATTTGTGTCTCTATTTTTGCGTTATTTNAATAAAATACCCACCTGCATCATCACGCTTTAATATTTCAGCAGCTCGNAATTCCCCCCATGCCCGTAAAAATTCCTGCCATGGTATGTCCATATGCTGATCGACGATATCGTGAAACTGCTCCGCGTTGACTTCTAAAGATTTTTTTATTTTTTTTGCTAGGGGACTCATTCAAAATCCTCCAATTTAAAACGATCTCTTCCATAATTTTTAATACGCCTGTAAAGAATATTAGGCACCCCTTCCGGGATTGTTGCATCAATTCCCAGTTTAGCAGTGGTGGGTAAACCACCCTTTCCCAACAACCAGGATTTAACGCTAGGGTCGATGTGTTTTGCCCGGGCTCCTTCAAGAATGATGGCATCCTGGTTCGCCTGTACTCTAAATGCTATCGCCCAATCGAGTTCATCNGGGTCATATATATCAATATCCTCATCTGTNACGATAACAAATTTAACNTCTGCAACAGATAGCAGAGCGGCAACAGCGTTCTTTCCCTCTCCNGGACGCTTCTTGATAGAAGCGATTAGGGACCAATAACCACAACTGCCAACTGGTGCCCTTATATCTACAGGCTGTACACTAGCAATTCGGAGAGCCTGAAGACCCGCTGCCTCGGTGACCGGCGCAGCAAGCCAATCATTTTCCCATGGCATCTGAAGCATATAGAAAATTGGATCTCGGCGGTGTGTAATACATTTTATACGAAAAACGGGGTTCCATTTTACATCACCGGAGATTTGGCTAAATTCCCCAAAAGGTCCTTCATCCGCTGTCCAGCCGATCGGCAACAACTCTCCTTCTAAAACCATTTCGGCGTCTGCGGGCACTTCCAAGTCTAGAGATTTACATTTGACCATCTCGAGTGCTTGGCCACGCAATCCTCCGGCTAGTGCAAGTTCGTTTATATCAATCGGAGCTTTATACGAAGCTGCCAACATATCTAGAGGATGCACGCCAACCGCTATAGCGATTGGCAGAGGTTCACCTTTATCTAATGCCCGCTGATAATAAAAACGCATATCAGAGGGTGAAACTAAATCAATACCGGTTTCGTTNGGNGTCCGGTACATCAACCTGTAGCAACCGACGTTGGATCCATGTTCTGGGTCATTGGAAATAGCAAAAGTACCTGAAATATATGGTCCACCGTCGAATAGATGCATCATTGGGAGAGGAATGTTTGTGAGATCAACATCTTCTCCTTCCATAACTATTTCTTGGCAAGGCGCGGATTTTACAGAAATAGGTTTAATCGGCTTCGTAGACCTAGACTCAAATTCAAATGCAACACGATTTTCAGGACACCCCATAGCAATGGCTAAACGCTTGCGTGTTGAAACAAGGGCAGTGGCTACCCTCCATCCGGGATAATCGATTATATTTTCAAAAATAGTGGCTTCATCGACCTGATCTCCAAGAGAAGACAACTGTCGGCAATCGACGGGTTTTTTAATGTGCTTTAATTGTCCGGCATCTTCTAGATCGTTCAGGAAATCCCGAAATCCATTTTCACTCATGATTTTTTCCTATGGAATTGTTCCATAAAACTAACTTAGAGGTCTTACTTTAGTCTAGAAGTGGCCAACTAAAAATTTTATTCTATATTAATGTTACAAAAAGAGGTGCGTGTCATGTGGTTTTCTTCAAAAAAANTGGAATTACCTTCCGCAGAAGATGCTCTATCCGGTAGAGAAAACAAGATAGAAGTTGCTGATAGACATTTTGTAAATGGGAACCCGCTTGAACCCCCGTTTCCTGAAGGTATGGAAAAAATTGTCTTTGCTCTCGGTTGTTTCTGGGGTGCGGAAAGATTGTTTTGGGATATTGCCGGTGTTTACTCAACTGCTGTCGGTTATATAGCTGGCTATACAAAGAATCCCACATATGAGGAAGTGTGTTCCGGTCGAACTGGCCACACAGAAGCGGTATTAGTAGTGTTTGACCCAGAAAAGTTAAATCTAACAAAGCTTTTAAAGANTTTCTGGGAAGGTCATGACCCTACTCAAGGTATGCGGCAAGGTAATGATGTAGGTACTCAATATCGTTCAGGAATTTATCTATATTCTGCNTTGCAGCGCCAGATTGCAGAAAAATCATTTGAAAAATTTGGCGAGGCGCTTCTGCAGAAAGGGTATGGCGGTATTACCACAGAAATAAAAGAGGGGTCAGTGTTTTATTATGCTGAAGATTATCACCAACAATATCTTGCTAAAAACCCTGGAGGTTATTGTGGTCTCGGAGGTACAGGCGTGGTTTTACCTGTCCAAGAACCTGAGGGATAAATNTAGGGTGCAACCCTTTTATTTCCTGATTGGAAGTAACAANCTTAATGTAGGCATAATTTATGGAACTCTATTATCAATAGAGAATCGCTTGAAAAATTAGCTTTATCCACATAGCAACTATTATAGCGATCACACATCGATTAAACCATTTCGGGCTTATAAATGGTGTCGTCCACATACCGAATTGTGTGAAAAGGATCGTTGGAATAAGGGCCCAGAATCCCTGAATAATCCTTTCTTCAGTATATAGGCCTAAACCACCAATCGCTATAACGTGGGTGCCTGAAATTACAAGAAACATCAATGAAACAGCAAACACGTAAGTTTTACTGTGCAGTCGGTATGAGTGTATCCAACTTGCAATTACCGGCCCGGCAATTCCAGTTGCGCCCTGACACATGCCTGCAATTAAGGCTAAAACTGGGGTAGTTTTTTTTGCAACCTCCCCCTTAAGTTGAAAATCTGGTTTTAAAGCTAAGAGCAATAAATATAAGCCAAGCCAACCGACTAGCAACCAGAGTAAAGCAATGTCTGAAAGCCAGGCTAAAACTAGCGCTCCCGTGGCCGTTCCAAATCCCGCTGCAATCAGAGATATTTTTAGATTCGGGACATCGGTGGTCATTTTACGGTAACGCCAGCAAATCCAAATATTACTCGCTGCCACTGGGATCGTTAAAACAACTATTGCGTGTTCGGCACCAAGAAAAGCCGCAAGAGTTGGAACTGCAATCGTCGGTAACCCAATACCAACCGCTCCCTTAAAATATGAGCCAAGAGCAATGGCAATCAGGACGATCATAAGCGCTTCGTAACTCATAAATGCACCGATACTTGTTGGGAGCAATGGAGGAAAATTTATTTATANACCAATACATTGGTAGGCCTCGGTTTTCAAGAATTAGAAAAAGATTAGTTAGACAATGANTATAAACCCCNNACGTACCTTGTTAATTTGTTAACGGCTGATATTTTTATGNTTANAGAGATAAAAAAATTAAATTAGGGGGATGTAGCGTGTCGGCTGAATACGCTCTTTTTAGTAAAGAAGAAAATGAAATCCTGACCCGTACGGGTCCAGAAACACCGATGGGTAAACTTTTACGAAGGTATTGGCTGCCNGCAATAAAGTCGGATGAGNTANCGGTTNCGGGNGGAGATCAATTACGGCTGAAACTGTTGGGNGAAGATTTGATAGTGTTCCGATCTACNGATGGCCGTGTTGGTGTTTTGGACCAATTTTGTCCGCATCGCCGGGCAAATTTGTTTTTTGCCCGTAATGAAGAATGTGGTTTACGTTGTACTTACCATGGTTGGAAATTTGACCTTGATGGAAACGTTATCGAAATTCCTTCTGAACCTGACTTTGAACAGTGGGAAACGAAGCCCAGAGTAAAGGCTTATCCTACAGTAGAATCTGGAGGAATTGTATGGGTATACATGGGGCCGCTAGGGCAAAAGCCTGCCNCACCTGAATATGAATATTGTCTGGTTCCAGACGAGAATCGATTTGTGACAAGGCGCTGGGAAGAATGTAATTGGTTGCAGGGAATGGAAGGTGGAATCGACCCGGTNCATGTTCCNTTTTTGCATAAATATGAATTGAGCACAGATCCATTACATCGAGGAACTGCGGGTGCGGATTTAACAGCGGCTACCAAAATATTTTATGACAGTATTGATCAACCCTACGGTGCTAATGTTATTGCGCGAAGGGATGCTGAGGATGAAAATTATTACTGGCGTATCGGTCAATGGATATTTCCTTGTTTCACGATAGCTCCCCCTTATGGAGATTTTGCGATGGGGTCTAATGCTTGGGTGCCGCGCGATGATAACAGTTTCTGGCGGTGGATAATTAGTTGTCACCCTACACGTAAANTAACAAAAACCGAGATTTCAGNGATGGAAGAGGGAAAAGGTACCCATGTCAGGTTANNCGATGATCTGAAAGGNATAGCNAATAGAGAAAATGACTATTTNATCGATCGCGANGGCCAACGTGCGGAGAAAACNTTNAANGGTGTATATACAGTTGGTTTACAAGACAAGGCGATGCAGGAGAGCCAAGGCGAGGTTCATCAACGTCAGTTTGAATATTTGGTCAACAGTGATAAGTCTATAATTATGATGCGCCGAAGATTGCTNGCTACTGTAGGAATTAATGAACAAGGNGGAGAGTTGCCAGGGCTTACTGCCGTAGACCAGAGAATTAGATCAGCATCCCTCGTAAAGCCTAAAGGCATACCTTATGAAGAGTTGAGCGAAGACATTTTAATATCACGTGAGGGTACTCCTGTTACATCCATTTAAATACCAAAGGCGTGAGGGGGCCTTAAGCAATGACATTAATTTTATCTAATGAAGATATTGAAAAAGTACTTGAGATGGATNCNCTCGTGCCGGTATTGGAAGAGGCTTACATAGAGCTTGTGGAAGGACGGGGCGGAAATCGTCGCCGTTCCGATATTGTAACNCCCACNACCNTNCGTGATGATGGTTTATATGCTTTGAAATCAATGGATGGAGTGATCCCAAAGCTAGGTGTTGGGGCAATAAGGTTGAATTCTGATATACTNACTTTTCCAACAATTGGAAACGAAATGAGAAGAGTTAAGGTGCCTGCAGCCCCAAATAATCGCTATGTTGGATTGGTTTTGTTATTCAGTACTCATAATGGAGAACCTTTAATGATTTGTCCCGACGGGGTTATGCAGCGCATGCGTGTCGGGGCAACTAATGGTATTGCTGCTAAACACCTAGCGTTAGCTGATGCAGACACTCTTGCTGTACTCGGTTCTGGTTGGCAAGCGGGTGCCGCAGTGCTCGCCCATGCAGCAGTTCGTAATCTTAGTGATGTTCGAGTATACAGCCCGAACCCAAAAAATCGAAAAGATTTTGCACTGGAAATGTCGGAGGCCCTAAATATTGATGTAAGAGTGTGTGCGTCTGGTGAAGAGGCGTGCAAGGGGGCGCATATGGTGGCCTGCGCTACAAACGCGGTAATGCCAGTATTCTCAAAAGAATGGCTAGAGCCTGGTATGCACATCGGAACCGTCCGCCCTGGAGCTACCGAAGTTGAAAAAGCAGCGTGGTCGGATATAGAAATTTTTGTTTTATTAGATCACGATGATAATGCAGAGATGATTTATACGCATGGAGTGCTGGTAGGAGAGGATAAGGTAGGGTCATACGGTGTTGAACACGATGATTGGCACAACTCTCTGCCCTCGCTCCCACAAATTATTAATGGCGACCGCGAAGGTCGAACCGATGATAGTCAGTGTTCTTGTTTTTTGAATAATCTCGGAATGGGATATCAATTTGCCGCTACTGGATATGTAGTCTACCAAAAGGCCAAGGAGTTAGGACTAGGAACCGAATTACCTACGGATATGTTTACAGAAACTGTCCATCCTTAAAAGGCCTGATTTAAACCAATAAACTAATTAACATTTTTCGAATTTCTTCTGGCATATTAGTCGATTTTCTGTGTGTCAGATCAAAGAAAACTTCAACGGCCTCTTGAGTTGCAATTTGTTTCTTTGTCTCCGCGTTCTCCATAACCTGCGTATAAGTTAAACTTTTTGTACCCAAACGAGTAAAACCACTTTTAATAATAATTAGTTCGCCCTCGTTTACCTCATTAATAAAATTATTGATTGTACGAGCTACAACAACACCTAAGCCGTTTTGTTTTAACAAAGCTTGGGCACCATCTATATGGTTCCAAATATGAAATCCTGCATCATCGAAAAAGTGTGCGTAAAAGCGCACGTTCATATGGCCCAAATGATCGCAAAACCATGGGTGAATAACGGCACGATGAGTCTCCATCCATTTTGTCATTTACATTCCTTTTGTTGTTCAACTTAAAGTAATCATAGGACAGCGTGACAATTGAGGAAATGGCGTTAACATATACAAATGAAAGCAGCAGTAATAGAAAAGCAAGGCGGGTCGGATTGCATAAATTATAGGGATTGGCCTGATCCTGAGCCAGGACCCGATGATGTTATTGTAAGAGTTAAGGCGTGTGGTTTAAATCATCTCGATATATTTGTGCGTAGAGGAATGCCAGGGTTTCCAGTTCCCATGCCCTTTATTTCTGGNGGTGATATTGCAGGCGAAATTTTTGAAATAGGACAAAAAGTACGTGGTTGGGCTCCAGGAGACCGAGTTACTCTCAATCCGGATACACATGAAGGAATGATTGGTGAACAATTATATGGTGGCCTTGCAGAATTGGTGAGAGTGCCATCAAAGAATCTCGTAAAACTACCGGAAAATTTATCCTATGAAGAGGGAGCTTCAATACCGATCGCATACGGTACAGCTAATAGGATGCTTTTCGGTAGAGGCAATATAAAAGAACAAGAAAAAATGCTTATTTTGGGTGCCAGTGGTGGCGTTGGTATAGCATGTATTCAATTTGGCAAAATGGCAGGAGTCTCAGTCATTGCCGCCGCTGGTACTGCAGAGAAATGCAAAAAACTTAGTGATATTGGAGCAGATTACACAATAGATTACTCAAAGGAAGATTTTAGCGCTGCTGCCTGGAGAATTTCTGAAAAAGTGGGTGTTGATGTTGTTGTAAATTTTACAGGCGGTAATACTTGGGCTCCTTGTCTGCGCACAGTAAAACCGGGAGGTCGAGTTTTAACATGTGGTGCCACTGCGGGTCACGCNCCAGAAACTGATTTACGATATATTTGGGTTAGAGAACTTAATATTCTTGGCTCAAATAGCTATAGCCAAGAAGATGTTGAACAATCGGTTAAATATGCATCTGAAGGTAAAATCAAACCCGTAATANGCAAAGTTATGCCATTGANGGAANCAGCAGAAGCAGAAAAATTAATGGAGNANCGTAACTTTCTTGGAAAAATTATCCTTTGTCCNTAAACATTAATTAGAGCCAAGANATTCTTCNATATATAACTTTACNGCTTGGCGGTCGACCTTNCCGGTTCCNCCTATTGGTAATTTGTCAATAAATATGACATGTCTNGGGTGGGCATANGCTGCNCCATGTTTCAAAGTAAAATTCTTAATGGCCTGCTCATNNATATTTGCTTTTGGTCGCACGGTTACTAATGCTGCGGGTGCNAGCCCTTTAACTTCATGTTTTATGGGTATAACTACCGCATCAATGATATCTGGATGTTGAACTAATAANAGTTCTACTTCCTTGGGATAAATATTTTCACCGCCGCATGAAAATTGATCATCTATACGCCCCATAAAATAAAAAAACCCTTGATCGTCTCTCTTGAATATATCTCCTGTATGAAGCCAACCATCAGACAGTCTTTCTTTCGTCAAATCTGGTCGCTCATTGTAGGCATAGAGCACCGCGGGTGATTTTACCCATAATTCCCCCTGCTTGGCACTTTCCAGACCGCTATCACCAACTAGTTTTACGGCCACTCCGGGTGCTGGGACGCCACAACTTCCCCGGGGAGTATACCTTCCGTCTGTTGGTGCCCGTAATGGTCCCCCGCCTTCTGTCAAGCCATAAGCCTCTTCAACCTCCGCATCAAAAGCCTTCTCAACGGCTTTTAGTAAGTCAGCTCCGACAACGGCTGATCCCATTTCTAGACATCGTAAATAGGGAAATTCNAGTTCTTGGAGTAATTTTGTTTCTGCGAGCATCATTCGATACATTGCNGGNACACCTCCAGTTTCAGTACATTTATATTTAGCGAGGGCGTTCAGCATTAATTTTGGTTCAAAATGTGGTAAAATGACTGCAGACCCCCCCACAAAGAGTTTTGGTTTTATAGAAACACGCATTGCATTTTTATGAAAAAGAGGACCCGCAACCAATGCGCGGTCGGTATGACTTGAAGGCCAGTATTTCTGAGAACTTTTAATTCCCCATAACATTCCNTCGTGTGTAAGTAATACGCCTTTTGGGAGTCCAGTAGACCCTGATGTGTAGGGTAGAAAAGCAATTTCACCATGATTAAATTCACTGGGTATAAATTGTTTTTGTGCAAACGTTTCTAATGAGTGTTCGTAGTCGAGCCAGCCATGGGGAACAGGATTGAGTGCTATCAATGTTTGTAATTTATTATTTCCAATCACTTCGGCTAATTCTTCGTTGCAATCAGGTTCTATTATTGCGGCCCGACAGTCGGAATCTTTAATAATAAAATCTATTGTTTTAGCACCCAATTTAATATTCAGTGGGATAGGAATAATTCCCGCTCTCATTGATCCAAAAAATATTTCNATGAATTCGGATCTATTCCCCATGCCCAGCAACAATCGTTCCCCTTGCTTGACTCCAATGTTTAAGAGCATNGATGCAACGTTCGTCATCCGACGGGANAACTGTCGATGAGTTATTCTTGTGACCTTTGTTCCGGATAGATCTATTAATGCTGTTTTGTTTGGGTAGGTATCTGCGGCGCCGCTATTAAAATAGCCAAGATTAGATTTCCTATAGTCCATGAGAAAACCTATGATATTAGATTAAACCAGGATGGTATGGTGGGTTTTACTAATGTGTTCTCAGCTAATAATTCTCGCTCTTCATTGAGAGCTTGGTTTAGTGCTTCAATTCGAAACATAGCTAACCCCTGATTATTTGTAACTGCCAAAATTTCTCCGAGTCCCTTGCCCTGAGACAAAATGTTTGTCCCTGTCGCGGGTATCTCCCCCTGAAATGAAACAGGAACAAGACGTTTCTTGACTAGGTTGCGCACCTTCATTCTTGCTGTTACTTCCTGTCCGACATAACAGCCCTTATTAAAGGAGACGGCATTCAACTCATCAAATCCAAGTTCCAGAGGAAAATAACCTCTTAACACGCTATTTGGCATATAATCAGTAACCCCTAGGGACATTTGTAAATGCTTATACCAAATTTCATTTTTTTCTATAAATCCATGCCTTGGAATGATTTGGTTTTCAAACTTATTAGGAATAATCGCTCTCGTGCCTAGTTGCGTGAGGCGTGGATCGGCAAATGTCATCACCTCTTTGAATTTATTCAAATTTTCGTACTGATCCTCGGTAGAATTTTTCACCTCATTTTGTTGTCGAATAATAGAAAATACCGAGAACGCATCTCTTCTATTAATGATTTCTACCTTTGCCCTAAGACGATACATATTTAGTGTTTTTTCCAATGCATCAACATTATCTTTTTGGCAGTCTATAAAAATGCCTGAGGAAGTAAAAAAAATAAAAAAATCGTATAAGTATTTTCCCTGAGGAGTTAAAATGGCAGAAAATTGCATTTTTTTTTCCACTAATTTTGCCATATCATTCGTGACGATTCCTTGAAGGAAAGCCAAGGTATCTGGACCAGTAATGGATAGAATGCTCCTATCTTTTAATTTTGTGCAGTAAACGTCATGCATAGTTACTTTTATTTTTTATAAGGGTCATAAATTTTGAAAATTTTTTTTAATTCCTAATATGAGGATAATGGGAAAATCTTAAAAGTATTGAACATGAAAATCAAAGACCGAATTTATTTTTTATTTTAGATTAGATACCTTAGATACCAATAGTTATTTTAATGAAAATTCTTTTTGTGACGTCGACACGTATCGGGGATGCTGTTCTTTCAACAGCCATACTTCGTTACTTAATTGAAAAATACCCTACGGCATCATTGACCGTCGCCTGCGGTCCTTTGCCAAGCGCTCTATTTGAACCAATCCCCGGTGTTGAGCGCGTTATAACAATTAATAAAAAGGTCTTATCTATTCATTGGATTTCTCTTTGGGCTAGAACTGTTACTCAATCATGGGATTTAATCGTAGATTTACGCTCTTCTGCTATGGCATTGTTTTTGAGAACTAAGTCCCGAAAGATTTTGAGGTCTGATAAAAAAACCTCTGATTTACATCGTGTAAAAGAACTTGCCAGCCTATTTAATCTAGATAAACCACCTGCGCCAAAACTCTGGGTCTCTAATCCAATGGAGGATATGGCCCATAAATTAATACCTAAAGGTTCCCCTGTTATTGGTTTAGGTGTTACGGCTAATTGGATGCCAAAAGTTTGGCCCTCAAAAAATTTTGTTGAATTAATTCAGCGTTTGACAAGAGAAGGGAAAATTTTTTCTGGTAAGCGGTTTGCTGTTTTTGGGGCAAAGAACGAACGGGATATTGCAATGCCGGTAATTCAGGGTCTTCCTAATACCGAATGTATAGATCTAATCGGTAAAGCTTCAATTTCCTCGGTGACGGCTTGTATCAAAAGGTGCAGCTTTTTTATAGGAAATGACTCCGGGTTAATGCATATCGCGGCGGCTCTCGGTGTTCCAACTATAGGCTTATTTGGCCCGAGCCCAGCTCAACGGTATGGCCCCTGGGGTGATCATTGTCAGTCGGTTGTTTCTTCGGAGAGTTATCATGCTCTCACTGGAAAAAAGGATTTTGACCATCGTAGTTCAGGTAATTTGATGAATGGATTGTCTGTAGATGCAGTGGAGAAGGCTACTTGTGATTTATTTGATAGCATTAAAGGGAGTACAAGTGGCTAAAATTTTGATGGTAGATGATGGAATAAGTTTTGATGGAAACTCCCTGGAACAGGGTCCATTGGGCGGGGCGGAGACTGCTTTTATATCTTTAGCCAATTCTTTCTCAGAGCGTGGTCATGAAGTTTTAATAAGAAATAACTGTTCTCGGGCTATGAAAAAAAACAATATTGATTGGGCTCCTTTAGAAAATGGGGTGCCTGACCATTGTGACCTTTATATTGCCAACAGGAGCGACAAATTACTGACACTCTCCTGTGATTCTAGGGCTGTAGTTTTTTGGATACATAATCCGGCCCAATATTTACTTAAGTTTCGATATTTGACAAAAATCTGGAGCCGAAAACCCGTCATAGTTTTCTCGGGTAACTTCCATGCAAATAGTTATCCGAATTGGGCTCCAGATGGTGGGCGTAAAATTGTACCGTATGGTATCTCTGAGGAATTTGTTAAAGTTGAGCCAATTGGAACCATTCCAGAACCAAAGGCAATTTTTACATCGAACCCACTACGGAGTCTGTCTTGGTTGCTTGGAATTTGGAAAGATTACATCAACCCTCAAATGCCTAACGCTGAATTACATATTTATTCTGGAGCGGCAACTTATGGAGAGCTTGGCTCATCTCAAAAAGGCCAAATGCAACTCATCTTAGATGAAGCTAGGGCAATGGGTAATAAAAATGTATGCTTACATGACCCTATCCCAAAGAAGCCGCTTGCCGATGTGCTGAGCAGGTCTAGAGTTTTACCGTATAGGGGAGATCCAGGTGAAACTTTTTGTTTAGCTGTAGGTGAGGCACAGGCGGCAGGTCTACCAGTAGTTGTGCAAGATATAGGCTGTGTAGCAGAACGAGTGATTAATGGTAAGACCGGTTTTGTAACTGGAAATGATGAAGAATTTTCAAATGCGACTCTTAAACTTTTGCGAGATGATAAATTGTGGCGCCGAAACCATGAGATGAGTTTAAAACTTCAAAGAAACTGGGGTTGGAATGACGCAGCAGCGGAATTTGAAGGACTGATAGGCTGATGCGAGTTCTTCATCTTATGGCAGGGGCTAAAGTAGGGGGAGCGGAGACATTCTTTGGCCGCCTCGTTATTGGTTTGGAAAAGACTGGTCTTGAGCAACGAGTGATCTCTAGGCATGGAATAGATAGAGAAAAAATGTTTGCAAAGGCGTCTGTTGATTTTTCCACAGCTCGTTTTGGCGGTTTTTGGGACCTATCAACGCGTAGAGTGATAAAAAAGGAAATCGGACTATTTTTACCTGATATTGTTATTAGTTGGATGAATAGACCAACAAGATTTGTTCCTAAGGTACCTAATGGTAACGGCAGAGTATTCATTCACCTCGGCTCACCTCGCGGTTATTACCCACCCAAATACTACAAAGATTGCGAACATTTGGTTGTAACGACCGAAGATTTGGCCACGTTTTATGTTGATAGTGGTAGGGCCCGTCAAGATGTATCTGTTATTCCGAATTTTGTACCGGATAATCGGTCTATGCCGGTCAAGCGGAAAAAATATGATACCCCTGAAGATGCACCTTTACTATTAGCTTTAGGTAGATTGCATCCGAATAAGGGTTTTGATCTTTTATTAAAGGCCATGCAAAAACTGCCAAATCATTTCCTTTGGTTAGGCGGAGATGGACCTTTAAAGAAAAAGCTTATGAATATGTCTAGGGATTTAGGCGTATCTGAAAGAGTAAGATTTTTAGGTTGGGTATTAGATCCGGGCCCGCTTTATTCTGCGGCTGACGTGTTTATATGTTCTTCACGTCATGAGCCCTTTGGAAATATTGTTATCGAGTCATGGCTTTATTCGACTGCAATTGTTGCGTCCGCTAGTGAAGGCCCAAGCGCAATTATAGAGCATGGGAAAACAGGTTTAATTGTTCCCAATGAAAACCCATTCGCTCTGTCCAATGCGGTCCAGAAGCTATATTTGAACCCTGTTTTTTGTAATAAACTTGCAGCGGCGGGGCGTAAAAGATATCAGGAGACTTATACTGAGAAACGTGTAGTCGCCCAGTACTGTGAATTGTTTGAAAGACTTAAAAACTAATGTGCGGCATTAATGGTGTCATGACGGCTTCAGGGGATTCCCCTGACCGAAAACTAATTATATCAATGCAAAATGCTTTGATACACCGTGGACCCGATGGATCGGGACTTTATTTTAAGGATAACATTGGAATGGCACACCGTCGATTGGCTATTATCGACCTTGATACGGGAGATCAACCATTATCAATTCCAAATGGCACTACGTTGGTAGCTAATGCAGAAATCTATAATTACATTGAACTAAAATCCCAAATGCCAGAGGTTGACTTTAAAACAACCTCAGATTGTGAAGTGCCTCTTCATCTTTATTCAAAGTTTGGAGATAGTTTTGCCCGTCACTTAAGAGGGATGTATGCGATTGCAATTCACGACCCTGAAAATCGACGCCTGGTATTAACTCGGGATCCATTTGGAATAAAACAGCTCTACTATACCGTCGGGCCATTTGGGTTTGCTTTTGCCTCTGAACCACAAGCGTTTCTAACTTCTGGTCTAATTTCTGCTGATATTCGCAAATCGGCTGCTGAAGAATTATTGCAACTTCAGTTTTCCTTAGGCAGGGAGACGGTAATGTCAAATATATTCAGGGTTTTACCTGGTGAAACATTAATTGTTGAATCAGGGAAAATTTCTAAAACCTTTCGGCAGGATGCATTGCCATCTGGTGGCCCGCAGGTGGTTGAAGAAGAGATTGCATTGGAGCGCGTTGGAAATGCCTTATTTGACAGCATCAATGTACATCAGCGGAGTGACGTACCCTACGGTATGTTTTTATCAGGTGGTATAGACTCCTCGGCAATACTTGCAGCTATGAGCCAACTAAATGATCAACCAGTCCATGCTTTCACAGTTGGGTTCTCAGATACGGAAGCGACAGATGAACGAAAGCACGCGGCTTTAGTTGCGAAATCATTAGGTGCGGAACATACCGAAGTTGATTTTACTGAAAATGATTTCTGGAAGACTATTCCTTTGGTCGCGAGTGCCATGGATGATCCTGTAGCAGACTATGCAGAATTGCCTACATATAAATTGGGAGAAGTTGCAGGCCAACAATTTAAGGTAATTTTGTGCGGTGAAGGTGGAGATGAATTATTTGGTGGATACAGTCGTTACCGCTCTGCAATACGACCGTGGTGGAGTTACCCTAGGGCGATGCGTTCGCGGGGTGCCTTAGAGGGACTGAACATACTTCGGACTAATTCTAGAGATTGGCGTAATGGAATTGCAGCTTACGAGACTGATATATACGACGAAAACCGAAGCGCGTTGCAAAACGTACAAGCCAATGATTTTGCTGATTGGCTCCCTCATGATCTTCTAATCAAATTGGACAGGTGTTTGATGGTACATGGTGTTGAAGGAAGAACACCATTTTTAGATCCGGTTATAGCGAAAGAGGCTTTTCGTTTGCCGGATTCTTTAAAGATTAAAGGACGCACAGGGAAATGGATTTTAAGAAAGTGGCTATCGGACCATGCGCCAGTTGCCGAGCCTTTTTCAAGAAAAAGAGGTTTTACAGTCCCTGTTGGTGAGTGGATATTTCGTAAGGGTAACACCTTGGGCCCTCTGGTGGCAAAGCAATCCGGAATAGTGGAACTCTGCGAACCAGATAACGTTAAGGCAATTTTTAAAAGCAAAAATAGCCGTGCAGGATTAGCAGCCTGGATACTATTATTTTATTCAGTATGGCACCGATTGCATATCGAAGGGCTTTCCAACGATGGAGATGTTTTTTCCATTTTGAGCAATGGGTAACTAATTTTATAATTTGATGTTAATTGTTATAATTAAGTTTTATTCAAAAAAAAATTTAACCTAGGGTTAATTCTGTAAGTAATTAAATTAATTTCCCGAGTAACAACGTCGATATTCTGAATTATATTGGTCGATAAAAATTGGAAGGAGAAATTTATGGGAAATTTGCCTGAAATGAGCTTGGGCCACCTTGGTATCGATGTGATTAATGTTGATAAAATGGTTGAATTCTATACTGACGTCCTAGGTTTTAAAGTAACCGATCGAGGCCGTGCTGGGGGTGGAAAAGGACCCGAATTGGTTTTTTTTAGCCGTAATCCAGAAGAACATCACCAAATAGTTATGGCGGCTACACGGAGTGATGGACAGCGTACGACCATAAACCAAATATCCTTTCGAGTTAATAATTTTGCGGAAGTACGGCAGGTATATAACAAGGTGGTGGAAAGTGGGGTCAATGGTATTGAACCGGTAGATCATGGATTAGCATTGTCAGTTTATTTTCCCGATCCTGAAGGCAATAGAATTGAGGTTTATGTGGCGACACCATGGTATGTGGCTCAACCACAACGTGAATTGATTGATTTCAATAAATCTGATGAGGAAATTTTAAAAGCTTGCGAACAGAAATGTTATGCAGATCCTACATATCAACCGATGGAGGAGTGGAAAAGAGAGTTTGATGAGTCAAATTTCTAAAATTTTACTAATTAGTTACCTTTATTAAAGTTTGATTGTATTCGTCAACCAAAGTCTCAATCAATTTGGCGGCAGGTATTCCGCGGCTGAGACTAGCACCCTGTCCACACCACATTGACATATAATCAGTGTTATTCTCCTTGGCGGCAGCCTTCCGGAGAGGCCCCGTTAAAATATTTTGTAAAGGGAAAGGAAGAGCGTAGGACCCCGAGTTTTCCATTTTCTCTATATAATAGTTGCGCAACCCTCTCGCAGGACGCCCCGAAAATGTACGAGTTACTATTGTATTATCATTACTTGTGTTTAGTAGTGCTTTTTTGTAATGGTCATTTACTCCAGCCTCAGGGCAAGTGAGGAATGCCGTTCCCATTTGTACTCCAACTGCGCCAAGGGCTATTGCTGCTGCAATACCAGCCCCATTCATAATACCCCCGGCTGCAATTATTGGTGTAGAAATAAGTGCTTTTAGTTGAGCGAGAAGGCTCATTGTTCCTGTCATTGAATGACGCCAGTCTCCGATCCAGGTTCCCCGATGCCCACCAGCTTCTGAACCTTGAGCTATAATAAAATCGACCCCTTTTTCCTCGGCCTGTTTTGCTTCCTCTACGGAAGTTGCAGATGCAGCAGTAAAAATACCGGCTTCTTTTAGTTCTTGTATATTTTTTTTTGTGGGGAGGCCTAAGTGAAAGGAACAAAATTTAATATCACTTTCAATTACAGCCTTCAATTGCTGATTGAGGTTTGGTGTAGTATCAATGATATTTTTCGGCAGTTTTAAACCAAATTTCGAAAAATAGTCAGTTAATGCTTCGGTTGCTTTGGAAAATTCTTGATCGGTATATTCAGGGTTTTGTGGTAAAAATAAATTAATCCCAAAGCTTTTATTTGTAGAGGCCCGTAATTGATTAGCCATAGTTACGATCTCGTCATCATTGAGGTATGCAGCACCAAACTGGCCTAAGCCGCCCGCATTTGATACAGCGGTAACAAGTTGAGGTGTCGTTGGCCCTCCGGCCATCGGCGCGAGCAAAATCGGAAATTCGATACCAAGGCATTTTGTCAAGGGGTTTGAAAAGTTAGTCACTATGAATAGAGCCTTATAATTTTTTAATTAACTATTAACTGAGTTTGATCTAGTTGTGGTCATTACGGTGAAGAATCACTAGTTCATTTTCACCAATAAAACCAGTCACGATTCGTACCCTCTCGTCCAGCATATCCCTATTCATTGAGTCGCTTTTTAACAGAGATATTTTGCGTTCCCAATAATTCCTTCTACTTTCAGATATTTTCAATTCTGAATTTGCTATGGCAATTTGTTGCCTAATTTGCAGCCATGCAAGTAATCCCCGGTCACCTTGTATTGCATGCAATACAAAATATAGGAATATTAAAGCCCCTAAAATTGATCCCGCAATTTGACGTCCACGTCGCCGAATTTCTAATATAACAGACATAAACGAATCGAATCACATGACGATTCGCAGGGTCAAGAAAAAAGTCTCCAGAATAATAATAAATTTCAATTTTATGCAAATTGTTGCAAAAAAGACTCACCATGAAAATTCAGTACGCGACCATAATGCCTTTAATAATAACGTTAAGTTTTCGTCATACGTTATAACTCAATAATCAATATTTTTAACAATCTAAACGCCAGTGGTTTTGTAAACAGACTTATAACAATTTAATTATTCTAATTTTCAAATAATGTGTAGAACAAAATAAAAACGAATAATCATAAGTTATTGAAAATAAATAAATAAAAAATTTTTCTTGCAATATAGAACAAAACAGGTACAAAACAATTATGAAGAGCCTAAGTTGAACGAATCTGATGAGTATGAAATAAGGAGACCAAAATGGCAGATCCCGCTTTAAGACTTGTAGATAAGGATGTTATGGATAAATCAAAAGCACTTGATTCCGCATTGCAACAAATAGAGCGTTCATATGGTAAAGGCTCTATTATGAAACTTGGTGAAGGTCAGGTAGTAGAAACTGAGTCTGTATCTACTGGTTCACTGGGGCTAGATATTGCTCTTGGTATTGGTGGTTTGCCTAAAGGTCGTGTGATTGAAATTTATGGCCCGGAATCCTCTGGAAAAACGACACTTGCTCTTCATTGTGTTGCGGAAGCTCAAAAAAGCGGAGGACAATGTGCATTTATTGATGCGGAACATGCACTTGATCCGGTTTATGCTCAAAAACTTGGGGTACAAATTGATGAGCTTTTAATCTCTCAACCAGATGCTGGTGAACAGGCTCTGGAAATAGCAGATACGCTTGTTCGCTCGAGTGCTATTGATGTGATTGTTATTGATTCAGTGGCTGCATTGGTTCCGAAGGCAGAGCTCGAAGGAGAGATGGGAGACTCTCATGTTGGTTTACAGGCGCGTCTTATGAGCCAAGCACTCAGAAAACTCACGGGATCTATATCACGTTCACATTGTATGATCATTTTTATCAACCAAATTCGTATGAAAATTGGTGTAATGTTTGGCAATCCTGAAACAACCTCTGGTGGTAATGCACTTAAATTTTACTCATCTGTAAGGCTAGATATTCGTAGGATTGGGGCAATTAAGGATCGCGACGAGATTGTTGGAAATCAGACTAGAGTTAAGGTTGTTAAAAACAAAGTTGCGCCTCCATTTAAGATGATTGAATTTGATATAATGTATGGAGAAGGTATCTCCAAAATGGGAGAGCTAATTGATCTTGGAGTAAAAGCTGGCATTGTCGAAAAGTCAGGTGCTTGGTTTTCGTATGATAGTCAACGGATAGGGCAGGGGCGTGAGAATTCCAAGCAGTTTTTAAGAGAAAACCCAGAGCTGGCAGAATCAATCGAAAGAGAAATTAGGGAAAGTGCTGGTTTAATTGCAGAGGCCGCACTTAAAGAGGCACCAGCTTCAGAAAACACTGATGAAAATGAAGTGTAATATTTGGAAAAGAAAATATTCTTAACCATTTTTTAATTTAAACACATAAGTCTGCGTAATTTTAGAAATAAATTACTTAGAAGATTTGTGTCTTATTATAGACATCGTGTGTTCACGTCGTTAATACTCGGGCCTTGAGACGCCTAAATGCGTTCCTTTAAGGTACTAGCGATGATGAAAACAAATGATGTTAGAACGGCATTTCTTGATTATTTTAAGAATACTGGTCATGAGGTTGTGCGCTCATCTCCATTAGTACCGCATAATGACCCGTCACTTCTTTTTACTAACGCCGGTATGGTTCAATTCAAGAATGCATTCACCGGTTTGGAGAAGCCTAATTATAATTCAGCTGCTACTTCACAAAAATGTGTTCGGGCTGGGGGGAAGCATAATGATTTAGAAAACGTCGGCTATACTGCTCGCCACCATACATTTTTTGAAATGCTGGGTAATTTTTCTTTTGGTGATTATTTTAAAGAACGTGCCATAGAGTTAGCATGGACATTAATTACCAAAGAATTTGGTATAGACACCAAAAGGCTGCTTGTAACTGTTTATCACGAAGATGAAGAAGCCTTTAAGATATGGAAAAAGGTTGCAGGATTTTCAGAAGACCGCATTATTCGTATATCTACAAATGATAATTTTTGGGCAATGGGTGATACCGGTCCGTGTGGTCCATGTTCAGAGATATTTTATGATCATGGGGATCACATTGCAGGTGGGCCGCCCGGCAGTGTTGATGAAGATGGTGATAGGTTTATCGAGATCTGGAACCTAGTTTTCATGCAGTTTGATCAGGTTGATTTAAAAACCCGCCTAAAACTTCCCAAGCCTAGTATCGATACAGGTATGGGACTTGAACGTATTTCCGCACTTTTACAAGGCTCTCACGATAATTACGATATAGATACGTTTCGAAATCTAATCGAAGCATCGGCTTCAATAGCTCAAGTAGAACCTTACGGTTCACATAACATTTCTAATCGTGTAATTGCGGATCACCTGCGAGCTTGTGCATTTTTAATTGCTGATGGTGTTTTACCTTCTAACGAAGGAAGAGGCTATGTTTTGCGGCGTATCATGCGAAGAGGAATGCGGCATGCGCATATTATGGGTTCTCCTGAGCCGCTAATGCATCAATTGGTTTCAGTTTTAATAGAACAGATGGGAATGGCTTATCCTGAACTTATTCGTGCAGAGTTATTAATAAAAGAAACATTAGAATTAGAAGAAAAAAGATTTAAGAATACTCTTGATCGAGGATTGAAACTACTGCACGACGAAACGAGTAAACTTGGAAATAAAGAGCCTCTTTCAGGTGAAATTGCCTTTCGTTTATATGACACCTATGGTTTTCCTTTAGATTTGACCCAAGATGTTTTAAAGGGACAAAATCGCTCAGTTGATATTGTTGGTTTTGAGAACGCAATGCAGCGCCAGAAGGAGCACGCTCGGCGAGCGTGGGTGGGCTCAGGAGAAATTTCTGATGAGACTGTTTGGTTTGATATTAGAGACTCTGTCGGCGCAACAGAATTCCTTGGGTATCAGAGCCATAAGGCCGAAGGCAGAGTTTTAGCTATTGTTAAAAATGGAAACTCAATAAAAAGAACTAAGGTCGGAGAGCAAGTAAGCATAGTTGCTAATCAAACGCCCTTTTATGGTGAATCTGGTGGCCAAATGGGAGATGCGGGCATCATCAAAACAACTGATGGTGGTATTTTTGAAGTAAGTCACACGCAAAAGAAAGTTGGTGATCTGCATGTACATATCGGGTCTCTAAAAACCGGGACTTTAAATTTAAATGATATTGTAGAAATGCAGATTGATGTTAGCAGGCGTTCCGCCCTTTGCAGAAATCATTCTGCCACGCACTTATTACATTCTACGTTACGTCGTCAATTAGGGGAACATATTACCCAAAAGGGTTCTTTGGTTGCGCCTGATCGCCTTCGGTTTGACATTAGTCATCCGAAACCCATCACCGCTAATGAGATGAGGGAAGTTATGGATGGTGTAAACCGACAAATAAGAGAAAATTCCGAGGTGACCACTAGGCTTATGACACCCGATGAAGCGTTAGAAGAAGGCGCTATGGCATTATTTGGAGAAAAATATGGGGATGAGGTTCGTGTTGTTTTAATGGGTGCTGAAAAGGAAACCTCTTTTTCCTCGGAACTATGCGGAGGTACCCATGTTAAGCGGACTGGTGATATAGGCTTGTTTAGAATTGTGTCTGAAAACGCAGTATCAGCGGGGGTGAGACGGATAGAAGCTGTTACGGGTGCAGTCGCGTTGGAGAAAATTGATAAAATACAAAACGAATTACAAGAAGCAGCAAATTTATTAAATGTTTCAGCTGATGACGTAGTAAGCCGGATCAATAATTTGCTTTCAGAGAGAAAACATTTAGAAAATGAGATTTCTAATGCTCGCCGTAAACTTGCTACCTCTGGGAATAGTCAAACCGGAGAATTAGCCAAGGATATTTCTGGTGTTTCATTTGTAGGAAAGGTCCTGGAAGGAATCCCATCAAAAGAACTCAAATCACTCGTTGACGAATTTAAAAATAAAATAGGTTCAGGTGTTATTGCAATATGCAGTGTTGATGAAGAAAAGGCATCGCTCGTTGTTGGAGTGACAAAGGATCAACTTGAAAAATTTGACGCGGTGACCCTCGTTCGTGAAGGGTCAAAAGCACTGGGAGGAAAAGGCGGTGGAGGGAGGCCAGATATGGCTCAAGCGGGAGGTCCTGAAACTAATAATGCTCCCGCGGCAATTACGGCAATAGAAAAAGCGTTATCAAGTTAAGACCAACCTAAATATATAAAGTTAAGCGATAATAAATTTATTTTATAAATTTTCTAAAGTCGGTATCAAGCATTCTGGTGCATCAATGGAAATATAGAGATTTTGTGTTTGCTCGTTTGCAAATCCCTGTTCAACTGTTGCTTTAATAAGATTATAAAAATTTTCCCAATATCCCATTATATTCAAAAAAATTATTGGTTTCTTGTGCAAGCCCAGTTGTTTCCAGGTAATAATCTCCAGAACTTCTTCAAGTGTTCCAACCCCGCCCGGTAAAACAACTATTCCATCAGCCAATTCGAACATCCTTTCTTTGCGCTGATGCATATTGTCTACCACTTCTAATTTAGTTAAGCCGTGATGGCCTAATTCGCGATCTTTTAAGTGTTGAGGTATAACACCAGTAACCTCTCCACCGGACGCTAGGACGCTATTAGCTAAAAATCCCATCAAGCCGGAGCTACCACCACCATAAATTAATTGAATTTTGTTTTTCGCTAATTCCGAACCTAAACTGACCGCTGAAGCTCTAAAAACCGAATTATTTCCTTGTGATGCCCCACAAAACACGCATAAGTGATTAATTTTCATGAGCCCTAATAACACGAATATGAAAAATAGAACAATAAATCCACTTGAAAGGGTTGCAAGTTTTTGTATCTAATGGTGGGATAGGGTATTATTATTGACGTTTTAATAGCGTTAGATTTATTTAATAGAGTTTTTCTGGGGAGAGAGTGTCATGAGATCATTCATTAAGCCACTTTTAGTAGCGGCGGTTAGCCTTGGTCTACTAGGCGGATTAAGCGGTTGTGCCGACCAGCCATCAAAGCCAAAGGTTAAGATGTCTCAGGCCATGAAGGTCAAGATGAGCGCGATGAAAGAGATTTGTGCAGCCAGTAATGCTGTTGCAAAATATATTAAGGGCAGCAAAAGCAAGAAGAAGAGAAGGAAACTTGGTACTGCCGGTGATATGGAAATGCGGGCGATCCAAATTGCGACTCTTGCTAAAAGGTTGAAATATGGGTCTGCAGTTTTTTATGCGAAGGGCTTGGAAGAAGCTGCAAAAACCGGAATAAAGGGCGAAATTGCAGATGCATACAAGCCAGTTAAAGGTGCGGTTGCTGCAGCTATAAAACTAGATGCGAATAAAAAAGTTTATGGTAAATGCAAATGTAAAAAAGGTAAGATGAAGTGTAAGAAGAAAAAGAAGAAGAAAAAATAAATTTAGGAAAAATTAATTTTTCCTAAACGATAAACATTTCATTTTCAATAAAGCGAGAGGCTGTATAGAAATCGTGCAGCCTCTCTTTTTTTAGTATTACATGGCTTACGATAAATATTTCCCAGGTTGGGTTTTAGGCGTCGTAGTGGCATCTAGCGTATTTGTTCAATCGGTCAATGTGTCTAGCAGTGTTACCAAAGGTAGAGTATTAGCACATGCGGCGGGCTGTATTAGTTGCCATACTGATACGGAGAATAACGGTCAGTTACTTGCGGGAGGTAAAAGGTTTAAAACACCTTTTGGTACCTTCGTAGCACCGAATATATCACCCGATAAGAAACATGGTATTGGTAGTTGGTCTAATAGAGATTTTAACAGGGCCATGACAAAGGGAGTATCTCCTGAAAATAGCCATTATTTTCCTATCTTTCCCTATACTTCCTTCACTCTTATGGATGCCGATGATATTAAATCAATTAAGGAATATATTTTCTCTTTGCCAGCAATTCCTAAACCTAGTGAAGCGCACAAACTTCTATTTCCATTTAACTTTCGTTCTATCCAGTATTTTTGGAAATTATTATATTTTTCTCATGGCCCTTATAAATTTGACTCAAAAAAAACACAAACTTGGAATAGAGGGGCATACTTGTCTCGAGGCGTAGTGCATTGTCAAGAATGTCATACTAGGAGAACAATTCTTGGGGGATTAAAAATTCAGTTTGGCTATGCCGGGGTGTCCGAAAACACAAGCGTAGGCGCGAGCTATATCCCGAATATTACGTCGCATCCGAGCAGAGGCATTGGGAGTTGGTCTTTGCAACAATTGGTCAATTATCTGGAATCCGGTGAAGATCCGACAGGAGATTTTGCAGGGGGTTCTATGGCGGAGGTGATCGAAAAGGGAACATCTAAATTATCGCCAGAGGATCGGAATGCTATAGCTGTTTTTATAAAATCTATTAGACCATTACCTTAACTCATACCGTTGTACTGTTCCTGATTAAAAGGTATCTTCTTTCGTGTCATGGTGTTGTCCCACGAGAGACGTTTTAGGAGCCCAAAACTGTGAATCTTTTTAAATTATTAGGGGGGATTGGCGCTTTAATAATGATTTTTGCGCTGGCTCTTACTAATAGTATAGAAAATGAACAAAGGTCTTATTCCGCGAAAATTGAAGAGTCAAAGAAAGTCACTGAAAATTCTATGAGATCTGACTCTCAGAGTTTTTCAAAAAAAGGTGTTTTAACTCCCGAGAATAAGTCAATTTTTAAAACAGAAAAATTGGATGGTGGTGTTCTAAAACAGAATGCGAGTCCACGAACGCTAAAACGTGAAAGGTCGGAAAAAAATTATAAACCATCTTTTGATGTCGTAAGGGTTAACCCAAAAGGTGATGCGGTCATTGCTGGAAAGGCTGCGCCAAATTCCAATGTAACAATAAAAACTCGAGAAAATGTTTTGGGAACGGTAAAGGCCGATGGCCGCGGAGATTGGGTTCTAGTCCCAGATAAACCACTTAAAGCTGGCAATAGAGAACTTTCCCTCACATCAAGACTGCCAACCGGTCTTAAAAGTTCTTCTGACCGAAATGTTGTTCTACTTATTCCAGAGCCTAGTATAGAAAATTTGACAAAGTCCAATTCAAAACAAAAGGGAGCCTTGGCTTTATCTGTATCGAGAGATTTATTGAGTCCCAGTTTAATAATGCAGAAATCCTATACAAAGACGGCTATAAATACTCGAAAAACTCCAGAGTTAAAGAAACGAGTTTTAACGATAGAGGTTATTGATTATGACGATAGTGGTAATGCTATTGTAAGTGGGGTTACAATTCCAAAGAGTTTAATTCATTTATACATTGACGATAAATTAGTCGGTTCCGTAATTTCAGATGTAAATGGTAATTGGTATATCAAACCCAAGGACAAGTTGGCCTCGGGTATATATTCATTGCGTGCAGATAGTATTAACAAAAGTGGTTCTGTAATGAGCCGTGTGGAGACCACTTTTGCTCGTATTAAGGAAGCTAGTACAGATATTGCTACTGGTGTTGTTAATGTAAAACTCGGTAACAGTTTATGGAGAATAGCGCGGCGAGTGTATGGTAGGGGTATGAGATATACAGTGATTTATGAGGCTAACAAGAAACAAATTAGAGACCCGGATCTAATTTATCCAGGCCAAGTATTTTTTGTTCCAAAAATTAATTAGTTTCATCAAAACAATCCTCTAATTTTTCTCATTCCAAATGATTTTAAGATTGTCCCGCAAAATTTTTCCCCGATCCGATTTAGGCAAGGAATCAATTCGATAAACAGCTTTAGGCACCTTGAATTCCGGTAAATTTAATTGACAATGCTCTAAAACTTCTTTTTCGGGAAGTGTCTCTCCTGTTTTGACGACTATATAGCAGACGATTTCTTCTCCATATATTTTGTCGGGCACTCCTATTGCGGCAGCTTCACGAATTTTAGGATGCCGCAATAGGACATTGTCAATTTCTAAGGGTGCGATATTAACACCGCCCCTGATTATGAGGTCTTTAGTTCTTCCAGTAACTCGGACAAACCCTTCTTCATCAATAATTGCCAAGTCTCCGGTTCGCATTCGAATAGATCTTTGATCCTCCCATTCACCATCCGGTGATATTGTTGCAATACAAGTTTGTGGGCCACCAATGCTCACTTCACCCTCTGTACCCGTAGCACAGCCTTTTCCATCTGAGTCGATGATTAGAAACTCCTGATGTTTGGCCGGAGGGCCTACGGTGCCCATTTGCCGTTTGTAATGTCGATTACCACATATCCAACCGGCTTCAGACATTCCGTAGAGCTGAAGTAATGTAACACCATACATTTCTTCAAATTGTCTCCATTGCTCAGGGGATAGGGGAGCGGTCGAGCAGGTCATTAGTCTCAGAGAGGGGACGTCCTTTGCACTGATTTCGGTTGGTTCGTTCAAAAGCATATTCACAACAGTGGGTACGCCAGCAGAAAATGTCAGCTTATGTTTATTAATCCAACTAAAAAACCTACTTTTCGAAAAACGTGGCGCTATATACATGGAAAGACCGGTTAAAATCCAAGGCATCAGACTCAGGACCTGAGCGGAATTCCAACCAAATGATCGGTATTCAAGGGTTCTGTCGTTATTTGTAAGACCAAGAAAATCAATAGTATTCAATCCATTGAGCCAGTAGGCCATATGGTCATATACAACGCATTTCGGTCGCGATGTTGTTCCGGAGGTACAAAATATACAGGACACATCTTTTTCTCCATTCTCACTTTCAATTAAAATATCTTGACTAGTGTTTGCAACCGCACCAAAGAATTCTGATTTATCACTGTGGGATAAACATTCTTCACTCCAACTTCTGAATTTCATTACTTTACCGTTAATTCCTTTTGTCAATTCGTTACCATTTAAGGCTGTATGCCAAAGGGTTAATTTTGGGCCGATTGATTTAAGAAGTTCGTTGATATGAGATGCGTTGATTTCAACATTCAACGGACAAACTACCGCACCTACGCGCCATATACTCATCCATATTATCATTTTTTCGAGGCTCTCATCAGATAAGAGGCCGATTCTGTCTCCCTTCTTGACCCCTACGGATACAAAGTATCTTGCGATGGCTTCGACGTTTTCTGCTAATGACCCCCAACTAATAGAGCGATCCTGCTCTAGATCATAAAGTGCAATTTTTTCGGGTTGGGTCGTGCTATATTCATTTAATACGCTACGGATAGATTTGAAGGGTATGTCTAGGTCCGGTTGTTTAAATTGATATGCCACGAGATCCTCGATTAATAGAATGAATAAGAAACATTGTTTTCAGCATGACTTGTGACGTCAAGAGGGATAACGTCGGAATGTTTCTCTTTGCCAAAACAACCTATAGGGATACCATGCTACGAAGTGCCGGGGTAACCACGAATTTTCGTTAGAGATAGAAATTAGGTATCTAAAGTGGACTTTAAGAAAAGACCAGTTAAAAAACAGAGTGGAAACAAAAGAAGTTTGTTAACGCGTGGCCCAAGGTCAAAAAATCGAGAAGAAAACTTAATTGCAGCCCTAGATCTTGGGTCTAATAACTGCCGCCTTTTAATAGCGCGGCCTGGAAAAAACGGTTTCAAAGTTGTTGATGGATTTTCAAAAATAGTCAGATTGGGAGAGGGTGTTTCCTTTTCGCGTGAACTTTCTAGTTCTTCTATGGAAAGAACCATGAAGGCTTTAAGCGTATGTGCAGAATTAATTGTTAAAAATGATGTAAAATATGGGCGATATGTGGCTACGGAAGCCTGTCGCGCTTCTATTAACGGCGAAAAATTTTTATCGCGCGTTGAAGAAGAAATTGGCATTACACTGGAAATAATTCCATCTCTTGAAGAAGCGGAGTTGACCCTTATCGGTTGCCGCGCATTTTTTGATAATACGTCACCTTACGCTCTAATGTTTGACGTTGGAGGAGGTAGTACAGAAATATCCTGGGTCCGGTTAGGAAGTAACGTTAATCCAAAAATTATTGACTCGATATCCTTACCTTATGGCGTAGTGAACCTTACCGAAACTTACGGCACACCTGAGATTTCAAGCAACCAATATGAAATATTGGTACGATCGATAAAGAAATCTATCGAGCCGTTTGATAAAAAACATTCTATAAAAGCAATGGTAAAAGCTGGTAAGGTCTCTATGCTTGGGACTGCTGGTACTGTTACTACAATAGCCGCTGTCCAAATGGGCCTGAAACTTTATGATCGGGAACTGATAGACGGCTCTTGGCTAGAATTTTCTTCTATCCGAAATATATGTGGAAATCTTGTTAATTCAAATTTTGAGAAGAGAGCGTCCTATCCTTGTATAGGCAAAAATAGAGCGGAATTGGTAGTAGCAGGTTGTGGAATACTTGAAGCAATATGCGAAACCTGGCCAATTGGCCGTTTGAGGGTAGCAGATCGTGGGGTCAGAGAAGGTATTTTAACTAAATTGTCTGAACTAGCCATAGCATTGGAAAGTACAAGCATTAATAAAAGTTACCGGGTTTCTGTGGGGCATTTGGTTTCTTCGAAAATTAAGAGGCAGAATAGAAAACATGGCCCGAAGTAAAAATGGTAAAGAATCTTCGCGTGGGTTTTCGGTTAAACTAAAAACGGCTAAAGGTCGTAAAATTTCATCTACTAGATGGCTCCAGAGACAATTGAATGATCCTTACGTCAGGTCAGCAAAGGTGGCAGGTTACAGGTCCCGTTCAGCGTGGAAACTAGTTGAACTTGATGACCAATTTAAAATTTTTTGGCCAGGTTGTCGCATTCTAGACTTGGGAGCGGCGCCAGGAGGGTGGACACAGGTATCTGTTCAAAAAAGCGGAAATAAAGGAGTTGTATTTGCGGTCGATAAGCTTTCTATAGACCCGATTCCCGGAGCAAAATGTTTGAAACTAGATATGAAAGGGGAAGGAAGTCGAAAACTTGTAAAAAATTTTTGTGGAGATAAAGTTGATATAGTCCTTAGCGATATGGCCGCTGCAACGACGGGACATCGACAAACAGATCATATCCGAACCATTGCTCTCTGCGAAATAGCTTTTGAAATAGCAAAAGAAATACTAGTGGAAGGAGGAATATTGATTGTTAAGGTATTTGATGGCGGTACCGAAACATCGCTATTAACTGATTTGAAAAGATCATTTCAAAAAGTTAGACATTATAAGCCGCCTGCTAGTCGTAAAGGGTCACCTGAAATTTATTTAATAGCACAGGGCTTTAAAATTTAGTCACTGGCTGAACTTGTTCCATGCAGAAACTTGGGATTCTTTTATATTTGTGTATGATCCGGATCTATCTTCTGTAGGGGACACTAATGCAAATCACCGAGGCTTTCACTTTTGATGATATATTACTTGTTCCCTCTGGGTCTGAGATATTACCATCAGAGGCTGTCCTCAATAGCAAGTTGACACGAGAACTCGATCTTAAAATTCCAATTGTTTCTGCGGCGATGGATACGGTGACTGAGAGCGCACTTGCCATAGCTATGGCTCAGGCAGGCGGTATTGGTGTTGTTCATAAGAATTTGGAAATTGAGGAACAGGCGGACGAAATTAGAAAAGTTAAAAAATTTGAGTCTGGGATGGTGATAAACCCCGTCACAATTTTTCCTGATCAAACACTCTCTGATGCTTTGGCGTTAATGACCGACAATCAAATATCAGGTATACCTGTGGTTGAAAAAGATAATAAGAAACTAGTTGGTATTCTTACCAACAGGGATGTGCGATTTGCCACCAATACTGCCCAAAAAGTTAGTGAATTGATGACTAAAGAGAATCTAATCACTGTTAATGATGGTATAGATATGGATGAAGCTAAACGCCTTCTTCATCAATATCGAATAGAAAAACTCTTGGTAATCGATGAAGAGTTTAGATGTATTGGGTTAATAACCGTCAAAGATATAGAAAAGGCACAACGTCATCCTGATGCAAACAAAGATGATAAAGGTCGTTTACGTGTAGCGGCCGCCACTGGAGTTGGCGATAACGGTTTTGAGCGTGCTGAAGCATTAATTGATGCTAATGTTGATGTTGTTGTGGTTGATACAGCTCATGGGCATTCTAAAGGGGTGCAGGATGCGGTTAGTCGTATAAAAAGACTTTCTAATCGTACACAGCTAATTGCCGGAAATATAGCAACTGCAGAAGGAGCAAAAGCATTGGTTGATTGTGGTGCGGATGCCGTAAAAATTGGTATTGGGCCAGGGTCTATCTGCACAACACGAGTAGTGGCTGGCGTTGGGGTTCCACAGTTCTCTGCTATAATGGAAGCATCTGAAGAATGTCACAAACATGGAGTGCCAACAATTGCTGACGGGGGAATAAAATACCCTGGTGATATAGCCAAAGCGATTGCCGCCGGAGCTGATTGTGTAATGATTGGCTCTTTGTTGGCTGGTACGGATGAAGCGCCGGGTGAAGTTTTCCTTTACCAAGGGCGTTCCTACAAATCATATCGGGGAATGGGTTCGTTAGGTGCTATGGCTAGAGGTTCGGCTGACCGGTACTTCCAACAAGAAGTATCAGATACCCTTAAACTTGTTCCTGAAGGAATTGAAGGGCAGGTTCCATATAAGGGCCCTGCTGGAAGTATAATCCATCAGATGGTTGGCGGCTTGAGAGCTGCGATGGGGTATACTGGGAATTCGAGTATCAAAGAAATGCAATCGAATTGTATGTTTCGTCGATCTACTGAAGCGGGTCGAAGAGAGAGCCATGTGCACGATGTTACTATTACACGAGAAGCTCCGAATTATCGGAAGGGCGACTAATCCGGATAAGTCAGAATGTACATTACAATTTTGAAAATTGAGAATCAATTTAATGGATGATTCAGTATTAATTCTTGATTTTGGTTCTCAGGTGACCCAGCTTATTGCGAGAAGAGTAAGAGAAAACGGTGTTTATTGTGAAGTTCATCCGTTTCATAGTTCAGAAGAGGCAATCCAGAAATTAAAACCCAAAGGGATCATTTTATCAGGTGGCCCTGCGTCGGTTACAGCCGCAACAGGTCCAACAATTGACCCAGAAATATTTCAGTTAGGGATTCCAATATTAGGTATTTGCTATGGACAGCAGATCATTTGCTCGCAGTTAGGCGGAAAAGTCGAATCTTCTGAACAAAGAGAGTTTGGCAGAGCGGAACTAAGGATAGTTGACGACTGCGTTTTATTTAGCGAGCTATGGAATGTGAGAGAAACACAACAGGTTTGGATGAGCCACGGTGATTCTGTAGTAAAATTGCCTGACGGCTTTCGCTCGGTAGCAGTGAGTGATAATGCACCTAATGCTGCTATAGCTGATGATGAACGGAAAATTTATGCCGTGCAGTTTCACCCAGAAGTGATACATACCTTGGGAGGTAAGGATTTACTTAGAAATTTTACTCACCGGGTGGCCGGCTGTGCAGGTGACTGGACAATGTCGGCTTTTAGGCAACGTGCAATTAATAAAATTCGCGAACAGGTTGGTGATGGAGAGGTAATCTGTGGATTATCTGGGGGTGTTGATTCTTCGGTAGCAGCAGTTTTAATTCATGAGGCAATAGGGGCTCAGCTAAATTGCGTTTTTGTAGATACCGGATTGCTTCGTTTGGGTGAAGCCGAGCAAGTCATTACAGTTTTCCGTGATAACTATAATATACCGTTAATACACCATGATGCATCAGAACTATTTCTTACAAAATTGCACAAAGTAACAGATCCGGAAACAAAAAGGAAAATAATTGGTGCAACTTTTATTGATGTATTTGAAGAAGAGGCACAGAAAATTGGTGGAGCCAATTTTCTTGCCCAAGGCACTCTCTACCCGGATGTGATAGAGTCAGTTTCATTTACTGGGGGCCCGAGCGTCACAATCAAGTCACATCACAATGTTGGAGGGCTACCTGAGCGTATGAATATGTCTCTAGTGGAACCACTGCGAGAATTATTCAAGGATGAGGTGCGGGATCTAGGCAGGGAATTAGGTCTTCCCAGTCAACTCGTAGGACGACATCCGTTTCCGGGTCCCGGCCTTGCTATTCGTATGCCCGGGGAAATAACAAAAGAGAGGCTAGACATATTGCGGATGGCTGACAAAATATACATAGATGAAATTCGGCAAGCAGGCCTTTACGATAAAATTTGGCAGGCATTTGCGGTGTTGTTGCCAGTAAAAACGGTGGGCGTGATGGGAGATGCCCGCTCCTACGATTATGTTTGCGCCTTACGCGCGGTGACCTCTACAGATGGTATGACTGCTGATACTTACCCATTCAAACATAAATTTATCTCAAAAGTAGCTACTCGAATTATTAACGAAGTGCGTGGTATTAACAGAGTTACATATGATATCACCTCAAAACCGCCAGGTACGATAGAGTGGGAGTGATTTTATATAATAAAAGCAATATCTTATTGTATTTATTTAATATATTACTTTAATTAAAAATCTATATAAATCAGTACCTTAGTTTTGTCAGTTTCAAAGATTATTCAAAGTAGGCGGATTATTGAATTACATGAGTCCGCAAGAGAAAAATTTGACTTTTCTCTTCCCTAAACCCCTAAGTTTAGTCAGACTTTCTGTATGAGAAAACTGACCACAAAAATACGAAGGGTGTTGAAGTAGTCTAAATGTTTTTGAAGTTTGCAAAAATCATATTTGCATTGGTTTTGACCTATGCCCTTATTTCATGCGCAGGTACTGGCAGCATAAAGAAAAACGCACTTATCCCAATAATTAACGGTGAAAAAGGTAATATCGTCGTTGTTCGAGACCCAAGTTCTATATTTGCGCCATTATCAGTTTGGGCAATTTATTTGAACGGTACCGTGGTTGGATCGCTCGGCATGAGTGAAAAAATTGTTATACCTGTCAAGGAAGGTACAAATCGTCTCGATGCAAAAATTACGGGTATTTCGGGGATGGGAATGAAGACAGACTCAGTAGTTTTTCAATCAAACAAGAGTCAAAATAATTACTTTTTTGTTTCAATGGAAGATATAAGCACATTCGCTAGAGGTTTAGTGATTAGACAGTCAACTGAGTGCGTTTGGGCGAACAAATTGCGAATAAATTTGCCTTATAAATGTCAAAACTCTTTGAACAATAGTGTTGCATCCAAACCAAAACAGAAACCAAATTTACCAATACCTAAAGGTAGTCTTAAACCTAGGAAATATACCCAAGGTTCTGGGTTCTTTGTTTCAAAACTTGGTCACGTTGTCACCAACGAGCACGTTGTCCGAAAGTGCTATTCAGTAACCGTTGGAGATAATGCAAATAAAAAGGTTGCAGCATCAGTTTTGGAAACAGATAAGCGGAATGATCTTGCACTTCTTCGTATCTCCTCAACAAAGACGGTATCAGCGGAAACCAAATCACTCATAAGTAAACTTGGCGTTAAAAAACTCGGTATGAGAGTGGTTCCTCTTGCATCTGGTGGATTGATGAGGTCAGACGATATCGAACTCGGTGAGAAAGTTCTTGTCGCAGGATTTCCTTATGGAGAACTCTACAGCAACACTATTAAAGTTACTGGTGGCATGGTCAGTGCTGTGAAAGGTATAGGTGACGATAGTGCGCAGTTCCAAATAGATGCTGCTGTTCAACCCGGAAACTCTGGTGGTCCTATCTATGATGAAAATGGAAATATCGTTGGTGTAGTCGTTGCGCAGTTGAACAAACTAAAGGTAGCAAAAACAATCGGGTCACTGCCGGAGAACGTGAATTTCGGCATAAAGGCGTCGACTGTCAGGCAGTTTCTAACTTCTGCCGGTTTGCCGACAAAATGGTCTAAGCGGACTGAACAAAAAACTACACGTGAACTGGCAAAGATTGCAAAGTTACAGACAGTTATGGTGATGTGTAATCGTTGATTTTGTTTGTATAGAACTAAAAAGGGTGTTTAGAAAGGCGCCAAGGAACTACTGATTTGCTATAGTCCCGATAGTTTCAAAGTAGTTTCAAAGTAAAATTAACTCATTGAAATTAAATGGTTATTCGGGATATTTTTATTGAGTGGGAATAAATAGTTGGTTAATATCAATAAGTAAACAATAAAAACTAATAAATTACTTTAAATAAGAATTCATAGAAATCAATACCTTAGTTTTGTCAGTTTCAAAGATTATTCAAAGTAGGCGGATTATTGAATTACATGAGTCTGTAAGCGTGGAAATCGATATTTCTCTTCCTTAAAACCTTAATCTCAGTCAGAGTTTTCGTATGAAAAATTTATACCTAATATTTTTTATAGTTTGGTTTTTTTGCGGAATTACCAAGGTAACCTCCGCTGAAAAATTGTTTGATGTCGTAACCAATGATTCTAGTGCGGATAAACGTGCGATTGCTTTTGTGGATACGGTGACAGGCAAAGACCGAATTGTTGAGGTCAACATGTCTGGTGAGGTGGTTTGGGAATGGGCATTTCCTAGTGAATTACAGGGTGAGAGAGAGAGAAGCATTTGCAAGGGTGCTGATATAAAATATCTAAAATCAAGGGACGAGATTTTATTTATTGTGCCGCGAATGGGCGCCTACAAAATCAATCGAGCGGGAAATTTAACAACAATTATTGAAGATGATGAAATCAGTCATGATATAGATTCTCTGCCAAACGGTAATTTTATATACGTTCGTGGACGCGTGGATAAGGGTGATGATGAGGTACGCGAAGTTTCGCCATCCGGTGAAGTGGTTTGGCGATGGTCTCATGCAAAATATTTTCCAGTTCGAGAAAAATTTCTCAAAAATATTCCAAAAAATACGTTAGAGAATTGGAGAGAGCGGAAAGGTATATTAGAAACTGATGGAGTTGATTGGGCGCACGTCAATGGGGTGGAGAGACAACAAAATGGGAATACACTGATTTCACTTCGGAATTTTTCTATGTTTGTGATTGTTGATCCTAAAGGACGTCCAAAGAAATTATTTAAAGATATTTGGTTAGTGCATGAACCCCATAAAACAGGATTTGGGTATATTGCTTCAGATAGGTTCTCGGGAGGGGGCGCGCCTCGATTTTCTATTGTTAAAATTTTAGCAGAAGGGAAAAGAGAAAAACTCCTAACTAAGCAGTTCTTTGCTGTTCGAGGCATAGAATTAATGCCACATGAAAGGTTTAATATAACATCCGTTGGAAATGTATTTGAAATTGATAAAAACGGCACGGTTTTACACCGCATGCATCTCTCCATTCAAAAAGAGGATGCAGAACGCCATTTGGGTGGGGATAGAAAACCAGGTCATATTTTGGATGAAGGACGTTGTGCGCCGCTTAATTTATACAAAGTAGTGAAGACTAAAGTATATTAGCGAGGCGCCAAGGAACCACTGATTTGCTGTAGTTCCTATAGTTTCAAAGCAGTTTCAAAGTAAACTTAAGTTGTTGAAACAAAATGGTTATTCGGGATATTTTTATTGAGTGGGAGTAATACCCCTAATATAATTAGTCAATAATAACAATAACTTAACATAAAATATTAACATTCAAAGTAGATTCAAAATACAATTAAATCAATGGTTTAAGGTTTGAAGATTCAAAGATGATTCAAACCGAAAGGATTATTGATTTCAATGAGTACTGATGTACCAAAAATCAAATTAGGACGAACACTAAACGAGAAGATGCATGGTGATTTGGCACTTGGGAATAACCCACCGTAGTCCTTCGTTCAATAATGAGTTGATTGATGTTGTACCGGCATCGTGTTCCATAATCTTATTCATGTCACACCAGAGGTTGTAATCAATTCGTGCGGCATAGTTGTGTATAGGTTTCATCTTCGTCTAAAAACATTAAGAAGAATAAGGATAAAGTTGTCGATTTTGAAAAAAAATCTACAGGAATAGTGCTATTGATTTTCTATAGTGGAGATCGTTTCAAAATAATATTAAACCTTTAAGCAAAAAAAGCAGATATGTGCAGGTAATCCGTTATGGAACGAGACAGTAATAATCCTTTCGCGAGAATGGGAATCATTCGGTTTTGGATAATTTCAACAGTGTTTTGGCTGTTTTTTCCTGTGTCTATACTTATTTGCTTTATCACAATAGGTTCTTTCAAGACCAAACAATTACTGAGGGCACTTTTATGTGATTTTTTTCAAACGCTAGCAATAATTTTGATACTAATGTGCATCATTATTTATGGTATCTACAATCACATATCTGGATTTTTTAATACCTAGATTAATTAAAAATCATTTTGAAATTAATTCCAAAAAATATGTTTTATCTTCATCGTTTAATTTATTTTATAAATTCAAGTCTAATTATTTGGATACGAATATGACCTATATTCTCGGCCTATGCACTATGGATACTAGTTCTGCTGCCCTTTTAAAGGATGGAAAGGTTATAGCGGCTGTAGAGGAAGAAAGGCTTAGCAGAATAAAAAATGATGGTTCTTTTCCTCATCTCGCAATCACTGAGGTGTTATCAATTGAAAACATAAAGTTACAAGACGTGAGTGAAATCGCAATTTATTGGAAACCTTGGCGAGTTTTTACAAGAGGATTAGGCACAGTAAAAAAGTTGTTAGTATCTACTAATTCCAGAAAAGGCATCCAGCCTAGACTTGAAGAATTATTTTTCAATAACGAAAAAAGTATGAATGGGAGTTGGTCAGACCTTTTTAGAATTAAAAAGATTTTGAGAACTCAACATGGAAAATTTAATTGTAGAATAAAGTTTTGGGATCACCATCACACCCATCAGATGTATGGTGAAGCAATGAAGGACTGGAAAGTTTATGCGTCTCTATCATATGACGGTGGAGGTGAAGATTTCTCTACTATCGTTTCTATTGTAAAATATGGGAAAAGAGAGGTTTTAACACGTCACAAGTGGCCGAATTCCCTTGGTCATTTTTATTCCACATTTACCGGGTTTTTGGGTTTTAAAATGTTGGAAGGCGAATACAAGATGATGGGCCTGGCTCCTTACGGTGATCCTAAATATAAGGACCTAATTCTTGATAAGGTTATCAAACTATTGCCGAATGGAAATTATAAACTGGATACAGAGTTGTGTGATTACCACGCAGCCCTTCGTGGCTTTTTTTCGAATGAATTAATGGAGTTATTCGGAGCTCCAAGAAAAGATGTAAACAAACCAACCCAAAAGCATATCGACATTGCGTCTAGTGTTCAGTCCGCGTTTGAAGAAACGTTAATTCATATTTTGCAGCCAGTGTCTATCAAATTTCCTGAAATCAATAAATTGGTAATTTGTGGAGGCTGTGCTTTGAATGTAACGGCTAATGGAAAATTATTAACTTCAACAAAATTTAAGGAAATAATAATTCCTCCAGCCCCAAATGATGCGGGCTGTGCAATTGGAGCCGCTCTTTGCTCAGATACAAATTCGCCTGATTTTGAGAGTTTAAGGTCGCCCTATCAAGGTAGAAAATATTCAAATGAAGATATCCAAACGGCGATAGAAAAAGGTCAGGGCCTGATTTTTGATCAGGTCTCAGATTACGACTTAATTGAGAGAACGGCAGAGATTCTTGCGTCAGGAAAGTTGGTTGCCTGGTTTCAAGGACGATCAGAGTTTGGTCCAAGAGCCCTCGGCGCTAGATCTTTTCTGGCTGATCCGAGGAGCGATGCGATTCGTGATGAAATAAATGTAAAAATTAAAAAAAGAGAACTTTTTCGTCCGTTTGCTCCAAGTGTTACTGAAGAAAAGGCTGCTGATTATTTTTGCTTGAACCAAAATAGTCCCTACATGAATATTGTCGCAAATGTGTTATCAGGGGACATACCCGCTGTGACCCATACTGATACAACCGCTAGGGTACATACTGTTTCGGCTCAGTCTAATCCTAAATATTACTCTCTTTTGAAAAGATTTGGCGAAATCACGAATGTACCGGTTTTATTAAATACTTCCTTTAATATTCAAGAGCCTATCGTATATAGCCCTGATGACGCCATTAATACTTTTATAAATTCAGGTGTAGACTTTTTAGTTATTGAAAATTTTATCATATCCAGGGCGGTTTAAAGATGTTCTTGAGCATTGATTTTGAAGACTTTAACTATGACTTTAAAGTTAAATTCAGTGAGGCTAACGATCCTCCGTTAAAAACCGATGCCTTGTGGAAAAAGTATAATCTAATTAATGAATTTCTGTGCAGAAATGGTAAAAATAACGGACGATTTATCACCTTTTTCTGTACAGCTATTCTTGCTGAAAAGGCACCTGATCTTATCAGACACATATCAAAAGATGGCCACGAAATAGCATGTCATTATTATCAACACGATATAATGGAGAACCAATCAATTACGAAAGTAGAGACCACGTTGCGTCGGGCCAAATCTATTCTGGAAGACGCCTCGCAAACTGAAGTGATTGGATTTCGGGCTCCCTATTTTAAAATAAATAAAATAACCCCAGAACAGTATCTCGCAGTTGAAAGGTGTTTTGATTATGATAGCTCATATTATTGCCAATCGACAGAAGAGCTAAAAAAATTCAAGGAAAATATGGGGCTCACTCAACTCAAAATTTTGCCAGTTTTTTCAAAATCATTCGCTGGAAAAAATCTTAGGCTTGGGGGGACATTTCTAAAATTATTCCCGCAATTTTACTGTCTATTTTTGGCTCAAAAAGCTAGAGAAGTTGGGATCACACCCCACATTTACCTGCATCCTTACGAGTTTGGTGTGTCTGAAGAATTTAGGGTTAGTCGAGAAGAACTCAACAAACTGGGATTTGGACATTTTAAATCGTTATATTGGCAATATAGGCAATCTCAATGGCTGACCGTGCGAAATGCAAGTACGGTGACCAAACTAGAAAAACTCTTAAAAATTTATCAATTGAGAGGCACCCTAAGGGATAACATGGATCATATATTTATATAATCATCGTTTCATTGGAGTGCGTAAAACGCTTGGACTGAGTAGTAGGATCAAAAATGGTGGATTTTCAAAAAGATATCAATAATCAAATCAGTAAAGGAACCGAGACACGGAAGCGAGAGCATATCGAAACAGTCCTCAATGCAAACGTTGCAGCAAAAGGGGTAAAAACAGGATTTGAAGCTTTTTCATTTGAGCATTGCGCGCTGCCAGAGCTCGATTTAGATCGTATTAATTTGGCTACTACGTTATATGGAAAAACGCTTAGAGCCCCAATTCTTATTTCAAGTATGACTGGTGGAGCGCCGGAGGCTGAAATCATTAATAATCGTCTGGCGGAATGTGCTCAAAAGCTCGGCTTGGCAATGGGTTTAGGGTCACAACGTGCCGGTATAGAAAATAGATCATTGTCAAAAACTTACAGTGTGCGAAAGGTAGCTCCCGATATCCTTTTATTTGCTAATTTAGGAGGCGTGCAACTTAACTACGGGTATGGCATTGATGAAGCGAAACGTGCCGTCGAAATGATAGAAGCAGATGCTTTATTCATACATCTCAACCCATTGCAGGAAGCGGTTCAGGGTGAGGGAGATAGAGATTGGCGGGGAATATTAAAAAAAATAGAACAGTTGGTATCCCATGCAGGTGTGCCAATAGTGGTTAAGGAAATAGGGAATGGGATTTCAGGAAAGATTGTTAAGAAACTGGTCGATATTGGCGTATCTGCCATCGACATTGCGGGTGCTGGTGGAACAAGCTGGAGTGAAGTTGAGGCAGAAAGACAAACTGATTTGATGTTAAAAAAAGTTGCTCATAGTTTTGCTAACTGGGGTATTCCAACGGCCTATTCTCTGATAGATGCTGTACGTGAAGCAGGAAATATTCCTATATTTGCAAGCGGTGGTATTAGGACGGGGATTGATGTTGCAAAGGCAATAAGATTGGGTGCGTGTTTGTGCGGTGTTGCAGCGCCAGTTTTAGGTCCTGCTGATGAAGATTCCGAAAATGTGATAAAATATATGAGTTCTATGATAGAAGAGCTGAGAATTTCAGCCTTCTGTACCGGCTCTTCTTGTCTAAAAGAATTATCACAAGCTCCTCTGCGAATGCTGAATGATTGGTCACTGGTCGAAATTTGAAAAAGAAAACAGTTGTTGCTGCTAAAGGAGAAATTATGTCTGTTCCAAAACAGCCAGTGCGTAATCCAGGAACCAAAGCGCCGCGCCCCAAGGATGCTGCCACTTTAATTGTATATCGGTTTAATAATCAAAAAATTGAAGTTTTAATGGGAGAAAGACATCGAAAACATAAATTTTTGCCTCAAAGGTATGTTTTTCCTGGTGGTCGCGTTGATCGTCAAGATAGTAGTGTTAGAAGCGCAACAAATTTAAGATCCGACGTTGAAGAGTTACTTACGAGACGGGTTACACCCGCAAGGGCTCGCGCGTTAGCCGCCGCCGCGATAAGAGAGACGTTTGAAGAAGCAGGACTAATTGTTGGAAAAACTGACGTAGAACCGCATCGTCCAGTTCCCAAAAATTGGAAAACGTTTTTCGACAAAGGTTTTGCACCCTGTTTTGAAAATTTAAACTATATTGCTCGTGCCGTTACCCCTCCTTGGAGACCCATTCGATTTGATGCTCGATTTTTCATGATTGAGGAAGAGTTCGTAGAAGGAAAATTAGGTGGCGATGGCGAGCTTCTGGATCTAATGTTTGTTCCTTTGCTAGAGACAAAAAATTTAGAGCTGCCTTTAATAACAACAAGGGTTCTGGAGTTGGTAAAAGACTTGGCTAGCAACCCAATCAAACTCAATTGTCTTCGTACAATAAAATTTTTTAAACATAATGGAAAATTTCACGATATGCTGGATGAATAATCTAATTTTTTATGACAGGTTTATCGCGATACAAGTTTTAGACGTTGATTAAAAATAGATAACACATCAGTGAGATGTTTTCCTCTTTTGATCATGTTGCCCCTAGTATTGATTGCATAGTCACCTTGTTGATGTGTCCCTTTGGCATACTTGCTAATTGTAAACAATGGCAGTGCACCGGTGTCCCTGTAAATTGAAAAAGAGGACATCCTATTGTTATGATCAATGGCATAGTCTTTCCATTCACCACTTATAACGCGTTGGCTATAATACGATAAGAGCTGATTTAATTCTGGTTTTGTAAAATATACTGCCGAATTTGAGTTTCTTGTGAAGTCTTTTATTTTAACAATCTGAGGCATTTTTATTTTGAAACTAACCAATTCTATTATTAAGAGTATATCCATTATAGAGAGATTCAGTCCAGAGGTGAGCCAGCCAAAAAAATAATATGAATATTTTTCGTATGGAAAATAAATAACTTTTCTGATAAAGATTTTGATAAAATTTTACTGAGTTTAGGAGCTGAAAGTGGGCGATATTTTTCGAGAAATTGATGAAGAGCTTCGTCAAGAACGTTTTGAAAAGTTATGGCAACGTTATGGAAAATATATAATTGCTGCGATCGTGGCCGTTGTCGTCGGCGTTGGAGGGTTCAAGGCTTTTCAACATTACCAATATCAAGCCCGAATAACTGATTCTTCTAAATTCGCTGCGGCGATGAAATTATTCGATAGCGGAAAAAAAATAGAGGCAAAGGCATTATTTTCCAGTCTAAAAGAAGATGGAAGCAATGGCTATGCAATACTATCTCGTTTTAAAGTGGCTGCTATAAAATCTGATACAGGTGACACGAGTGGCGCCATTAAAATTTATGATAATATTTCTGAAGATACAAGTGTCGACAAATCTTTGAGAGAAGCAGCAGTTATATTCAGTACATCGCGTCTTTTAGATTCTCAAAATGTCGAACGGGCTAAGATTGAAGCAAAATTAGAGCCTATAGCAAAGGGTTCCGGTGCTTGGCGACACTCTGCTAATGAATTAATTGGATTGCTTGCATTGCAATATGGCGATTTAGCGATTGCGCGTGAGTACTTTAGGAAATTATCAGATAATCCCGATGTGCCAAATAATATGAGGTCCAGAGCAACCCAAATTCTCGGTGTTGCAGGTAAATTAAATAAGTAAAAGTGATCGAAATGTTTCGCATCATATTTTTGTGTTTACCATTAATCATGGCCGGATGCAGTGGTTGGTATGGTGCGGCCCCAGATAAGCCGTTACCAGGGAAACGAATTTCTATATTGTCTTTGGAGGATTCACTTAAGCCTGACCCCAAGTTTTCAAAGGTTGAGGTTAGACTTCCTCGACCGTTCAAGAATTTAAGTTGGCGTCAGGCTGGAGGTAAACCAGACCATGTAATGGGCCATATTTCTGCGTCCGGTGAGTTAAGGACTTTATGGAAGGTGAGTATTGGAAAAGGGAGCAGCAGTGACGCTCAGCTCATTACTGCACCGGTGGTTTACAGGGGTCTCATATATACGATGGATACTGAGTCAAATATTAGAGCCATACATACCGAAACTGGAAAAACCCATTGGCTGGTCAATGTTGCTTCAAAAGAAGAAGAAAAAAAAAGTACAGGCGGTGGTCTAGCTATAGCTAACGGGAAATTATTTGTTTCTACCGGGTTTGGAGAAGTAATAGCTCTAAATCTACAAAAGGGAGAATTACTATGGCGGCGGTCGCTGAATAGCCCAATCAGGGCACCGCCCACTTATTTCAAAGGGCGCATATTTGCAGTTACTATTGATAACATATTACATGCACTCAGTGAAACTAACGGTAAGACTTTATGGACACACATGGGTATTGTGGAAACTGCCGGGTTATTAGGAGGAGCGGCTCCTGCAGCAGCAGGTAACATTATAATTAGTGCCTTTTCTTCGGGAGAGGTGTTTGCTTTCCGTCATGAGAATGGACGGGTTATTTGGTCTGATACCCTGACAGCCTTTAGGCAATACAGCCCTCTGTCCAAATTAGCGCACATCAAGGGCCGACCGGCTATTGACGCTAATAACGTAATTGTTACCTCCAATAGTGGCCGAACAATTTCTATAAACCTTAGAACTGGGGAGAGAATATGGGAACAAAGAGTAGGTTCCGGCAACAGCCCGTGGGTCGCGGGGGAGTTCGTTTATTTGCTGTCATCTTTTGGAGAGTTACTCTGTTTAGAAAAGAGAACAGGAAGGGTAGTTTGGGTTTCTCAATTACCCAAATATAAAGACATGAAAAATCAAGAAAATCCGGTATTCTGGTCTGGCCCATTACTTGCGGGAGATCGTCTCTTAGTTGGCTCGAGTAAAAAAGACATCTGGTCAGTCTCGCCTTACACCGGAAAAATTCTCGGCGGGATAAAGTTGTCCGCTCCAGTTTTTATTGCTCCAATCGCAGCGGACAATATAGTTTATATACTTTCTGATGACGCGCAGCTTATAGCACTTCGTTAAAATTATGAACTTTAAAATTGCAATTCTCGGACGTCCCAATGTTGGGAAGTCTACACTTTTTAATAGATTGTGTGGTTTCCGTTCAGCAATAGTAGGTTCAACACCTGGGATCACGAGAGATCGACGAATTGGTATTGCCACTTTAGGAGACCTCAGGTTTGAAATAATTGACACGGCGGGTTTTGAAGAAAGTCCCGAAGGTTCAATCGAACATGCAATGCAGGAGCAAACAAAAACGGCAATTACACAGGCCAATGCGATTATATTTCTTGTTGATGCCAGAGCCGGGATCACTCCCGTTGACCGGCATTTCGCCGGTTCGCTACAAAAATCACCCTTACCTGTAATTTTAGTTGTTAATAAATGTGAAGGAAAAACAGGCATAGAAACTATCTATGAGGCATTTGAGTTAGGCTTAGGAGACCCTACAAGTATCTCTGCTGAACACGGAAATGGTCTGGTTGATTTATATAATGTTATTTCACCGTTAATAGTTCAAAAGGAAAATAATTTAGGCGTAAATGATAATTCGGAAATAGAAAATGGTTCGTTAAAAATGGCAATAGTTGGTAGACCAAACGTTGGTAAATCGACGCTTTTTAATACTCTATTAAAAGAGGAACGATCAATAACTAGTCCTGAACCGGGCGTAACTCGTGATTCAATTTCAGTTGATTGGGAATGGAAAGGGGAAAAAATAAAGTTATACGATACAGCTGGAATGCGACGCAACTCACGGGTCAAAGAAAAAATAGAAAAACTATCAATTGGCGATACATTACGCGCTATCAAATTTTCACAAGTTTCGGTTCTATTACTTGATGGTACCCTTATGGCTGAAAGACAAGATTTAAACATTGCTGAGCATATTATTGAGGAAGGAAGGGCGCTACTAATCGCGGTAAATAAATGGGATTTGATTACAGACCGAGCTGCGGCCATAGATAAGTTAAACGATCGATTGAAACGTTCGCTCCCACAAATTCGGGGTGTACCAATCATACGAATTTCAGCTTTAAATGGTTTTGGGGTTGACCGGCTAATGCCTGCTGTAAAACAGATTTATAATATTTGGGTAATGCGATTACCCACGGGTCCTTTAAATCGATGGCTTGAAAATGTAATTGAAGATCATCCTCCGCCCTTGTTAAATGGTAAAAGATTAAGGTTAAGGTATATAACCCAAATCAAGGGGCGTCCTCCCACTTTTGTTATATTCTGCAGTAGACCATCAAAAATTCCAGAGTCCTATAAAAGATACCTAGTTAATAGTTTACGCGAAACTTTCAGTATTGACGGTGTTCCAATCCGTCTATTTATGCGTGGAGGTAAAAATCCTTATTCAAAGATTCCTTAAATAAAGATTATTGAGCGTTTACTGTTTTTCCGTGTATTTCGCACTCTGTTTCTGCTAATTTGACAAATACCTCTGTAATATCCTCAGGTGGAGGAAGATTTTGTGGGTCTTCTCCCGGGTAGGCCGAAGCTCGCATTTCGGTTCGTACTCCACCGGGGTTAATCAAATTTATCTTTAGTTTTGTTTTAGTCATTTCTTCTGACCAAGTCCGGACCATAGCTTCAAGTGCAGTCTTTGTGACTGCATAGCCACCCCAATATGCTCGACCTCCTGAAACCCCAGAAGTGAGAAACAAAGCCCTACCTGCGTTTGAACGCAGGAGCAGTGGGCTAAGGGTTTTTATGAGGTGTAAATTGGCCGTTAAATTTATATCAATAAGATTCTGCCATGATCGCGTGTCAATTTCCCTAATAGGAGTCAAATTACCCAGCTGGCTAGCATTAGCGACAAATATATCTAGTTTACCAAAGCGTTCGTTGATTGCCGGCCCAATTTTTTCAATTTCTTCAAAATTTTTGAGATCCATTGGAAGTAAAGTAGCTTGAGACTTACCATTTGATTTTTCTCTTATAAAATCATCAACGTCTTCGAGACCGGCTGTTGTTCGAGCTATTAAGATTACTTGCGCACCTTCTTTTGCGTATCTTTTCGCTATAGCGGCTCCAATACCTCTAGAAGCTCCTGTTATAAGGGCGACCCTACCTAGCAGTCTTTGACTGGTTTTCTTCATTTAAATTAGCCAAGCGTAGATAAAAAGGACATTTGGGGCGCTATTTCTCCTCCATCAAAATCTACTAAACGGACTGGATATTCTCCGGTAAAGCAAGCATCGCAATATTGTGGTTTTTCTTCATTTCTTCCATTTAATCCCATAGCACGATATAGCCCATCTAAAGAGACGAAAGCCAATGTATCAGCACCAATAAACTTACGCATTTCTTGAACAGAGTTATTTGAAGCCAGTAGCTGGTCTTTTTCTGGTGTATCAACACCATAAAAACAAGAGTGAGTAGTTGGCGGACTAGCAATGCGCATATGTACTTCTTTGGCTCCCGCATTACGTATCATTTCAACAATTTTTACCGAAGTCGTACCCCGTACAATACTATCGTCCACTAATACTACTCTCTTATTTTCTATAACGGCGCGACTGGCATTATGTTTTAGTTTTACTCCAAGGTGCCGAATATGATCACTGGGCTCAATAAACGTCCGGCCGACGTAGTGATTACGAATAATTCCTAGCTCATATGGCAAAGCAGTCTCACTCGCGTAACCCATTGCACTGGGAACACCAGAATCTGGAACGGGGATAATTACATCTGCTTCAATATGACTCTCTCGAGCAAGTTCTGCTCCTATTTTTTTACGAACCTCATAAACACCTGTACCATCTACAATACTGTCTGGCCGAGCAAAATAAATATATTCAAAAATACACAATCGAGATGGTGTTTGGCTGAATGGTTTGAGGCTATTAACGCCGTCTTGATCAATAACAAGCACCTCACCAGGTTCAACATCTCTTATGAATTTTGCTCCAATAATATCCAGTGCACAGCTTTCAGATGCGAGGACATTAGCGCCGTCTAATGAACCGAGAACTAGTGGACGAACACCCATGGGATCTCTGACACCAATCATTTGATTATTTGTCATGGCGACCAATGAATACGCCCCCACGACGCGAGTGAGGGCGTCAATTAGGCGTTCGACTACGGAGATGCGAGTGCTAATAGCTATAAGGTGAATTATGACTTCTGTATCTGTAGTGGAATGAAATAGGCAACCACGTTTAACGAGTTCTCGGTGAAGTACGGAAGCATTTGTAAGATTCCCATTGTGGGAGAGAGCGAAGCCGCCTGAGTCATATTCAGCAAATAAAGGTTGAATATTTCGATGTGCAGTTTCACCGGTAGTAGAATATCGGTTATGTCCTATAGAAAGCCGTCCTCTCAGATTTTTTATTACAGTTTCATCGCTGAAAATGTCACCCACATGTCCCGGTGCACGATGACCATGAAATTGTTTGCCGTCAAAAGTCACAATACCGGCAGCTTCTTGCCCGCGATGTTGAAGAGCATGTAATCCAAGTGCAGTTAACGCTGCCGCATCTTCGTGTCCATGAATACCAAAGACCCCACACTCCTCTTTTAATTTATCATCATTTAGTGGATTGAGTTTTATTGGATTATCAATTTTTGACATCATTGTTGGCCCTTGAAAAGGCGATCCATTTCACGCCTTTGGCTGGGTTTATAGCCCTTTAAAGACGAAACCGGAGGCTTTTTTGTTTCTGGTTTTATCAATTTTTCAAACTGTTCATTTTTCATTCTATTATTTTTATTCTGAATAATAGGAACTTTAGACCAATTGTCGGGTGCCAAANTTTGTATCTGTATAGCCCCCCATTTCAACAAGTGTTGAGTTTTAGAATCCTGTATCCATTTTGGTTGAAGAGATTGATNTTTTGGTAAATCCGTGATCCATACTAATCCTATATAACCCAACGATACTACGATAGAACCAAGCCCTATACCAAATGCCAAACCGACTGTTCGGTCTAATGCGCTTAACGCACTAGAGCGTACTTGGTTACCAATTAAGTGACTAATCATTGTAAATATAATCAAGGATCCAATAAATATTATTAGTCCAGCGACGCCATCGGCTATAATTTCGATAGATATCCATTTCCGCGAAAATGGTTGAAGGTAATGAAATAGATAAAGTGTAGAAAATATTGCTCCAACCCAGCCTAGCAGAGCCAAAAAAACTCTTACAAAGCCCATAGAAAAAGCCATTAANCTGGTTAGAAAAATTATTCCAATAATTATTATATCAAAATAATTCATACCATTCCCGAACTTTCATCTCGTTTGCTGGAGGTTATGGAGAAGAGGCATATTAAATCCCCAATATGTCTAATTTCCTTTGTCTTGATACTTNTATTGANNNTNTGTTTTTNNTTTTGNTGGTGTCCCGGAAAATAGGCATTTGTAAAACCTANTTTTTGTGCTTCTTTAAACCGCAAATCCATTTGGCCTACAGGCCGTACCTCCCCTGAAAGACCAATTTCACCAAATATAACTGTTTCTGATGTTATAGGCTCATCTTTGAGAGCAGAAACCAATGCTGCAGCTACAGCAAGATCTGCTGCTGGTTCTGATATACGTAAACCCCCAGCCACGTTTAGATATACGTCGTGGTTTCCAAATTGTAATCCACACCTAGCTTCCAATACTGCTAAAATCACAGACAATCTTCCTGTATCCCAACCAACTACCGCACGTCTCGGGGTACCAAAAGTACTTGGAACAACAAGCGCTTCAATTTCTACAAGAATAGTACGGCTACCCTCGATACCAGCAAAAACAGCTGCTCCACTTGTTTCACCTCGTCGTTGCCCGAGAAAAAGCGCCGATGGATTCTCTACTTCGGTCAACCCCGAATGCGTCATTTCAAAAACTCCAATTTCATCTGTAGGCCCAAAACGATTTTTAATTGCCCGAAGAATTCGAAATTGATGACTAAGATCCCCTTCAAAGTAAAGTACTGTATCAACAATATGTTCCAGAACACGTGGCCCGGCAATTGCCCCTTCCTTGGTGACATGCCCAACCAAAAGTAGGGTAAAGTTACTTTTTTTTGCTACACGTATCAATTCCTGAGCACTAGTCCGCACTTGTGAAACGGTCCCTGGAGCGGAGTCTAATGTGTCGATGTACATGGTTTGTATGGAGTCAATAACAACTAAACCGATGTCATTAGCCTTTTCAAGTGTAGAAATTATATCCCTTATATTTGTGGCAGAGGCTAAGGAAATTTCTTTTTCGATAAGTCCCAGCCGAGTAGCCCTGATCCTTACTTGATCAATCGACTCTTCTCCTGAGATATAAATGCATCTGGCTTTAGTAGAAACTTGGCTGACGATTTGAAGTAATAATGTGGATTTTCCAATTCCTGGGTCTCCACCGACCAGGATAGCTGACCCTAAAACTACTCCACCACCGCAAACTCTATCAAATTCCTTGACATTGCTTATGATCCTTGGCGCAACATCCATTTTTCCTTTTAAACCCACGAACTCTATTTGAGTTCCCTGCGCATGTCCTAGACCCTTCGGAATATTTTCAATGTTCTCCTGAACAAGCGTATTCCACTCATGACAATTTTCACATTGGCCTACCCATTTCGCGTGAGAGGTACCACAGTTGCTGCAAATAAATTTGGTAAAATTTTTAGCCAACAGGTAGGTCCTTTATTTGGGTAATGTAGTAGAATGTTGAAATCAACAAGGTTTGAAGTCCATTTGAATAGGTCCTTCAGCTGACCCCTGAATAAATTGGTCGACGTATTTGTTTCCGCTGCTATTTAATTCAGAGACTTCACCAACCCAAATTATTTTTCCTCCATAGATCATAGCTATCTTGGTTCCTATTTTTTTTGCACTCGATATGTCATGTGTAATTGATAAAGTTGTGGCTCCTAGCTGCTGAACTTTTTCAATAATCAATTCATTTATTATCTCCCCCATGATTGGATCTAAACCCGTGGTAGGCTCATCAAAGAATATTATCTCGGGGTCAGTAGCGATTGCTCTAGCCAGTCCCACGCGCTTTTTCATACCACCGGATAGTTCCGCAGGCATTAAATTTGCAGTATCTGACGTCAGGCCTACTTCAGATAATTTTTCAATTGCTTTTTTTTGAGCGCNNTTTCTATCAAAACTTTTATCCTGTAATAGGGGAAAGGCGACGTTTTCCCAGACTGTCAAGCTGTCAAATAGCCCTGCATTTTGAAATAACATACCTACTTTTTTTAAAAATTTCTGCTTTCTATTCCAACTAATACCTACTGTTTCTTCACCGTTTATTTTTATACTGCCNTGATCCGGCTGTAAGAGACCAATTATGTTTTTTAATAAAACCGATTTGCCTGTGCCAGATGCACCGATAATTACCATTGATTGTCCCTTTTGGATTTCCAGATTGAGACCNTCCAAAACAATATTTCCCCCAAAAGACTTGTGAACATTTTTGATAGATATTTTTGAAAAATTAAGAGACATTATTCAGATAGCGAAATATAGCTCAGTAATAACGTAGTTAAAGGCAAGTATTAAGACTGATGCAGAAACTACAGCGTTTGTTGTTGCCGCTCCTACTCCTTGAGCACCTCCTCGCGAATGGTATCCATGAAAGCAGCCCATTAGAGATATAATCAATCCGAAAACGCTTGCTTTTACTAAACCGGAGATTACGTCTATAGGTTCTAAAATCTCCCAGGTCCGCTCGAGATAAATAGTAGGGTTGAAACCTAATTTATAAATACTGATTAAGTAACCGCCAAAGACACCAACAATGTCAGCCACTAAGACAAGAATGGGGAGCATTAATATGCCCGCAATAATGCGGGGGGCTATAAGATATTTGAAGGGGTCAGTGGACAAAGTTTTTAGTGCGTCAAGCTGTTCTGTTACACTCATTGTACCGATTTCGGCAGCCATAGCGGCCCCAATACGACCGGAAACCATTAGTCCCGCTAGAACTGGGGCTAGTTCACGAGTGATTGATAATACGACTACCCCAGCAACGGCTCCTTCTGCATTGAATCGTGCGAAGCCTGTATAGCTTTGCAACGCTAAAACCATGCCTGTAAAAATCGCTGTCATTCCCACGACAGGAAGGGAGTAAAAACCTATTTCTATTATTTGCCTAATTANCAAATGCCNATAAAATGGAGGANTGANACAATGGTATAGAGAACGGCTAGTAAAGATTGTTATACGACCAATATGACTGGCAAAAGCTATTACTGTCCGACCAATTGAGGCAAAAGGGTTCATTTTATATATCAACCGACATAATTACGAAAATAACGCCCACCAAGATTAGTTAATATCTCGTAGCCAATCGTTCCGGCATCTGCAGCAAGTTGCTCCACAGTATAGTGTGGACCAATCAATTCTATCATATCACCCCGTCGCGAATCTTCTTCCTTTACATCGGTAACATCGAAAGTAACTAAATCCATAGATATACGCCCAATTACTGGAACAGGTTGTTTTCCTATATAGCCCTTTCCTTGATTACCGAGAGTTCGGAAGTAACCATCACCATAGCCCAACGCTACTGTCGCTATTCTGGTTTTACGATTTGCCCTAAATGTCGCTCCATAGCCAACAGTTGCACTACTATCAACTATGAATGTTTGTAGGATTTTTCCTTTAAGGTTAATAACTTGTTCGATTTCATTAACTTCTTTTTTTAAAGGTTGCAGTCCATAAATAGCTGCTCCCGGTCTTACCATATCATAATGATATTCTTTACCTAAGAAAATTCCAGCTGAGTTAGATAAACTGGCCCTCTTGGAAATAAAATTTGACCTAATTTCATCAAAGAGAAACTTTTGTTCTTTATTTTTTACCTGTTCTCGGTCATCTGCACAGGCCAAATGACTCATTAGATAATCTATGTCTATATTTTCAATCAGTTTAGGGTTATTTTGCAATTTAGTTATCTCGTATGAGTCAAGACCCAAGCGAGACATTCCAGTATCAAAGTTTATGATTGCTTTAAATTTTTTTTCATTGGTTTTACAATACGAAGACCATTGTTCGATCTCCGCAATACAATTTAGGACCGGTATGACACCAAATTTTATGATGTCCTTCTCTATTCCTTTGTTTAATCCATTGAGCAAATAAATATCTGCGTTTACGCAGCTTTTTTTTAAGAGGTTACGAACTTTAATTGCTTCATCCATCATCGCCACAAAAAAAGAGTTGCATCCCTCCTTAAGAAGACGACCAACAACCTGTTCAAGTCCTAAACCGTAGGCATTGGACTTAACAACCGCACTGCAAATAGTCTTTGGGCTTAAACGCTTTTTTAAATAGGCAAAGTTTTTTGCCATTATATTGAGATCAATTGTAAGAATAGAACCTGTTTGATCTTTAAAATTCATATTTAAGAATAATCTTCCTCTGGCATATAATCGGTCCGTGCTAAGTCACCGAATTTTGTTAGAAGGGCGTTGAAATGTAAAAGGGCACGACCGGTTGGCCCATGACGTTGCTTAGCTACAATCACCTCGGCAATGTTGTGCACTTTTTCCATTTCTTCTTGCCAAATCTGATGTTCAGGCGTGTCCTCGCGAGGTTCCCGTCGAGCAACGTAATACTCTTCCCGAAATATAAACATTACGACGTCTGCGTCTTGCTCAATTGAACCAGACTCACGGAGATCGGAGAGTTGTGGCCTTTTATCTTCACGTTGTTCGACTTGCCGTGATAGTTGAGATAATGCGAGCACAGGGACGTCGAGGTCTTTTGCTAAAGTCTTGAGACCTCGAGTAATTTCTGAAATTTCCTGAACACGATTGTCTTGGCGGAATGAATTGCCACTTAATAGTTGTAAATAGTCTACAACAATCATACCCAAACCCACCTGACGTTTGAGTCGCCTTGCCCTAGTTCTTAATGCAGAAACAGTAAGTGCCGGTGTGTCATCTATAAAGATGGGTGCTTGTTGTAATTCGTGAGAAGCTTGAACAATATTTCCAAATTCAGTATTTCCCACTTTACCACGCCGGATCAGATCAGAGCTGACACCAGATTCTTCAGCGAGAATTCTTGTAGCCAATTGTTCCGCAGACATTTCCAATGAAAAAAATCCAATGACCGCGCCGTCGGTTATACTCTCATTCCCCTGTTTATCAGTCTTGCGTTTGATATTTTTTGCGGCGTGAAATGCAATATTTGTAGCCAAAGCAGTTTTACCCATCGATGGTCGCCCGGCTAGAATAATTAGATCGGATCTATGCAATCCCCCGAGTAGGCTGTCGAGTTCATTCAATCCCGTACCTACTCCGGTGAGCTTTCCGTCTCGCTTATATGCTGCTTCTGCCTGTTGAATTGCAACAGTCAGAATTGAAGCAAAATCTTTAAACCCACCTTGATAATCTCCTGCCGTTGCTAGGTCATAAAGCCTTTGTTCAGCACGTTCTATTTGATTTGTTGCTTGATCATCAATCTCTGGTTCATATGCTTCGTTAACAGTATCTTCACCAATGCCTATCAGTTGGCGCCGAAGGAAAAGATCGTGAATAGTTTGTCCGTAATCCCGAGCATTAATAATAGTTATAGAGCTCGCAGCTAATCGGGCGAGGTACGCGTGCCCCCCTAAATCAATTAACCCGTCATCTTTTTCAAAAAAGAATTGCAAAGTTGTTGGGTTTGCTTCCTGTCCACGTTCAATTTGTTTTCCAATTGCTTCAAAAAGTCTTCCGTGGGCTGTATTAACAAAATGCTCCGGTTTTACAAAATCGGAAACCTGCTCATATGCTCTATTGTTAACGAGTATAGCACCGAGTAGAGCTTGTTCAGCTTCCAAATTTGACGGAGGTTGACGCCAATTTAAAAGATTTTCCTCGGATTGGTGAAGAGTGGCAACGGTCTTTGAGTTTGAGTTGGGTTCCATTTGCAGACCTATCAGCTAAATAACAAATCGATTTTAGCTGAAGTTGAATTTATATCTATTAAACTTTTACATTTTAAGAAAATAAATTTTAAAAAATTGTTAATCTCGGGGACAAAAACAGTAACAGCCAAATTTATTGTGTATAACTTCCAATTGGTTTCAAAAAGTACTTGCAACAATTAAATTTTTGCTAAAGCGGATTTTACTTCAAAACTTTTTCTTTATAGACTCTATCTGAATCCATCATATAATCCCTAGTAAGGGGAAGCACATCCATTGTTTTTGTTATTTGAATTTGAAAAACAACTAAGCCAAGGTTTCTAAAGCCAACTTCACATAAAGCTAAATAAATTTCCCACATACGGCAGAATTTTTGATCATAAATTTTAGCTATATCGTCCCATTGTTTGATAAATTTTTTCCTCCATAATCTTAATGTTTTTGCATAATGAAGTCTTAATACCTCAACGTCGGTAACCATGAGTTTAGTAGGTTCAATTGCTTTTAAAACTTGGGATAGTGAAGGTAAATCTGCTCCGGGAAATATATATTTTCGAATAAATGGATTTATTGGATGGGGTGTATCAATGCGACCTATAAAATGTAAAACCATTACGCCATTATGTGCCAATATTTCGTTAATTTTTTTGAAAAACTCCCGATAGTTCCTAGTTCCAACATGTTCAAACATTCCGACTGAGACGATACGGTCAAAAATTTCATCCTCAGTCCGGTAATCCTGAAGTTTAAATGATACTTTTTCTGACTTTTTTGATTCTTTTGCTCGTTTTATAGATATTTTATACTGTTCTTCTGATAAGGTTATTCCTTTTACATGAATATCCGCTGATTTTGCCAAATACAGAGCTAAACCTCCCCATCCAGAACCGATGTCGAGTACCTTTTGACCTTTTTTCAATCTCAATTTAGCAGCTATATGGTTTTTTTTATCCAATTGAGCTTTTTCTAGGTCAGTATTGTCAGTTTTAAAATAAGCACAAGAATATTGGAGGTCTGAGTCTAAAAACATCCTATAAAGTTTGTCAGACAGATCATAATGATGTGCTACGTTAAGCCTCGCTTTTCGTATCGGGTTATATTGACCCAGTGAAGAAAAGTTTAAACATCTTAAGAATCTATAGAGTTTTGAATTTTCAAAACGACAAAAATTTTTGCTCGCTATATCTAGGAAATCATATAAATTTCCATCTTTAATCGTTAGTGTACCCTTCATATACGCTTCCGGCATTCGAAGAGTTGGGTTAAGTATTAGGGATAATTTTGTAAAATTCTTGTGAAGAAGTAATGTGCAAACAGGTTCAGTATCGTCTCCAATTGAATAATAAGAACCCTCGCGATCAACGAGCCGAAAAGCCCCCTTCTTAAATATAAATTTTAATAAACCTATAAATATCATGGCGCTAATCCTCCCAAAAAAGCGCGTAAACGATATAAAAATTAACTATAATTTTTTAAATTCTGCAAGCTCTTTTGAATTCAAATAATCAATTTTCGTTTTTATTCGCGTAGTTTAAATCTAGTAAAAACTGTTATTCTTTGATGTATTTAGACGAAGAGATGATGCGTAAATTGCATGTCTAGTATGTGATATTTTTGATTGTTTTTACTACAAATCTAAATTAATAAACTTCACGTAACTTACTTTTTATTCTTTTTTAGGGTATTTCTTTTATAGAAGGAAATATTTATAAACTTTTATTAGAATCAGTACCCTACTAGCATATAATTAAATTTTGATGTATGGATACAATAACTAAGGTTTCATGACTTGTACGAGCTAACCGAAAAGAGCCCGTCAGGAGGAATTAAGATGAAGTTTGGAAAAACGCTGTTAATTGCGGCTGTACCATTGGCACTTGCATTAAGTGGGTGCGAGACCCCGAGCGAGGGTAAAAACAGTCTTGCTTATAAGGCTGCTATGAAGGCTCAAAAAGCTGCGAAAAGAGCTTCTGTAGCTGCATCTAGTGCAGCCGTAGCAGCAAATGCTGCTGCGTCTAGTGCTGCTGCTGCTGCAAGGGCAGCGGAGGCCGCTGCAGCAGAGGCAAAGGCAGCAGGTGATAAGGCCGATAGAGTATTCCGTAAAGGGATGCGTAAATAAATAAGGTCATATATTTTTATATTTGATCTGTTTTAATAAAGTCTTTTAATTTTATTTCTCTCTTTGAGAATTAAGAACAGAAGTAGGAATACCTGAGCGTGCTTTTACCGCTTTCTTTAGGGTTGTCCAATTGATTAGTTTTGCATTGGAGCCGGCAGCTTTAAATACTAGGTAGGAAATTTCTGGGATAGTGGCTGGCGTTGGACTAATACCTTTTTCAATTTCAATATTCTGAGAAAGGTTTGGATGAACCTCCACCATAAGGTGTCGATTTACCCAAGCAATTTTAAATTCCTGACTGACTATGGATACCGAAGTTCCTATCTCAACCCTAGTAAACAACTCTTCTATAGACTCAGGATACATTCTGATACAGCCATGACTAACCCTACGTCCTACACCCCAAGGGATATTAGTTCCATGAATCAGATAAGCGGGCCAACCCAAATACAAGGCATGGGCACCTAATGGATTATCAGGGCCTGGCCGAAAAACTGCAGGCAGCTCAGGTTGTTCTTCACGAATTGATTTAGGGACATACCAGGTCGGTTTTTTAACTTTCCGAACAATTGTTGTGGTTCCTTGAGGGGTGTCCCAAGCATCCTGACCTGTTCCAATTGGATAACTTATTATATTTTCGCCAGAATCAGGAAAATAATATAGCCTTTGATCTATAATATTTAATAACAAACCCGAACGTGGGCCTGAAGGTAATATGTGGGCCTTCGGTAATATTATCTTTGTTCCTTCACCCGGAATCCAAGGGTCGATTCCTGGATTCGCGGCTAATAATTCTACATAACCAAGACCATTTTGACGAGCAATGTCTAGGAGAGTATCCTTTTGTTTCGCAATGGTGTGGCTCATCGAGCCTATCATTTCATTTTTGGGGTAGGATTCTTGTTCCGTGTTCGAAAATGAAACTGAGGTGTTTGAGAAACTTAGAGCGGAAATCGTACTCGTTCCTAGTCCAATACAAAAGCGTCGCCTACTTTGAGTCTTTTCAGTCATAAAGCAATACTTTCTAAAGATAGTTTAGCCCAATATTTTTTTCATAAGCATAAATCAAAACTAATTTCATTAAATTTTGATGTATGTTTTGTATTTCATAAACATATACGTTCTTGCGAAAGAGGAAATAATTTTGTGAAGACTATTCAGATTATCGACAGACTTAAGAATATTACATAGACTAATAGATCTAAACCAAGGAATTAAGTTTATGAAACGTGTTATTATCGGAGTAACTGGAGCCACAGGTACAATCTATGGTTGGCGCCTTATGGAAATGTTGCGTGAAGAGGGGAAAACTGAGATTCATCTTGTCATGAGCGCATCGGCAAAGCTGACTCTTAAAATGGAGCATGACATTGACCCCGGTTACATAAATTCACTTGCACATGAAGTACATTCCCCGGGTAACATAGGTGCGTCTATTTCTTCGGGGTCGTTTTCTAGTGCGGGTATGATTATAGCACCTTGTTCAATCAAAACGATGTCTAATATAGCGATGGGTAATACTGGGGACCTAATAAGTAGAGCTGCTGATGTTATTTTGAAAGAAAGACGAAAGCTAGTTATTGCTATTAGAGAAACGCCACTTCATGCAGGTCATCTAGAAAGCTTGATAAAACTAGCCAATTTAGGCTCAGTAATTTTTCCGCCTGTCCCGGCGTTTTACAACCGCCCTAAAACATTGGAAGAAATTGTAGACCAGAGTTGTATGCGTATGCTTGATCAGCTTGAAATTAATCTTGAAACCGCCCCTAGGTGGGGTGAAGAAGGCGGGGTGCCTGCCGTTGGGCAAAAAGGCGCTAGCGTGCAATCAGTCTAAAAAATAATAAATTAAACATTATAAAAGAATTAGCATTTGAGCATCGAGTAAATATAAATTTTCATTTACCTCTTATGGGACGGTGATTAGAAAGACGTAAATGGATATTAGATTGCTTTTTCTTCTTCGAAAGCATTTTTGGCAGCTTTTAGTTCTTTATCTGCTTTAGCTCTTGCTTTTTCTTCATATAAACTCGATGGATAATAATCTTTGAAATCTTTTGCTACTCGGTCCATTGGGAAATCGGACCAAATGCCGTGGTCACGATTGTATTCCATGTGTAGACGTCCAATGGTATCGTAAGGTTGAAACAAGGCATCATTTTCCCCATCAAATTCAGTGGGTAAAACATTGAATTTTGTACATAGCTCAATGTTGAAGGCTGGTGCGGCCTTAATCCATTTGTTTTCAATATGCATAACAGCATACCCGTGATGCAGAAAAAGTTCCTTTTCGCCCATCATGTGACGAAGGCGCGGTGTGCATAAATGGTTATATACATCTGATAAGCCGATCCCTGTGGGTATGCCGACACGTCGTGCGCAGGCAACTAGTAAATTGGCCTTAGGAAGACAATAAGCCCGACCATTAATAAGTACCTCACTCGCTTTATATGGTTTAGGATTTAACGAAATACTATAAGGGTCATAGCGAATTTGGTCTCTGACAGCGTAGAAAAGTTTGATTGCCTTATGTTTATTAGTAGAAGCTCCTTCGATTGCCCTATTTGCAAATTCTTTAACTCTATCATGATTAAAATCAAAATAGGTTGTTTGCTGGAGATATATGGGGCTGACCTCCGGGAAACCTATAGTGACATGTTGCATTATTTTAATGCCTCTTCGATAGTCTGACCTATTGATAATAAGCTATGATCGCCCATCGTTTCCCCAACTATCATTAGACCTGTGGGAGCGTCACCTCTTTGATGCATTGGAATAGACAATGCGCACCGATCCAGAAAATTAAAGCAAAATGTATTCCTCAGTGTCAGAATATTTGTATTAATATATAAATTTTCATTCTCTTCTAGGGCCTTTATAGGTGGCGCAATGGTAGGAGTAGTAGGCATTATTAAGGCGTCAAATTGTCTAGTCACCGTATTTGCTTTTTCGATAAGTTGATCTCTTTCTCTCATCGCAACTAGATAATCGACAGCGGTAATGTCTTTGATTCGCAGAAGACGTTGCCGGACTCGAGGGTCATACTGATTGGGATATTTATCAATTAAATCTCGGTGGGCAATGAGAGCTTCAGCGTAAATAGCTCCCCCCGAATTTATTCTTGGAATTTCTCCTAACTCAGGAAACTCAATATCAACTATCTTTGCTCCAGCATCCGATAATTTTTTTAGGACGTTGGAAAAACATAAGGCGACATGTTCATCAAGATCGTCGAGTACGAGNGTTTGTGGTATAGCCAATGTTAGATTTTTTAAGGCTCTTTTTTTAATTTTCTTTAATTTTTCGCCCGAAAGGATGGAATCAATTAATGCACAACAGGAAACTGTTGGAGCTAGGGGCCCCACAGTATCTAGTGTTGGAACCAAAGGGTAGGCCTCAGAAGCTGGCACGCGTTGCTTTGTTGGTTTGAAGCCAGTTAAACCGCAAAATGAAGAGGGTATGCGTATGGAGCCACCGGTATCAGATCCGAGAGCAAAACTTGCCATTCCGTCGGTCACGGACACTGCAGCTCCAGAAGAAGAACCCCCGGGTATTCTACCAGTTTTTCTATCCCAGGGGTTTTTGGCAGTTCCATAATGTGGATTAATACCCAGTCCCGAATATGCAAACTCTGTCATATTTGTGTGGCCTATGATAATGGCTCCAGCGCTACGTAGACGAGCCACTGAGGTTGCATCTGTTTTAGCAGGAGGGTTTCGAGCAAGAATTGTAGATCCTGCGGTTGTGGTTTCACCCGCAACATCGAATAGACTTTTAACTGAAACCGGTAGTCCGGCAATTGCAGATCTAGTTCTTCCTTTTGATCGCAGAGTATCTTGAAGATCTGCATCTATACGTGCTTTTTTTGCGAAAACCTTGATAAAGGCCCTTTTACCCTCCCCATTTTGATCATAGATTTTAGCTAACGCTTTTTCGATAATCTCTCGAGAAGTTGTACGACCGTTATTTAAGTCATCACTTTGTTGTAGTATTGATTTCATCGTGTGGGCACATTGCAGTTGGAATAGTATGCAGTCAACCACAACAATTTTTGGTGGGCTGCGGTATCAAGTGTTCTGCATTTGACAATTGATAATAATTATCAATTATACCATTGCTGTGTCCCGGGATAGGGAACTTAATATATGAGTGCGACTCCGTCTAATAAAGCATTTCAGGCTGATACAGAACGCCGTCTGTTTGTGATTGTCTTAATTCCATTTGGAATTGGATATTTCCTCTCTTACTTCTTTAGGACAGTAAATGTTGTAATTGCTTCAGATTTAGCTATTGATCTGCAGCTGACTGCAGCTGACCTAGGGTTTCTTACAAGTATTTACTTTATTTTATTTGCTGCTTTTCAAACACCCTTAGGTGTAATTTTGGATCGGTATGGGCCCCGCAGGGTTCAAATTATCCTATTAATCATTGCGGCTTTGGGTAGTTTTCTTTTTGCAATTAGTAATTCCATATTTGCGTTGATAATCGCAAGAAGCCTTATTGGTTTNGGTGTTTCAGGTTGTTTGATGGCAGCTTTAAAAGCTAATGCGCAATGGTTCCCAATTAATAGGCTCCCCTTTGTTAACGCTTGTACTATGACATTTGGTACATTCGGGGCGTTAACCGCTACGATACCGGTGGAGTTAATGGCTGATTTTTATGGCTGGCGTATGATTTTCTTAAGCCTCAGCGGGNTTACTATTTTCTTAGTTTTGCTGACAATACTGGTGATTCCCGATCAAAAATACAGTGTTAATGGAAAGAATAAGATTAATTATAACTTTACTGATCAATTTCGTGATTTGATAGCTATTTATAGGGATCGTTTTTTTTGGCAAATAGCAGTGATTACACTAATTCATGGAGGTGTATTTCTCTCTTATCAGGCTCTCTGGATGGGACCCTGGCTTGCTGATGTAGCCGGACAAACAAAAAGTGAAGTAGCTAATTCAATGTTGATATTTAATATTGGGATGCTGGTTGGGGTTATTAGTATGGGTGTCATTGCCGATAAACTACAACACTTGGGAATAGGACTAATTTTTGTTGTAAGAGCAGGTGTCATGCTATCCCTCATATTTCAAATTATGATAGCTGCAGAGTTTACTTCCCTATCGATATATCTTTGCGCAGGGTTCGGTTTTTTTGGGTCATCGACATTGTTGGTTTATGCTTTACTTTCCCAAACCTTTCCGAGTCACATGGTTGGCAAAGTTAATACTGCTCAAAATATGTTAATTTTTATTAGTGCATTTATTCTCCAATGGGGCATTGGTGTATTAATAGGTCTATGGCCTCCTCTTGGAGATGGAANCTATGATCCGGTTGGACATCAAGTCGCTCTTATAAGTGTTATTTTATTGGAGATTTTCGGGTTTATTTGGTTACTTTTGCCGGTAAGACGTAGCAGCGTTATATAAGATTACGTGTTTGGGTGGTTTTAATGAACGAACATGCAAGAGCTTATCCTGATAGACCATTCGTAGGTGTCGGCGTTGTTGTTTTTCGCCAACGTGATGTCTTGTTGACGAAGCGAGGTAAGCAACCAAGGTTGAATAGTTGGAGTATACCCGGCGGGGCGCAAGAAATCGGTGAAACAATTGAAGAGGCTGCATGTCGAGAGGTGTTAGAGGAAACAAATGTGCGGATAAAAAATTTAGGTCTAATAGATGTAATAAACAGTATTAATCATGATGATAACAACCGGGTGAAATTTCATTANACTTTGGTGGATTTTGTTGCGAGTTGGAAAAGTGGAGAGATTGTAGCTGGAGATGATGCAACTGATGCACGCTGGGTTTCTCTTTCAGAGCTTGAGGATTATAAACTTAGACCCCTGACTATCAATGTAATTCGATATGCAAATAAATTTAGGAAATCTAGCTCGTTTGGGTTAAGAACGCATTCTAATATCATACTTTGAAATTAGACTTGTAGAAAATACAAAATTGGCAAAAACCATTTTAACTTATTTGAAAACTTTTCTGCGGAAGAAGGTGTGTCGATGTTAAAGTCTGGAAAAGAATATCTCGAAGGATTACGTGATGGTCGCCGGGTGTACCTGGGTAATGAGTTAGTTGAGGATATTACTACTCATGAAGCATTTCGTAATGCCGCAAATTCATTTTCACTGATTTATGACATGAAAGCTGCCCCAGAAAATAGGGATNTCATGTCTTATGAGGATAATGGTAATCTATATAGTTCATATTTTCTAATGCCAAAAACCGATGAAGATTTAAAAAAGAGGATGGAAACCCATCGTCGAATAGCCGAGTGGTCCCATGGTTTGTTAGGGCGGTCGCCGGATCATGTGGCTAGTTTTGTCACCGGTCTTGCCATGAAACCCGGGATGTTTGAAGAAATTGGGAAAGGCTATGGCAGTAATATAATAAAATATTACGAGCATATGCGTGATAATGATATTTTCGCATGTTACACGGTTTTACCACCACAGGGAGCGCGAAAATCTGAACTTTATGAACGGGAGGGGATGACAGTTCCAACGCTGCGTGTATCTGATGAAGATGATAGCGGGGTTACGCTTAATGGAATGAAGATGCTGGGAACATCTGCAATTTTTAGTGATGAGACATGGGTTGGGAACCTGCTACCNCTAGGACCAAATCAAGAAAAAGAATCCATTACCTGTTCCGTGCCATTAAATGAATCAGGGGTNTCAATTTGGTCNCGAAAATCTCTAGAAAAGTATGCCGTTACCGAGTTTGATAACCCACTTTCTTGGCGCTTTGATGAATCAGATGCAATGGTTGTCTTCGAAAATGTTAAAGTGCCGTGGGAAAAAGTTTTTGTTCATGATAATCCAGAGATGTCCCGGGGTATTTATGTTAAGTCGCCATCGCATTCCATGGGTAATCATCAATCTAATATAAGATTTCTTGAGAAATTAAAACTAATCGTCGGAATAGCACATAAAATTGTTGAGGCTAATGGTGTCGGGCATATACCAGCTGTTCAAGGAATTTTAGGTGAGTTAGCAGCACAACAAGCAGCACTGGAGGCCATAATACAAGGACAGCTGAATGAGCCTGAAAGTTTGGTTGATGGTTATATAAACATTAATCGGCGCTACATGTATGCAGCGTTGCATTGGTGNACTACCAACTATTCAAAGATTTGCGATGTAATTCGCGATTTAATGGGGGGCGGGCCTTTTCAAATGCCCGCAGATATTTCAGTTATAGAAAACCCAGAGATGAAAAATACTTTCGAAAAGTACTGGTCTGTGCCTGGGCAAAGCGCAATCGATAGAATGAAACTTTATAAACTTGCTTGGGATTTAATAGGATCTGAGTTTGCAGGACGCCATTTGCAATATGAGCGGTTTTACGCCGGCCCAAGTTTTGTTGTGACTAATTATAGTTATATTAATGCACCTTGGGATGCTTTTGGCGGTCTAGTGGATGATATACTTGATAGCTATTAAATGCGTTTGAAAGCAAAATACTTATGAGTGCTCCGATTAAATATGTAGATGTATGGGATACCAGGGATTACGATTTAATTATTGACGTACGGTCGCCCAGCGAATTCAGAGAAGATCATATTCCTGAGGCCATAAGCTTACCGGTACTATCTGATGAAGAGCGCCAAATTATAGGGACAAGGCATAATAATCTTTCGCCCTTCGAAGCGCGCAAGTTAGGCGCAGCCTTTGTGGCTCAAAACATATCTGAGCATATTCAAAATACCTTAGAAAAAATGGGTCGAGACTTTAGACCCCTTGTCTATTGTTGGAGAGGGGGGCAGAGGTCCAAATCATTTGCCCTAGTTTGTAGTGAAATCGGTTGGCGCACATCTATACTAAAAGGTGGTTATAAAACCTACCGTCAATCGGTTATTACTAAAACTGAGAAATTAGTTAAGGATTTTTCCTACATTGTGGTTGCCGGTCGTACGGGTAATAGAAAAACAGATATTTTACTCGGTTTAGAGGAATATGGAGCACAGGTCTTGGACCTAGAAAGATTAGCGTCCCATCGAGGATCTTTGCTAGGAAAGTTGGAAAGAATCGAACAACCGAGCCAGAAAAGATTTGAAACCCTCATTATGGATAAGCTCAGATGTTTTAATCCTCATAAGCCAGTATTTTTAGAATCGGAAAGTCAAAAAATTGGTCAAAGGCAGATACCAATTGTGCTTTGGAAGTTTATAAAAAACTCACCTCAAATAACTATAAAAGCACCACGTCATTGTCGTGCATCCTATCTATCTAAAAAATACAAACACCTTACCAGGGATAAAAAAGGATTAGAAAAATTAATAGAAAAAATTCCAGGTCGGGAGGATCAAAACCGTACCCGACATTGGCATTCCCTGATTACAAATTCTTTATGGAAAGAGCTTTCTTATGATTTGTTGAAGTTTCATTATGACCCCGCTTACGATAAAAGTTTAAATAACAATAATAGGAAGACAATTTTTGAATATAATCACGAAGATATAAGTGATGCCGTTCTTTCAAGAACTGTCGATGACATATTTTCTAAATATCGATAATTGAAATTCCTCTTATTAATANGATCAAATTTTCTAAAACTTTAAAAATGCTCGTAATCATAGACCAGTATGGTGCCGCCGGTGAGATTCGAACTCACGACTTCTCCCTTACCAAGGGAGTACTCTACCCCTGAGTTACGGCGGCTNCTAAGTGTGAGGNGCTNANAATGCCATGACAGNCATGTCCATGCAATAAAACAACAAAGNTNATAACTAATGTGATAATATTTNTTTAAATNTNGCTTAANGAATTGATNNATTTGNATNGAGGATAAGAAAATCAANAANATGAGCAAGTCGGNTTCTNCTCAAAANNATGATGANAAAAGTCGANGGCGTNCNGCAGCNTTACGANCTAACTTACTTCGTCGAAAAAAACAAAAGCGTGAAAGANANGANTTTGANNACATCNATAANTAAAAATNGGGATGTNAGNANATGTTTTGNCGATTTTNNAGTCTACTANTCTCNAANNNTTTTTGTTAAACCCATTCNAANNAGTNTTAAANTTAAGGNATCCACCTNANTATGGATAAAATTCTAATAAAAGGCGGNAGNNCTCTCTNTGGATGTATTCAAATAAGTGGGGCAAAAAATGCGGCGTTACCGCTNATGGCAGCTAGTCTNTTAACAGATGNNCCANTTGTTNTGNATAATTTACCGCATCTAGCTGATATTAGTACTATGGCTAACCTTTTAACCCATCATGGTGCTAATATTAGTATGGCAGGTGAGGCGGGAGATGGTGCCCATACTGGACGATCTCTTAGACTTAAAGCATCGAAAATTACAAATACAACGGCTCCATATGAATTGGTTCGGCGGATGAGGGCTTCGATACTTGTGCTGGGACCATTGTTGGCTAGAACGGGCGAGGCGCGCGTTTCTTTGCCGGGAGGCTGCGCTATAGGTGCCCGTCCAGTTGATCTACATCTTAAGGGTCTAAGCCAGCTCGGTGTAAAAATTCAAATGGAAGAGGGCTATGTTACTGCATCAGCGCCGCACGGCTTAAAAGGTACAAAAATTACTTTTCCTATAGTTTCTGTAGGAGCTACTGAAAATTTACTTATGGCTGCTTGTCTTGCAAATGGAGAGACAGTCTTGACCAATGTTGCTCGCGAACCCGAAGTTGGTGATCTGGCAGAATGTCTAGTTAAGATGGGGGCTAAAATTGATGGGATAGGCACTGATACTTTGGTTGTACGAGGTCAAAGGACTTTATCTGGGACGGAACATATCGTTGTTCCCGATCGTATAGAAGCAGGAACTTATGCAATGGCTGCAGCGTTAACCGGGGGCGATATAATATTAAAAGGCCCCAGAATGGAACTACTTCAAGCTGTATTGGATAAACTTGTTGAAGCGGGAGTTTCTGTTCAAAAAACTGAAAGTGGTATCAGGGTCAAACGCAATGGGAAACTGAAAGGTGTGGATGTAATGACAGAGCCATTCCCGGGCTTTCCAACGGACCTACAAGCGCAGATGACAGCTTTAATGAGTATTGCGGAAGGTGCAGCGATGATCACCGAATCGATTTTTGAAAATCGTTTTATGCATATTCCTGAACTTGCTCGTATGGGAGCTAATGTAACTGTGCATGGTGCATCATCTCTAGTTCGAGGTGTTGGTGAGTTGATTGGAGCACCTGTGATGGCAACTGATTTGAGGGCGTCAGCTTCGTTGGTTTTAGCCGGCCTTGTAGCTAAAGGCGAAACAACGGTTAATCGCGTTTACCATATTGATCGTGGTTACGAAAGAATTGAAGAAAAGCTTGCAGCCTGTGGAGCACATATTGAGAGGCTTGATATATGAGCAAAGGTCAACTCTTGAAATTGCGAGCTAATGATAAAGAGGACCTAGCTGTTATCTCCACTGTTTTGCAGGATTCCCTTATTACTGCAAATGAAATGCTTTTCTTAAAAAAGGAATTCCGCTTTGCATTTGTCGCAAATCGGTTTCGATGGGAAGATAACAATGAAAAAAAACTAGAGGATATTCCAGTTTATGAGCGAGTGCACTGTGGGATTTGTTTTGACACAGTTACTAATGTACGGCAGAAGGGATTAGATCAATACAGAAAATCTCAAATCATCTCGCTTCTTTCTATCGTGGCAGAAAAAAACATTATCGATATGTCTTTTTCTGCAGGTATTGTGGTGAGGTTAGAGATAGATGAAATTTTATGTCATTTGCAGGATTTAGATTCACCGTGGCCAACAAAATGGCGACCTAAACATAGACTTGAGAAAGGATAACAGAGCCTAAAATGCTGTGTTATGTAGATTATTGGAAGAAAAATTAAAACTTATATTTGCTCTTCCTAAGGGCAGGATTTTGAATGAAGCGCTGCCGTTATTGGAAAGGGCCGGCATAAAGCCTGAAAGCAGTTTTCATGATAATGAAGACCGTCGTTTAATATTTCGAACAAATGTAAGTGGGCTACATATCATACGCGTGCGAAGCTTTGATGTAGCTACTTTCGTTGCGTTTGGAGCAGCTCACATCGGAGTCGTAGGCAGTGATGTTCTTATGGAATTTGATTATCCTGAAAATTATTCTCCGCTAGATTTAAAAATTGGAAAATGTCGAATGATGGTTGCGCAGCCAGTTAAATTGAAAGTAGACGATGACCCGGCGCGTTGGAGCCATGTTTCCGTAGCCACAAAATATCCGGAAGTTACCAAGCAGCATTTTGCCGCTAGGGGGGTTCAAGCAGAATGTATTAAATTGAATGGGGCGATGGAGCTTGCACCTAAGCTTGGACTGGCGAAACGAATTGTTGACTTAGTTGATACAGGTAAGACCCTAAAAGAAAATGGCTTGGTTGCAGTCGAACAGATAGCGGACGTTAGTTCACGCCTAGTAGTAAACCGGGCCGCGCTCAAAACAAAACCGGAACTACTCAGAAAATGGGTGGAGAGGATAAGGGAAGCCGTAAATGGTTAATACGATCAAGTTCATGGATAAAGATTACGAAGAACGGCTTGAAAATATGGTCATTTCTCGTCATGAAATAGATGAAGATATTGATAATTCGGTATGTTCTATTCTCAATAGTGTAAGGAAAAATGGTGACGAGGCTATCCTAAGTTATACAAAGGACTTTGATCGTTTAAAATTGTCCAACTCCTTTGATTTAAGAATTAAACAAGAGGAAATTGAAAAAGCAATATCAAGTTGTCCAAATGAAATTTTGTTAGCTTTAAAGCGCGCTAAAACGCGAATAGAGACTTATCATAAAAAACAGTTACCTAAAGACTACGACTATGTTGATGAAGAGGGGGTACAATTAGGTTCTAGGTGGACATCGATGTCTTCAGTTGGTGTTTATGTACCCGGAGGGCGAGCATCTTATCCAAGTTCTGTATTGATGAATGTGGTGCCAGCGAAGGTAGCCGGTGTTGAGAGAGTAGTGATGGTAGTTCCTGCACCCGATGGCCAATTGAATTCTTCAGTTCTAGCCGCTGCTTATATTTCCGGTGTAGATGAAATTTATCGTATGGGTGGTGCTCAGGCTATCGGCGCACTGGCCTACGGCACAGAAACTATAAGACCAGTAGATAAAATTGTGGGGCCGGGTAACGCTTATGTGGCGTTGGCCAAACGTAAAGTTTTTGGACTTGTTGGTATTGATATGATTGCCGGTCCATCAGAAATTTTAGTAGTGGCTGATGCAAGCAATAATCCTAGTTGGATTGCAGCGGATTTACTCTCACAGGCAGAACATGATGAAAATGCACAACCTATCTTAATTTGTGATAGTGAAGTTTTTGCTGCCACTGTAACTGAGATCATAGAAGAACAATTAATTACTTTACCCCGCGAACCAATTGCTCGTAGCAGTTGGGAACAAAATGGTACCATAATTATCGTCGAAAACTTATGTGATGTTGCGGGCCTTATTAATCGAATAGCACCTGAACATTTGGAACTCGCGGTTGAAAATCCCAATATAATTTTAGAAAATGTGAGGAACGCTGGAGCAGTATTTCTTGGTGTTTTTACGCCTGAAGCCGTTGGCGATTATATAGCGGGCCCAAGCCATGTATTACCGACAGCCGGCAATGCACGGTTTTCCTCCGGGTTGGGGGTCCTAGATTTTTTAAAAAGAACATCAGTAATTCGTTGTAATCAAAAATCGTTTGCTAAGATCTGCGATAGCGCAGAAACCTTGGCTAATGAGGAGGGATTACATGCTCACGCTCTATCCTTATCATTAAGACGCCGGCAAACCTAAATAGTATCCAAATTGAATCATTTTAGTTTGTAATTCTTTTATATTTTCTAAAATTAATTTTAGAATGTTGTTTGTAGAGAAGGAATAAGTATGCCAGATAAAGATTCTAATTTAGTATTGGCATCTGCTTCCATAAGAAGATTGAATTTATTGGAACAAATGGGGGTTTCACCAGTTTTGATAGACCCTGCCAACATCAAAGAAACGCCTATAAATAAGGAATCTCCAAAAGATTTGGTTCAACGTCTAGCTAAAAAGAAAATGGAAGTAGTGGCAAAGAGGAACCAAGGTCGCTGGATTATCTCGGCCGACACTGTTGTTGCATGTGGAAAACGTATATTACCAAAACCTGCAGATCATTCAGAAACGAGTCAATTTCTAAAACTTTTATCTGGGCGTCGTCACCGTGTTATAAGTTCTGTATGTGTGTTGGATCCAATTGGAAATTTAGCTAGCCGCAGTGTTACCACAATAGTTGTTTTTAAGAGGTTAAATATTGATGAAGTGAAATTTTATTTGTCGACACAGGAATGGAAAGATAAGGCCGGTGGTTATGCAATTCAGGGCCAGGCGGCTCGGTTTGTAAAGTCTATCAATGGTTCTTATTCAAATGTTGTCGGATTACCAATATTTGAAACATATAAAATACTTGTAGGCTTAGGGTTTCAGTTCACAAAATAAAAAAAATCGGAAAACCAGAATTATGGGTCGTGAACTTTTAATAGAAAAGCAAGGAAATGAATTTCGTTTTGCAACAATAGAAGATGATTCTTTGGTTGACTTTTCTCTCGAACGAATAGACTTCGGCAGTATTATAGGTAATGTTTATCTTGGCCGTGTTGAACGAGTTATAAAAGGGATCGGGGCGGCTTTTATTGATTTGGGACTTGGAAGATCAGGTTTTTTACCCTTTAGTAATATTTTGGATAACGATAGCAGACATAATGCTTTAGTCGAAGGAGCAAGTGTTTGTGTTCAGGTGATAAGAGGTGAATTCCGAGAAAAAGGGCCTCAGGTTTCTATGGAAATTTCTCTTGCCGGTCGTTTTATAGTTTATGAAGCGACCAGTAATCGCCTTGCGGTCTCGCGGCAAATTACAAATGAAGCAGAACGTGGGCGTTTACTGTCTTTGGTCAAGCAATTGCGTCAAGACAATGAAGGGTTTGTATTAAGGACGGCAGCAGAAGGTGAAAATTTTCAGACGCTTGAATATGAAATCAATTATTATCGTAATTGCTGGAATGAAATTCTTAGAAAACGCGATAAAGAAAATACTCCAGCATTGATTTATGAAGAATTGGATATTGTTAAAAAGACTATTAGAGATCATGCTCAGGACGATGTCCTAAAGTTTCATTTTGACGATAATTCTATTTTTGTTGAGGCGAAAGAATTTTGCGACGCAAAATACCCATCTTTGACGACGAAATTACATCTCAACATAGAGTCAATAGCATTATTTGAAAAATATGGTGTTGATGAAGAAATAGAATCTGTTTTGAAAAGAGATGTCCCCTTACCCTCTGGGGGCGCACTTGTAATAGAAACTACGGAAGCACTAACTGCGATTGATGTTAATTCTGGCCGCTATATAAACGGAAGTGACCCCGAAGCAAATGCGAGTCAAATCAACAATGAGGCAGCAACTGAGCTTTGTAGACAGATAAGGTTGCGTAATCTAAGTGGATTGATAGTTGTAGATTTCATAAATATGAAAACAGAAAAATCCTGGGCAAGAATTCTGGATAAACTGCGCCTTGAATTTTCTAAGGATAGGGTAAACTGCAGAGTTTTAGGCCGTACAAAAGGGGGGGTGGTTGAATTAATTAGACGACGCAGCAGGGTGCCACTAAAGGATGCATTATTCGTTGATTGTAAAGAGTGCAATGGTGAAGGGGTTGTTTGGCGAATTGAAACCGTCATTTATGAAATTTTAAAAACTCTTAAGAAGGAAAGTGTATCAGACAAGACAGGAAGATTAGTTTTAAATTTTAGTCCTGAAATCAGTGACACAATCAAAAGAAATAATTACGAGGATGAAATATTTTCTCGGCCTGGAAGACAATTAGTATCAAGAGTTGTACAGGATTTTGCTCCAGACGAATACGAAATATATATTCAAGAAGAGGAAATAAAGTGATTATTGATTTGGAAGACAAAAGGAATAGTGCAAAGTGTCCGGTTTGCAAAAAAAAGAGTGTTGCTCAATACAGACCCTTTTGTTCCTCTCGTTGCGCTGACATAGATTTATCTAAGTGGCTCAATGGTAATTATTCGGTACCCATTTTGGAAATGTCGGAAGCAGACCTTGATGAACTTGAGTCTGCCGTAAATGGAAAAGAATTTTTGGAGAGAGAGGATAAGGTTTAATTTATTCTATGGGTGTTTGTATGGACACGTTGATTGAATTCTCTTATAAGCACGTACCAGATTTGGTTTGCCCAGGTAGCTCAGTTGGTAGAGCACAGCACTGAAAATGCTGGTGTCGGCTGTTCAAATCAGCCCCTGGGCACCATTCTTAAGGCCGAATTCTTTATTATAAAGTTTTTTAACCTGTCATGATAAAATCACCGTGGTATAGACACTCTTATCATCATTCCAAAATTACGCTGTTTCCTTTTTTGGAGATTTAGTAACTGTTGTAATTGTCAATATGGAATTAAAATAAAACTTTTCTGATTACGCATGGAGTTATAGTGAATGCTCACAGATGATATGAAATCTATAATAAAAAAAGCAAACCTCGGATTTGTGGCTACTAAAAATGCAGATGGCAGTCCTAACCTCTCTCCAAAAAGCACATTACGGCCATGGGATAGTGATCATCTTATATTTGCTAATCTCGCTTCCCCACAAACCGTAGCCAATTTAAAGAAAGATTCTCAAATAGAAATTAATTGCATAGATTTTCTTGCTAGGCGTGGTTACCGTTTCACCGGTAAAGCATCATTACATTCCTCTGGTGATGATGTCTTTGAGCAGTTCCTTGGTATTTTGAAGGAGGAGTTGGGGGCAGAAACAAAAATGCATGATGCTGTATTGATTAAAATAACATCTGTGAGACCTGTCACCTCACCCGCCTATGATAAAGACGGTGTTACAGAAGAAAAACTTGTAAAATCTTACAAAACAAAATATGGCGTTTGTACTTGAATTTTTGGTCTGCCGCTTCAATCCTTAATGTTATTAATCTGTTTTCCGCTTAATATGGAGTTGTAGCCTCTGTTTATAACAATGCATTGACCAGTAACAAAGTCGTTATCGTTTGATGCTAGATAAATAAGCTTGCCGGTCAGGTCTTGGGGATTTTGTATCCGTGGTATTGCTCGTGCAGATACTGAAAGATCAAACCTTGAAGGGTTAAAATCTTCTTCAGGCATCATAATGTAAGTACACGTCAGCCCCGGGGGTAATAGAGTTTACGCAAGTACCAAATTTTTCAATTCTTTTGCTATTTTCCGGGAAAAAGCAAAAATTCCGCCTTTGGATGGTACATAATGGACAAAATTGATTGTTCCTTTCGTCATAGTGTCAGAGGCGATATTAATAGTTTTCCCATATTTTTGACTTTTCATTATCGGGGAAGCGGCGCGAGATAAAATAAAAACACCTCTTAAATTTACAGAAATTACTTTATCCCATTTAGTTAGGCTTATTTTCTTGAATGGTTTTCTATCAAGTGATGCAAATTTGGCAGCATTGTTTATCAAGATATCAATTCGCCCATATGCTGGAGGGGTTGAATCTATAAGTTTCTGAACTGACCTTTTATCACTTATATCGCAGGTTGCGGTTCGAAGCTCGGCGGCAGGTTGCGCTCGTTGAACCATTTTTTTTGTTTTGGTACAGTCGGTTTCATCTACAATGATTTTTGTTTTAAACCCACTTGCAGCTAGTGCATTTACATGCACAGCCCCAATTCTCCAACTGCTTCAGTAAAAATTGCAACTTAGTCTTTTAAACGCATATTCATTCCCTTATGGGTAGTATACCAAGTAGGTCTAATAAACTTGTAAAAATTTAATATTTTTTGTTTTAAAGGGTGCGAAGAATTCTATCGAAGAGCTATAGTTGTTATTAACTTCAAAACGTTATTGGTGGTAAATTAAATGGTGAATTTAGTAGACGAGTTAAAAGGAAAAGTTGCAATTGTGACTGGAAGCGCTCGCAATATCGGGCGTGCTACGGCTATAGAATTAGCTAAAGCGGGGGCTTCTCTAGTTGTGAATGCTCGCGTATCTAAAGACCTTTGTGATGAAGTAGTAGAAGAGATTAATGCGTTAGGAGGCGAGGCTATTTCATGCCTAGCTGATATAAGTAATCCTGAAGCCGTATCTTTTTTGATAGACCAAACAACAGATTCTTTTGGCGGGGTAGATATTTTGGTTAACAATGCAGCTGTTCGTTCTAACATCCCCTTTCTTGAAATAGATCAAGAAGAATGGTCTAGAATAGCGGGTACGTGTCTTCAGGGGACGTTGAATTTAACCCGCGAATGCATTCCATTAATGATTGAGCGTGGTGGTGGAGCCATTGTTTCACTTGCTGGCTTGTCTTCTTATAAAGGTTCTGTCGGTCGCTCTCATGTGATGGCTACAAAGGATGGACTGATGGGCCTTACTCGAGGTATAGCAATAGAATTTGGTGAGAAGAATATCCGTGCAAATGCTGCTGTTGTAGGACGTTTTGACACAGTAAGAAGTGGCAATTCTCTTCAAACAGGCTTTACTACCGAGCCAGATATACCCTTGGGACGTATGGGTGTCCCACAGGATATGGCCGATGTTATAAGATTTCTAGTTGGTCCGGGATCTGCCTATATTACTGGTCAAACTATTCATATTAACGGCGGAGCTTACTGCCCTCATTAAGGGTAAACCCTAATTTCATGTTTTCACAAGGTGGTGGCTTTAATTAAAAATAATAAAGGCATTTTATGGTTTCGACTTTTACGAATTCGAAGTAAACATCAATTCTTACTTGCGTCGTTTTCGAGTAAATTAAAAATAAATTTTAGAGTAGAATATTTTATGGCCCCCGAATCCCTTTTAGTGATGTTTATAGCATTGGCCGCCGGTTCTATTGTAAAAGGTATTTCAGGCTTGGGGTTACCACTTGTTGCAATTCCTGTCATGGCAGGTTTTATGGAGGTTGATCGCGCTGTAGCCATCATGATTATCCCCGGGTTTCTTATGAACTGTTATCTTCTTTGGGCTTATAGAGATCATGCCTTGAACTTTGCTTCTTTGCCCCTAATAATATTTGTTGGAGTTTCTGGGGTAGTATTTGGTTCTTGGGTTTTGTCCCGGGCACCTGAAATATATATGTTGTCTTTTATGACCCTTTGGCTAGGCGGATATTTAGGAAGCCTACTTATAAAAACTGTTATAAAGCCGCCTGATTTAATCATTAAACACGCTCCAGCAATCGTGGTTGGTTTTGCCGGTATTGTTCAAGGCTCAGTAGGAACTGCCGGACCGGTTCTGGCGCCATATGTTCATTCCTTAAAGCTTAAACAACCACAATTTGTTTTTGTAGTTTCTGTTTTATTTCAAATATTTGCGATAACGCAATTCTGCTCATTTATATGGTTAGGAATGTTAGACCTTGATAGGGCATATCAAAGCTTATTTGCCTGTATTCCTATCGCTATATTTTTGCCATTCGCTGTTTGGTTATCTTCATTTGTTAGCCACAAAGCTTTTAATAGTATTGTAATAATTATGCTCATTTTTATTGAAGCTCGTCTGTTATGGCGACTCCTCAGTTAGAGCGTCTTGAATACATTAGAGTTTATGTCCAGGGGCCCTTGAGTCGTCTACGATGGCTAAGTATACTCCGCCACCGAAAGTATTATTGACGCTGTTTTTTTTCAGTTCAGAAAATCCGACGGGCTTTTTAAGCGTAAATGTCCTGGATAGCTGACTAAACCAATTTTGGTTACCGGAAAGGACATGCTCGCACTAAACAAGAAGGGAGAACAGCGTTGGCTGATAGTGGTTCGAATGGAATAGGGGTAGACCTGCCGGATACCGAAATTTCAGTAAAGGAAGTCTTCGGGCTTGATACGGATATGATGGTTCCCGCGTATAGTAAACGTACCGACCATGTACCAGAGGTTGATACCGCATATTGTTTTGATTTTGACACGACCATGGCGATTTTAGCGTCTTTTGCTCATAATCGGAAATTAATGGTCCAAGGTTATCATGGTACGGGAAAGTCTACGCATATTGAACAAGTGGCCGCAAAGCTTAACTGGCCACTGATTCGCGTAAATCTAGATAGTCACATTAGTCGAATTGATTTAATAGGTAAGGACGCAATCGTATTACAAGATGGTAAGCAAGTGACGGAGTTTCGTGAAGGAATTTTGCCTTGGGCAGTCCAAAACCCTGTTGCCCTAGTTTTTGATGAATATGATGCCGGTAGACCGGATGTTATGTTTGTCATTCAGCGAGTGTTAGAATCCGGTGGGAAGATGACATTGCTTGATCAAAATAAGGTTATTCATACACATGACGGATTTAGGCTTTTTTCAACGGCTAACACCGTTGGGCTTGGAGATACCACCGGATTGTACCATGGAACGCAACAGATTAATCAGGCGCAGATGGACCGCTGGAATTTAGTTACAACATTAAATTATTTACCCCATGAGAAAGAGGTCCAAATTGTCCTTGCTAAAGTGCCAAGCTATGATGACGCCGACGGTAAAGAAAAGGTAGCATCTATGGTCAGAGTAGCTGACCTGTCCCGTGCTGGTTTTATGGCAGGAGACATTTCCACTGTTATGTCGCCTAGAACAGTAATTACTTGGGCAGAAAACTCTGTAATTTTTGGTGGAGATATTGCCGTAGGTTATCGAGTAACCTTTCTCAACAAATGTGATGAGCTTGAGAGAGCGACCGTAGCTGAATACTATCAACGTTGTTTTGGAGAGGAGCTTCCAGAATATAAGGCTGTTGAAAATACCGCTGCGTAGTTATCAAATTTAATCTCGGATTAGGGAATACGCTTAAATGGCGTCAGATGAAAATCGAGTAGAAACTTTCCGCCAAATTACAGCTGCGACCATGCGTGCTATTGCTGAAAACGAAGAAATTCAGCTTACTTTTGGTTCGGAAGCCCGTTTGGTTGGAACTAATGCACGTTTGCCGGCGCCTCCTCGTGATATGAAAGATGAAGATGTCGCCCATCTTCGTGGTGAAGCAGATGCCCTAGCTTTTCGAATGAAATATCATAACTCTGAACTGCATCAGAAATGGGTTCCATCAGCGACAGATGCGAGAGCAGTTTTTGATGCTATGGAGCAGGTTCGCGTCGAAGCATTGGGCGCCAAGGAGTTTAAGGGCTGTAAGCAAAATTTAAGCGCTGCTTTTAAAGAAAGGTGTGAATCGGCTAGTTATCATCGGGTTAGTGACAGAGAGGATATTTCTCTTGCTGATGTTGTTGGCTTATTAAGTCGAGAACAATTAATGGGAGAAGAACTCTCCGGATCTGCTCAAAATGCGCTCGGATATTGGCGTGACTGGCTGGAAGCTCGTATTGGAGGCGACTTTGGAGAATTAGAAAAAAATATCCACAACCAGGAAGCATTTGCGAAGACGCTGGATAAGGTACTCGTTCACCTTGATTTGCTTGACCTTGAGGATGAGGCGGATGGTGATGAGCAAATGAGTGAAGAAACTCCAGAGGAACAAGAGTCAGATGAATCAGAAGATAGTGATGCTTCAGAAGAATCGGAGAGTTCTGATGGAGACGAAATGGATGATCAAGATCAGGAGGAAGGTCCTGAACAGTCAGAAGATGACTCAATGTCGGGGGAAGAAGATGAGGACCTACCTGATTCAGATCGAAAACGCCAGCAGCAAGAGGGTAAAGGAGAAAAAGTACAGTACCGGTCCTATTGCACCGAGTTTGATGAGGAAATTGATGCACTTGATCTTTGTGAAATGGAAGAACTTTCAAGGTTACGGCAGCATCTCGATCAACAATTATCACATCTTCAAGGTATTATTGGCCGTCTGGCCAATCGATTGCAACGACGGCTTATGGCGAAACAGTCTCGTTCCTGGGAATTTGACCTTGACGAAGGTTTGTTAGATGCAGCCCGCCTAACACGTGTCGTGATCAATCCATTACATGCCCTATCCTATAAGATGGAACACGAAACCGAGTTTCGTGATACTGTAGTATCTCTGTTAATTGACAATTCGGGTTCAATGCGTGGCCGACCGATAGCAGTGGCAGCGATGAGTGCCGATATTCTTGCTCGAACCTTAGAGCGTTGCGGAGTTAAAGTTGAAATACTCGGTTTTACAACGAAGGCATGGAAAGGAGGACAGTCTCGTGAAAAATGGTTGTCTGATGGTAAACCCTCAGGGGCAGGGCGTTTAAATGATCTTAGGCATATTATTTACAAGTCGGCGGATTCACCGTATCGCCGTGCTCGAAAAAGCCTTGGTTTAATGCTTCGAGAAGGTCTTCTTAAAGAGAATATAGATGGCGAGGCACTCCTCTGGGCACATAGCCGAATTTCGGTGAGACCAGAACAAAGAAAAATTTTGATGGTGATTTCTGATGGTGCGCCGGTTGATGATTCAACTCTTTCAGTTAACCCTGGTAACTACCTAGAAAATCATTTGCGCTCTGCAATAGAATGGATAGAAACTCGTTCACCTGTTGATATTGTTGCGATAGGTATTGGTCACGATGTCACTCGATATTATCGCCGGGCGGTAACCCTTATGGATGCCGAACAGTTGGGGGGAACCATGATGGATAGTCTTGCCGAATTATTTGATGATGATGATAAAAAGAAAACTAGTCGAGGACGTAAAAAGGCAGCTTAGATCCAGAGAATTATTATTAAGTTATATTTTTCTGTTTAGGGCTAAGGACTGTCAGCATCGCTAACAGCATTAATATTGCGGTAATCCAAAAAATCCAAAGTGCTTCCCCTTGATCAATAATCCATCCGTATAATACGGGAACNATTATTCCACCGATTAGGTGGCCCGTTGACATAAAACCAAAAACCTTTCCGGCATTTCCAGCAGGGGTCACGGCTTTAACCATCATGTCTCTTGCAGGCCTTACGATACCTAATAGCCAGCCAATAGACCCGAAACATACCAGTAAAATTAAATGGTTAAGGTGAAAACTTGCCATAAGAATAGTGATTATTGCGGATAGACAAAATGCNGTAGCAGCCACTAGGCTATGTCTATCATACTTATCTGCAATAAAACCCCCACACAATACTCCGAGTACTCCGGCNGTTGCAAAGACCGTTAATGCCGCTCCAGCAGCGATCAATGGAGTATTATAAATTTCAATTAAAGATGTAACGGTGAAGGCATTTAAACCAATNGAAATCATTGCGGTTGTTAAGAAAAATAAATATAGAATTAACATTCTNGGGGTTAGTAGCAGTTTCATTCCCTGCAGGACTGTGAAATCATTCTCTGCTGACAAATCGCGGCCAACATGATCATGAATAATTTTTCCCTGAAGTATCATGCCAATTCCTGTAATNGCGCCAAGTAAAGCAACGGAGATAACAGCAACTTTCCAGTCCCAAAATTCTGCTATTAAAACAATAATTATAGGAGCTGCNGCTGTGCCTGCAGTACCAGAGGCTGTGTGAATGCTGAAAGCCTTTCCCATACGACGTTCATCTATCGAAGACATGAGTATTGAATAGTCAGCTGGATGGAATACGGAATGTCCTAATCCTGCTAAGATGGCCAATAAAAGTATCATTTCGTATGAAGAAGTTAGAGCCATTGCACCAATAGAAAATGTTTTAACCAACAGACCTAAAATCAGAATCAATTTTGCTCCAAATCTATCGACAAGAAATCCTATAGGAAGTTGAGCAATTGCACCGGAGGCGTTTATTAAAGTTATAGTTAGGCCAAGCGCAGCGAAACTAATGCCGAGGTCCTGATGCATCAAATAAAAAAGTGGGGGCAATACAAGCTGGGAATAATGGCTCATAAAATGCCCTGTGCAAATTAAACTCAGAACCCTCGTGTCTCGTGAAAATGTTGAAAAGACTTTAGCCAAGTAAATACCCCTAATTTAGGTGTTTAATATCTCAATAATTGTAGCGGCAAAAATACCCGCTAATGGCGGAAGCATAAAGGAAGAAGAAACTCTAAGCCCAACAAAATTTAAACCTAGAAAAGGGATTTCCCACGCAAGGATCCTATGGATTGCAAATACCTCCCATGAGGTTAAGAAAGCGGTAAGTTGAGGGATACCAACTCCCAGTTTGATCATTGCTAGTGCTAGTGGGAATGCCACNACGCCCCCCGCGGGAACCAATATTCCTGCCAAAGAAGCTATTAAAATTCCTTTGATACCAGATCCAGAACCNAGCCACCCACTAATCAAATCACCCGGTAACACCTCAGCTGCAAAACTAGCCATAAAAACCGCACATAATACTCTTGGTGCCATGGCAACTAGGTACCCTAAACTTGTATGCAGTCCCATTTCTGTTGAACCGTCTTGTCGTCGATAACTCANTAAAACTAAAGCAAGAGCGCACATCCACATCGTAATGGCCACTAGAGTTAGGGTATTCATTTGAATTCCGGCGGCTTCGTCAATATCAAGCGGATGGGCAAGTAGAGCGATAATGTTCCTGCAATAATTGGTAGCAGTAGACTTGCGCTAACTCTTATAAAAGTAATATCTGGACCCAAGAGAGGAAGTTCCCAGACTATTATTCTTTGCATTCCTATCATGGCCCAAGATGTGATGTATGCTACCAAGGCACCTTTATTTGCTCCGGAGGCATATAATGCAATTACGACTGGGAATGAGGTTAAGGGACCGCCGGGTGTCAAGGATCCTGCAACTGTCGCAATAAAAACACTCTTAATGCCTGCTTTTTCNCCAATAAGACGGGAGATGACCTCTTGGGGTATAAGAATTTGAAGGAAGGCCGCAATAATGACGGCAGCACCAACTCTAGGGGCGATAAAAGTTAGCAATTCCAACGCNTCTATAATCGCACGCTCATATGAAGAGGGTCCTTTAAAATGGTAAACAGCTAAACCCAATCCGATAGCTAAGAGCGCAAAAATTAATAAAGAGGGACCAAAAGATTGTTTGAGAAGTTTTAGATACTTCTCTTTAATTCCCTGCTGATCACCCATAACGATTTAACTTAAGATCCATTAAGGGTGGACGTCCTCTGTAAACCAATCTGTTGGTAATTCATGACCTANGCCNGCTTTTTTAGCTTTACGGTANGCAAGGCCAGATGCGGCGGCGAACTGGAGTCCNANTCCCATATCATTAATGAATACCGTNGATTCCTTNTCATTNTTTCTACCCTCNACGTCNCCAACAATCATTTCAGGTAGTCGTGGGCNTGAATCAAAATTAAAAGTGGGATTAACAGCCCACCCCTTACCCGATCGGCGGTCAGGCGGTGATAAATTTTCTGCAGTNACAGTATCTGGTTGTCGTTGGCCATAATGCAAACCCACTCGATCGACTTTGCGTAACGCCGCTTCCTCAATTTCTGGCATTTTTATAGAACTTATGTGTATGCCGGGGCGAACCCATTTTTCAAAAAAAATAGCGTCAATACTATTTGACGAACACATCACTATATCCACATCAGAAACAACAGCTTCTACATTGGAAACTGGAGCCACCTCACAATCTAAAATATCACTCATTTCTTGAGCAAAAGTTACACGATTTTTTTCATTTGGGCTGAACACTTTGATTGCTTTTATTTCGCGTACAGCGCAGGCTGCCATTAATTGAGTCCCCGCCTGCCAACCGGAGCCGAGTATCCCGATAGTCTCGGCGTTCTTCCTGGCCATATATTTTATTCCGAGGCCATTGGTAGCGCCAACACGGGTACGTTGCACGACACCATCTGGCATAATCGCTAAAGGCTCACCGGTATTTGTGCTGAATAGTAATACAAGACCTACCCATCGATTGTTAGGTGCTGCGGGTACTTTTACACGGCGCATTGACCCCTCTATCGTTGGCCAAGTGACGATATCAGAATTTAGTCTTACAGCGCTAACACCTTGATTAGGTATAACGCCATCCATAGTTTTGAAACCGTATACCGCATCTTCTCTCTCTGTCGGGGTAAGGCAATCCGAACGTCGCCTGGTTACTGCTGTACCCGAATGGAGCCCACGATAAGCATCCTCTAAAATTTCCAGACATTCNGGCATTGTAAGTACTTGGTTGACATCTTCATTNGATAAAATGAGGGTCATNGTATTCTCCATCCACNNCAAAGTGGAGACGTNGTCGTCTATCAGTTNCTNAAAAGNNGANNNTAGCNTTTTANNTCAAATTNCNANTACCCNNTATTTTNNANANTGGGTAAAGTAAAAATNTTTTCAATTATTAGGCTCTTAACCCATATTTTTTTAATAAAGCAATGGGGTCTTCACCCTCTACATAACCCTCGTAAGGTTCTAGCTGTTCATACCAAGCAGCACCCATGGCCTTAAGAACGCGGTTATGAATANAAATNATTCTCGCNTGNTTATTNGGGTNACTATTAAAATGTTTATGNGCNACATATGGNGGGATATAAACAAAATCACCACGCTTCCATTCAAATTTTTTNGGCTCTTCTTCCCATTCCCAAGTGAATTTTATATCAACTGAAAAATTTACATCCCAGTGCAAATCATATCCTTCACCCTCTGCAACGAAAAAGACCTCTTCCGCCAGATGACGGTGTTTACCTGATGCCATGCCGCCGGGAATAAATTGCATATAAATATCTACGCAATTTTCAACGGTATTCATTTTTTCATGGATCATATGTTTGAGAATTCCATGAGGGGAATTTTCAAAAGGCATGTCTGCAGCTTTAACAACCTTAAGCTTATTTGAATAATAGTCTTCTACATAAGCGGCNGTTTCCGCNAGGTTTTCNCTATAAAAGTTACAAGTTTTNTCGCCTGTTATTATTGATTCTCGNTCGTCCAACTTCTCTCTCCCTAAACTTTTAATTCATACTTTTTTCTTAGTAGTCGGCGGGTGGTGCATAATCTTCCTGTCCAGGTTGCACATCAGTAGGAGGCATTTTCACGTTTTTTTGAAACACCATGTGCATAAAGAGGAATAATGGCTTTGCCTTCATGACGAGGACGATATATTCCTCGTCGGGGCTAGAATTAAANTGCTGATGAACACAGCCATTCTCTACGATCATTACATCCCCAGCTTCGGAATCTATCCTTTCACCATCATGGACATCGTAGCCCTCGCCTCTCAGTACGTAAAAGACGGCGCTATTCATATGTCCGTGTCGTTGTCCATATCCACCGGGAGCAAAAGATCCTAAATGTGTTTCTATAGATTGAGCTATTTCCATTCTTTGAGGGTTCACCATAGGTTTATCGAAAAATTGGGGGCCACCGGTCCACTTATAATCGTGTACGCTGTATACCCTCTGTTTTTCATATAACCCTTGTTGCATTTCCCCGTAGGTACCTTCTAGAGCTCTAACAAACGTTCTTTTCTTTACCCAACGGTCCCAAACAACCTCTGGTTGATTGTGTCCCACTCCAACATTTTCTGGGGTCGTTTCTTCCCTGCTACTTTCGGCCATTTATTAATCCTTTGCTTAAAGCTCAGATAATCTCGTGTTTTTATGGTATATGATGGACCTAATTGAGTGTCAAGGATCAGAGGTAAAGTAGATTTTTAATAGTCGAAATTAATATTCGGTAAAGAATTTTTTGGCTAATCGTAACAAATTACTAACTAAATTTGATACCAAGTTGTTTTAAAATACGTAACACAATAAGATTGCATTGCTTGCACGCAATAAGACTCTGAGGTAAGTAGGCTGAAGTTTATAAATGCATGATTAAAGGCATTACGGAAAACCTTATTTTTTGAATTACTAGGAAATGACCTAGTATAAATTTTAAACAAAGAGGCAGGGATGAAACCACCACCCTTTTCTTATCATGACCCCGGAACCGTTGGAGAAGTTATTAATCTTCTTGAAACACTCGAAAACCCTAAATTACTGGCAGGTGGACAGTCGTTGATGCCAATGCTCAATATGAGATACGTGATGCCAGATAATATAATCGACCTTAATAAAGTTGATGGTCTTTCTTATGTTGAAGAAAATAATACAGGGATTAACATCGGAGGGATGACACTCCAGCGGGATCTTGAATTCTCAGATTTAATTAAGAAAAAATGTCCACTTATGAACGAAGCACTGCAACAGGTTGGGCATCGGCAAACCAGAAATCGGGGAACGATTGGCGGTTCACTCTCTCATCTAGATCCAGCTGCAGAATTACCGACAGTATGTGCCGCACATGATGCGGTTGTTGTTTTGCAAGGTCCTAAAGGTGAACGTGAAATACCGTTCTCAGAATTTCCAATTGCTTATATGACACCAGCGACAGAGATCAATGAACTTCTCACTGGTGTCAAGATTACTTCTTGGAAAGAGGGACATGGTTACGCTTTTATAGAATTTGCTAGAAGACATGGTGACTTTGCTATAACTTCTGCTGCCGCATTATTGGAAGTTAATGACGCCGGTGCTATTACCCGCGCTTCTTTAACTGTAGGAGGCGTAGGGGCTGCACCAGTGAGAATGAAGGAAATTGAAGAATCCCTCATAGGGCAATCAGGTGACGAAGAGAAGTTTCGTGAATTATGTGAGGCTTGTCGGAAAATTGACGCTCTTGGAGACGTCTATGCTTCTTCTGAATATCGACAGCATTTGGCAACGGTGATGAGCCGTAGAGCCTTAGTTAAGGCCTACGGCCGGGCAAATCGTAAAGGGTAGGAAAAACTGATGAGTGAGACGAGGAAAATTTCATTGACGGTTAATGGCAAGTCTTATGAAGAAGATGTAGAAGTACGTTTTCACTTGGCCGATTTTCTACGCCAGAAACTGGGCCTTACTGGAACACACCTTGGCTGTGAGCACGGTGTCTGCGGCGCCTGTACTATTTTAATGAATGGCAAGAGTGTTCGCTCATGTTTAATGCTTGCTGTTCAGGCTGACGGCCAAGAACTTACAACCATAGAGGGTATTGCTCCTTCTGAAGATGAAATGCATCCTCTACAAGAGGCTTTTCGTGATAATCACGGCTTGCAATGTGGATTTTGTACCCCCGGGATGCTGACGACATTACTTGAGTTTTTGGAAGATAATCCAGATCCTACAGAAGAGGAAGTTCGTATCGCTATTAGTGGAAACTTATGTCGTTGTACCGGCTATCAGGGGATTGTTGCTGCTGCTCTTGATGCGGCGCAGCGTTTACGTGAAGCCAAAGGCGTGTAATTCGTGAGCGGCTGGAAAGTTTTTGGCAGCCGAGAAAAAAGACTCGAAGATCCAAGCCTCCTTAGAGGGGTGGGACAATTTCTAGACGATATACAGATGTCAGGAATGCTACATGCAGCATTCGTTCGTAGCCCGCATAGTCACGCTAGAATACTGCATATTGATAGCAATAGTGCCCTGACGATTGAAGGNGTTAGAGCGGTTTATACGATTGATGACCTCCGACCTTATCTNAAAAATGAGCGTCTTGTAGTTGGTCTGCCAAGCCCCTCTTATAAGCAGGAGCTAGATCGCCCGGCCTTAGCAAATAAAGAGGTAGTTTATGTCGGGGAACCCATAGCAATTGTCGTAGCCGAATCACGCTATTTGGCAGAAGATGCAGCGGCAATAGTAGATATTGAATATGAAATTCTCCCGGCGGTCTCAGATTGTAGATTAGCCGTCGAAAAGAGTTCAAATTTAGCTCACTCTCAATCACCGCACAATATACTTGCACAATTTGACATGCGATTTGGAGAGGTGGAGAGTACATTTAATAATGCCCCATATATTTTCAAAGAAAATATATGGCAACATAGGGGTGGTAGTCATTCCATAGAATGTCGTGGTGCTGTCTCTTTTTATGAACCTACAGAAGATTTGATTACGCTTTACAGCGCAACGCAGTCCGCCCATACGGCAAAAAGCATTTTAATGGATATGCTTGGATTTGATGAAAATAAAGTTCGAGTTATAATTCCCGATGTTGGTGGAGGATTTGGTCCGAAACTAGTTTTTTATCAGGAGGATGTTTCAGTTGTATTAGCTGCAATGATTCTTGGTGAACCAGTGAAATGGGTTGAAGATCGCCGGGAACATTTTATTTCTACCACTCAAGAGCGNGATCAATTTTGGGAGGTAGAAATTGCAGTAGATGGGGAAGGCCAAATTCTTGGACTACGGGGTTCTATGGTTCATGATCACGGGGCTTACACAGCTAGGGGTATTAATTTGGCCTTCAACTCCGCGTTAATTGTTTCCCTACCATATGAAGTTCCTTGTTATCTCTTAGAAGTGTTATTAGCAGTAACTAATAAAGTTCCGGTAACGCCTGTGCGTGGAGCTGGTCATCCTCAAGGTATTTTTGTAATGGAAAGATTATTAGATAGGGTTGCCCGTGAACTTGGCATTGATCGAGCTGAAATACGCCGTAAAAACCTCATAAAATCCGATCAAATGCCTTTTAAAAAGGCATTAGAAACACGAGGGGGTTCGCCCGTTATCCTTGATAGTGGAGATTATTTGTCTTGTATGGAACAAGCTTTGGAAAAGGTTGGCTATCGCGATTTTTCAGTGAGNAAGNAAAANGCACTTAANGATGGTAAGTACGTTGGTTTAGGTTTNGCAAATTACGTAAAAGGGACTGGAAGNGGGCCTTTTGAGACAGTTAAAGTTAAAGTTGGAANTTCNGGAAAAATTTNGGTTTATAGTGGNGCNGCTGCAATGGGTCAAAGTACTCGGACAATGTTGTCCCAAATTGTTGCAGAGTTCCTCGGTGGAGATTTAGAGAATATCAATGTTATAACAGGTGACAGTTCTGCAGTTCCAATAGGAATAGGAGGGTCCGCAAGTCGACAGACAGTGACAGCTGGTTCTTCAGCATTACTAGCGGCAAAAGAGGTACGAACTAAATTACTCAAAGTTGCCGCTACTCTGCTTGAAGTTTCTGAGGAAGATCTGGAAATCAACGGACGACACATTAATTTAAAAGGCGTCACTGAAATAAAGATGGATATAGGTGAGGTTGCCCATGCCGTTGCTGGTACACCCGGCTATGCCTTACCCNCNGGNTTTGAACCNGGAATGGAGTCAACCAAAAATTTTATAGTTGACGATCTTACGTTCGTTAATGGNACGGTGGCGGTAGAGGTAGAGGTNGATATTGAAACAGGGAAAGTTTNTTTNAGAAATTATATAATTGTTCATGATTGTGGNACAATGATNAATCCGATGATTGTTGATGGGCAGGTAATTGGNGGCACTGCNCATGGCATNGGAAACGCCTTATTTGAATGGATGGGTTATGATGAAGNTGCNCAGCCCATAACTACAAATTTTGCCGAATATTTGTTATTAAATGCNCCTGAAATGCCCCATGTAANTTTAGGGCATATGGAAAGTCCTACNCCTCTNAACCCNCTTGGNGTAAAGGGAGTGGGTGAATGTGGCGTTGTGGCTGCACCGGCTGCTATCATATCTGCTGTAGAAAATGCCCTGTCACCNTTCGGTGTTTATTTTGANCAAGCACCACTNNGGCCNATGGAAATNGTNAAGAAGCTTGTNAATNNTAAAAGTGATTAANAAAATTTATTTNTNNGTGAATAACAAATAATCAANNTTCCATTATAAACANNGAAATNCGTTTNCNGCTTNGCAATNNGATTCATTANNTTTGNTTTCGGCTTANTTTNNCNNCTTTTTTTCTNCCTAAACCTATCNTNTTGGCAAAATTGGAACGTTGTTCNGCGTAGTTGGGCGCTACCATCGGATAATCTGCTGGCAATCCCCATTTNGCACGATATTCATCGGGAGTTATNCCATATGANGCTCGCAAATGACGTTTAAGCATTTTNAGTTTTTTACCATCTTCNAGACATATNATATAATCAGGATTAATTGACCGCCTAACGCTGACAGCTGGCTTTAGCGTCTCTGTCTCGCTCACTGAGGTGGCTCCATTTAAGTTATGAAGAGATGAGTATATCGTGTTAATTAGATCTGGTACTTGCGTCGAATTTACACCATTGTTACTGACGTAGGCGGAAACGATTTCTACCGCCATTTTTAAAATTTCACCATTGGAAACACGTGTTTGTTTGTCATCTGACATTAAAATTCTTACCTATATTTTATNCACACCTATTTATCTAATCTTAGTTAGNTGTGGTTCAAGTATATGGAAAATTTTTACTTTCGTATAAAAAACAAAAATTTTTATTTATTTAGAAATAATTTACAAGGATAGTATAACTTATAAAATTTAAAATTAACAATTTTAACACTCGTAAAAGAGGTAAATTTTTAATCATAATAGTGTTTATTAAAAGTAATCGATTAATCGAAATTATTTAGTTTAAAAACATTATACTATCTTAATTATAATTTCATAAACTTTACCCGTTATTAGCAATAACTAAACAGCTTCTTGTGCACGTAAATGAATTTTGCACGGGCTGGATTTTAGTTATAAAAATATGTTAGGTTTTACCAGTTATATTGAACGTCGCCCGGGTCACAAAGATGTCAAAAATATTAATAGCTGCTGGTGCTGATCACGGCGGTTATAAGATGAAACAAGAATTAATTAAACATCTAAAAAAAATAAATTTTGAAGTAATCGATCTTGGTACCAGTGATACTAAGTCGGTAGATTATCCAGATTATGCAAGGTCGGTGGCCACTGCTATTCAAAAAGGTCAAGTGGATATGGGTATTTTGGTTTGTGGCAGTGGGGTTGGCATGTCTATTGCTGCAAATCGTTACAAGGGTATAAGAGCGGCTTTATGTTATAATGAGACAACGGCTATGTTATCTAGACAGCACAATGATGCNAATATTTTAGTNCTTGGTGGTAGGTTAACAAAACTAACTNCGGCAAAAAAATGTGTGAATAAGTTTTTTTNAACNAANTTCGAAGGTGNTCGTCANNCNAGGCGCATTCNAAAAATTGGATGATCGCANTTTTGAAAGGNTTAATTTAGATATGTCGCGTAATACATCCGGGGTAATTNATCCTGGTTTTTTCTCTACTAAACTAGAAAAACAAGACCCAGAATTATTTNGGTCNATAAANGGCGAGTTAGGGCGTCTTCAGAACCAGATAGAGTTAATTGCTTCTGAAAATATAGTTTCCAATGCTGTTTTAGAAGCCATCGGTTCTGTAATGACGAACAAATATGCGGAGGGATATCCCGGCCGTAGATACTATGGAGGCTGTGAGTTCGTCGATATTGCCGAGCAATTGGCCTTGGATAGAGCAAAAGAGCTGTTTGATTGCAGCTATGCAAATGTACAACCTCATGCAGGTGCGCAGGCTAATATAGGGGTTTACGTGGCTCTTTGTAAGCCCGGCGATACTTTGCTAGGAATGTCATTGGCGGCTGGAGGTCACTTAACTCATGGTGCTAAGCCTAATTTTTCCGGGAAGTGGATGAATGCGATACAATATGGCGTCCGTAAAAATGATCATTTAATTGACTATGAAGAAGTGCAAGAACTTGCTGAAAAATATAAACCTAAAATTATAGTCGCTGGTGGTTCCGCTTACCCTCGAATTATAGATTTTCTGCGTTTTCGCCAAATCGCGGATTCCGTTGGAGCATATCTGCTTGTTGATATGGCCCATTTTGCCGGTTTGGTTGCCGGTGGAGCCTATCCTAGTCCGTTACCTCACGCACACGTCGTAACGACTACTACACATAAGACATTACGCGGTCCTCGTGGGGGTATGATACTTTCCAATGACCTTGAGATTGGAAAAAAAATTAATTCTTCGATTTTTCCTGGAACTCAAGGGGGGCCCTTAATGCACATTATTGCAGCTAAGGCAGTAGCTTTTGGTGAAGCGTTAAAACCAGAATTTAAGGACTATACTAAAAAAGTAGTGGCGAATGCTAAGGTTTTGGCGGATAAACTTTCTGATCATGGATTAGATATAATTTCTGGGGGCACTGATTCACATTTGATCCTGGTTGACTTGCGCCGAAAGGGTGTTACCGGAAAACAAGCTGAGGAGTGCTTAGAAAATGCGGGTATAACCTGTAATAAAAATGGTATTCCCTTTGATCCGGAAAATCCCACAATTACCTCTGGTATTCGGTTAGGTTCTCCCGCAGCTACGACACGAGGGTTTTCTGAGGAGCAATTTATTTTAGTTGCAGATTTAATAGCTGAGGTTCTCGATGGATTGGCGGATGAAAGTAAGGATAATTCGATAGTTGAACAAAAAGTCAGAACAAAAGTTTTGGAACTCTGTAAGTGTTTTCCAATTTACACAAAGTAATCATTAGAGAGGCCATCAACAAATGCATTGTCCATTTTGTGGTGCTGAAGATACCCAGGTAAAAGACTCCCGACCGACTGAGGAAGGAGCAGCAATTCGTCGTCGTCGTGCCTGCAACAACTGTGGAGCTCGATTTACAACTTTTGAGCGGGTACAATTAAGAGAATTGACGGTTGTTAAAGAAAACGGAAAAAGGGAACCATTTGATCGTGATAAATTGGCTAGATCTTTGAATATATCACTTCGAAAAAGACAAGTTGACCCGGAACGAATAGAACGACTTATTAATAGTATTATTCGGCGTATGGAAAGCACTGGAGACAGTGACGTACCATCCAAACGTATCGGTGAATTGGTTATGGACGGGTTATCCACCTTAGACCCTGTGGCCTATGTTCGTTTTGCTTCTGTTTATAGAAATTTTCGAGAGGCGAGAGATTTTGAAGACTTTGTTGGGACATTAGGTGACCGTGACGACAATTGATCTTGATAAAGCATATATGCAATCTGCAATTAATCTCGCCGCAAGAGGTCTCGGGCTGACTTGGCCTAATCCAGCCGTGGGGTGTGTGATTGTGCGAGATGATAAAGTTATTGCCCGCGGTTGGACGCAACCGGGAGGCAGGCCTCACGCAGAAAGCGAGGCATTGAGGCGGGCGGGCAAAAAAGCGGGAGGATCTACAGTTTATGTTACACTGGAGCCTTGTGCACATCAGGGTACGACTCCTCCCTGCGCTAAGGCATTAATTGATGCCAATGTGAGAAGAGTCGTAATAGGGATTAAAGACCCTGACCCTCGCGTGAATGGAGCGGGTATAAAAATGTTGCAGGAGGCAGGGATTTTAGTTGATGTTGGCATTGAAAAAAATGATGCAAAATTAATTACTGGTGGTTTTGTCAAACGTCAGTTGGAAGGGCGTCCCCTTATCACGTTGAAATTAGCTACTAGCCTAGATGGCCGTATTGCTTGCCATTCTGGCGATAGTAAATGGGTTACCGGTGAGATTGCGAGAAAGTCAGGTCATTTATTAAGAGCTAATCACGATGGGATTTTGGTTGGAGCAATCACAGCTGCTCGTGATAACCCGACCTTGACCTGTCGATTGCCAGGTATGTTGGATAGTTCGCCTATACGCATTATTGTGGATGGTGGCATGCGGTTGCCAGAAACAAACAATTTAGTTGTAGATGCTAAAAAAATACCCACATGGATATTTATAATAAAAAAAAGGACATCAGAAAATCGGAAAAAAGCATATGCCAATGCTGGTGTGGAAATCATTGAAATTGATAGTGATGAAGAAGGTAACCCAAATTTACTAAAAGTTGTCACTTTTTTGGGATCCCGAGGTTTAACAAGGGTATTAGTTGAAGGTGGGGGTGTCATAGCCGCTGCTCTTCTAAAATTGGGTTTGGTTGACGAAATTTTTTGGTATCGCGCTTCAAAAATTATTGGAGGAGATGGATTGCCAGCTATCGGTGGTCTAGGTATTGAAAAAATGCGTAGTGCACAGTGCTTGGAAAAAATTAGTTTTGATTATGTTGGTGATGATATTGTTGAAAGGTATAGGTTGGTGATTTAGAAAATGTTTACCGGTATAATTACAGATGTTGGAGAAGTAAGGAAGTTAGAGAGAAAAGGAGATATGCGTGTTGAGATTAATACACGTTACATAACTTCTGAAATTGACTTGGGAGCTTCCATTTCTTGTTCGGGGGTGTGCCTTACCGTCATCGAGAAAGGGGAGAGTTGGTTCGCTGTTGAGGCATCCGCTGAGACATTTGAACGAACTACCATTGGAGAGTGGGGGGTCGGTACTAAAATCAACACTGAAAAAGCATTGAAACTAGGAGAGGAACTCGGTGGGCATATTGTATCTGGGCATGTTGATGGAGTAGCAAAAATAACTTCAACTAAAGTCGAAGGAGACAGTAAAAGGTTTGAATTTGAGGTCCCTGAGGATTTAAAGCTTTTTATTTCCGAAAAAGGCTCAGTAGCCTTGGATGGGGTTTCTCTAACGGTTAACAATGTTACAGGGAATATTTTTGGTGTAAATATCATTAGTCATACACAAAACCATACAACGTTCAATGAAAAGTCGGTAAACGATAAAGTTAATCTCGAAATTGATATGCTGGCGCGCTATGTCGGTCGTTTGCTGGAGAAGTAGTAAGTGTTGTGCAGAGGAAGATATAATGTCAGGTGACTTAAAAAATTTACATAAAGCATTATCGACACCAGAAGAGTTAATATCTGAAATTGCCGCTGGCAAATTAGTTGTTCTAGTTGATGATGAAGATCGTGAGAATGAAGGCGACCTAATTATTGCTGGTGAAAAATGTGACGCAGAAGCTGTAAATTTTATGGCCACACACGGTCGTGGCCTAGTTTGTCTTTCCTTAACCTCTGAAAGAGTAAACGGTCTCGGCCTTTCCATGATGACCAAAGATAATAAAGAAACATATAGTACGGCATTCACTACTTCTATAGAGGCACGGGAGGGTGTAACAACAGGTATTTCAGCCGCTGATCGGGCTAAAACGATCGCGGTGGCAATAAATGAAAATAACGGCGAAGAATCAATTGTTAGTCCAGGACATGTGTTTCCGCTGATAGCTAGAGATGGTGGTGTTTTGGTACGTGCGGGACACACTGAAGCCGCGGTAGACCTCGCCCGTCTCGCGGGCCTCAACCCATCGGGGGTTATCTGTGAGATCATGAAAGATGACGGAACAATGGCCCGTCTCCCAGACCTTGTCGAATTTTGTGAAAGGCACGATTTGAAATTAGGAACTATTGCGGATCTAATAGCTTATCGGTTGCGGCATGATTCTACGGTAAAAAGGACTATTGAAACAATTATTAATCGGTCTTTTGGAGGAGATTTTGACCTAATTGTTTACGAAAGCGAAGTAAATGGTACCGAGCATGTCGCTGTAGTGAAAGGCAAAATTTCNGGTGAAGATGACGTCCTCGTNAGGATGCANGCAATGAACATATTGGATGANACATTAAGNGATATNNGNAGTNCTAGGGCAGGAGAGCTCGAGATGTCTTTAAGAATGATTNCTGAAGAGGGAACGGGAGCNGTTGTTTTAATTAGGGANTCTTGGAATGCNCTNTTTTCTAATCAGGTAAATCTTCGTAAANCNTCAANTGAANTAGATACAACAAAAAATCANAGTATAAAGCAGAATNCAATTATCNGNGATTATGGGGTGGGNGCACAAATATTGTGTGACTTGGGTATTAAAAAAATGCGACTTTTGACAAATACAAAAGAAAGTACGATCAAAGGCATTGACGGTTATGGACTTAGTATTACGGAAAGAGTTCCTATTCCACGTTTAGAAGATTAAAACTTATATTTGAAGGATTTTTAGTATGGGGATTTCTCCACATATAATGATTGTTGAATCACGTTATTATGAATTAATAGCGGAGGAACTTATTAATAGCGTTTTACATGAGCTTAAAACAGCTAGAGCTACCTATGAACGTTTTGAAGTACCAGGTGCATTTGAAATTCCAGCGGCTATTAAATTTACAATTGATGGTAAAGTAAAAGGGTCTTCAACCAATAATTTTGATGGTTTTATTGCTCTTGGCTGCGTTATAAGAGGACAAACTACACATTATGATTATGTGTGTGGGGAAAGTGCTCGTGGCCTTCAGGATTTAGCTCTTAACCATTCTATTGCGTTGGGCTACGGTATTTTAACAGTAGAAAATCAAGAACAGGCGATGGCGCGTGCAAAACGGAGTGAGCAGGATAGGGGAGGACACGCCGCGCGAGCTTGTTTAAAAATGATTGAGCTTAAAAAACATTTCGAAATATATGGAAAATGAAAGACAGGACTAATACTCCCTCCACTAAAAATTCTGATTCAAGTTTTCACTCAACGATAGAAAAAAAAACTGCTACAAGGTTGGCCGCTATTCAGGCTCTGTATCAAATTGAATTTAATGGTGCGAATGTTAATCTCGTACTTGAAGAGTTTCGTGCCTATCGAATTAATATAGGAGATAATGATGTAAATGGACGCATGCACGCGAGCTTTAGTTTGCTACAAGAATTGGTGATTGGCACGGACCGCAGTCTGACTGAAATTGATCGATATCTAAGTACTTTTTTAGATGAAACGTGGCCCCTCGATAGAATAGCTACAGTTATGCGATGCATATTGAGATTAGCTACCTTTGAACTAATGGCACGTCATCAAGTTCCAGCAAAAGTGATTATCAAGGAATATATAAAGCTTGCTTATGAATTTTTCTCTGGTGCTGAACCGGGTATGGTTAATGGAGTGCTAGATAAAATTGCTCATGAGTTGCGTAACACCGAGCTGGAGTGTAGCAATGAAAAAGAATCAACTTCGCGTAAATGAGTTTGGTTTAATTGAACGGTTTTTTAGACCTTTGGCAGTCAATAACCCTGGTAGTGCTTCTCTTCAAGATGATTGCGCGACTTTGTCAGTTAAAAAAGGTTATCAAGCTATTTATTCAATGGATACAATGGTTGAGGGTATCCATTTTTTTAAAGATGACCCGGCTGATTTAATTGCAAAAAAGTTATTGAGAGTAAACCTCTCTGATCTGGCTGCTTCTGGTGGTCACCCTCGAGGCTATCTTTTAGCTTTATGTTTGCCGCATGGTTTTCCTTTAAAGTGGTTAGAAAGTTTTTCTGCGGGGCTTCAAGATGATCAAACGAAGTTTAATGTTTCTCTTTTGGGCGGCGATACTACTTCTTCAAACGGGCCTATTACACTTTCCATAATCGCAATTGGTGAAATTCCAAAAGATCGCGTAATCCGTCGGGCCGGTGCAATGGTTGGCGATGATATCTTCGTTTCAGGCTGCATTGGGGATGCAGCGATTGCTCTGAAATTATTTGGAGAGATTGGTAGAGCTAAAACTTTAAAACATTACCCTAGTCTTTATGATAGGTATATCCTACCAGAGCCGCGGATAGGTTTAGGGAAGTTGCTTGCTGGCACCGCAACAGCCTGCATCGATATCTCTGATGGGTTATATGCCGATCTAAATCATATTTGTTTAGCATCAAAGGTTGCAGCCAAAATTGAAATGGGAACAATACCACTTTCGATATGTGCTACGAAAATAATTGAAAAAAACAAAGATTATTGGGAGTCAGTATATGGCGGTGGAGATGACTACGAACTTTTATTTACCGCCAACAAAGACCAAAGAAATGTAATTGAAAATTTTGCAAGTATTTTAAATATATCGATTAGTAAAGTAGGCTGCATCCAGTCGGGAAAAGGAATATCAATTTTAGATCAATTCGGGCACGAGGTTCCTGTAAAATCGTTTGGTTGGCAACATTTTTGATATAATCTTTTAAGTTTTTTACTTTTTTTAAATTGTTTAATATTTAAATGTAGAGGGTGTTGCTTCCAGACGCGGATTCTGGCATGTTCCGCCAAAATTTTGTTAAAAGTGGGATTTTTTTGGTGAAGCTCCCATTAATTATGTTTTTCAAATTTTAAGGACTTAACTCCATGTCAGCAGCCTCTTGGGTTACACTTTTATGCGGTGCTTTAGCCGTTATCTATGGAATTTATGCAATTCGAGCCGTTACTTCTGTTAGCGCCGGAAATGAACGGATGCAAGAAATCGCATTAGCAATACAAGAAGGGGCGAGCGCTTATTTAAACCGTCAGTATACGACGATAGCAATTGTTGGTGTGCTGATTGGTATTGTTCTTGGTTTTGGATTGAATTGGTTCGTTTCAATTGGTTATTTTATAGGAGCAATTCTTTCTGGTGTGACTGGCTATATCGGTATGAATGTTTCCGTTCGGGCTAATGTTCGAACGGCAGATGCTGCTCGTAACGGAGGTCTTGCCCCCGCATTGGATGTTGCTTTCAAATCTGGTGCGGTTACAGGAATACTTGTTGTTGGGCTCGGTTTATTAGGTGTTGCAGGATATTTTCTTATACTAAGTAGTGTTTTTGACGCCGGATCCGACAAGGGTATGCGCCATATCTTAGAGGCGATGGTTGCACTTGGTTTTGGCGCCTCCTTAATTTCAATCTTTGCTCGTTTAGGAGGAGGTATTTTTACAAAAGGAGCCGATGTTGGGGCTGATCTCGTTGGTAAAATTGAAGCAGGGATCCCAGAGGATGATCCCAGAAATGCTGCGGTAATTGCAGACAATGTCGGTGATAATGTGGGTGATTGTGCTGGAATGGCAGCTGATTTATTTGAGACCTATGCCGTGACTATGGTTGCCACCATGTTATTAGCCGTTATTTATTTTACAGGATCTATGCAAATTTTACTAATCAACCTGCCCCTTTTGATCGGTGGAGCTAGTATAATTGGTTCCATAATCGGATTTTTCTTCGTCCGGTTGGGTAGTGGCCAAAATATTATGGGTGCTTTGTACAAAGGCCTTATTGTTTCGGTTATAGCATCTGCAGTTCTAATTGGTTTTGCGATTTCTTGGTTGTTTGGTTCTCTGGCGGCTGAAATTTCCTCTGAATGGCAGGCGCTCCACCTTTTCTATTGTGCACTTATTGGACTGGCAGTGACCGGCTTATTGGTGTGGATTACCGAATATTATACAGGGACTAATCATCGTCCTGTTAAGATGGTGGCAAAAGCGTCAGAGACAGGACATGGAACAAATGTTATTCAAGGGCTTGCTATATCGATGGAGTCCACCGCTCTCCCAGTTTTAGTTATTTGTGCAGGAATAGTAACTTCTTATTTTTCTGGAGGTCTTTATGGGGTGGCGATCGCAGCAACTACAATGTTGGCTTTAGGCGGCGTGATTGTTGCTTTAGATGCATATGGTCCTGTTACTGATAACGCAGGTGGTATTGCTGAAATGGCAGAATTACCGGAAGAAGTTCGTAACTATACAGATGCATTGGATGCTGTAGGCAATACAACGAAAGCAGTAACTAAGGGGTATGCAATAGGATCAGCTGCTTTGGCCGCATTAGTTTTGTTTGCAGCATATACGGCTGATATAAAACATTATTTTCCCAATTTGGAAGGAAAAATTAAATTCGAGTTGCAAGACCCGTTTGTTGTCATTGGCTTGTTTCTTGGTGGTCTACTTCCCTATTTGTTTGGAGCACTTGGCATGCAGGCAGTTGGAAGAGCAGCGGGAGCGGTGGTGGTAGAGGTGAGGCGCCAATTTAAAGAAATTCCGGGAATCATGGATGGGACAGCAAAACCCGAATATGGTCGTGCTGTTGATTTGCTAACAAAGTCAGCGATCAAAGAAATGATTATCCCATCTCTATTGCCGGTTTTAGCTCCTATCGTTGTCTTCTTTGTGTTTCGAGCAATTGGTGGATTAGAAGCGGCATTAACGACTTTGGGTGCTTTACTTTTAGGAACGATTGTGACCGGTATTTTTGTAGCGATTTCTATGACATCAGGAGGTGGTGCATGGGATAACGCCAAAAAGCTTATCGAGGACGGTAATCACGGTGGCAAGGGTTCAGAGGCGCATCACGCTGCGGTTACTGGAGATACAGTTGGGGATCCATATAAGGATACAGCCGGGCCAGCCATCAATCCAATGATTAAAATAATTAATATTGTGGCAATACTTTTGCTGGCCATGGTTGCATAAGTATCTATAGGTTATGTTTTTCAAAAAAAATAAATAAGTTGACCTTCGTGGTAATCATCTAATCTTGTGAAGGCTTTCTAAATTTTCCTATGTTTCCTATGGCTTGTTGAATAAATGTAAGTTCTTTGCCCTTTGTTGGAGTTTTTCGCTTTACAAAGTCGATTTCTTTTTGGTTGGTAGTGTTAATTTTTCTTATGTTTGCAACAACTCCATTGTTATCAAACTCTATTATCAGGACACGCCTTTTTAGTAATTTGGGTTTACGAAAAGAGAAGGTCTGGACATTTGAGTCTATGTAATACCAATGTTCACGGTCAAATGTTGCAGTTGTAGAAGGTGACCCAAGAAGCCGTTCTACATGAAAATGTTTATGAATGCCAGGTTTGATCGCAGCAACTAGCTTTGGATTTGGAGAGTTCCCGTGTTTTTCAATGTGTTTTTTGCAACCTACTAACACTAAAAACGTTAGGCCCAAAATAAACAAAGTGGTAAATAATTTAAATTGAATTTGCATAGATTTTAAAATGGCATTGATATATTTCTTTTACATATAGTATCTCAATATTTTTATAAAAAGGTACTTATTTAGTAAATAGGGTCAAAATTTTATGACAATTTTTGGAAGATCCAAAATCAAAGATCAGGCTCATAGTTTATACGTTGAGATAGTAAATCAGGCGCGTCAGCCATTCTTATTTAAAAGATTTGGAGTGCCCGATACAGTTGATGGAAGATTTGATATGATCTCCCTTCATGTTTTTCTTGTTTTAAAACGCCTAAAAGATGAAGGAAAGGAAGTAGAGTCTCTATCCCAGTGTTTGTTTGATACTATGTTCGCAGATATGGATCGTTCATTGCGAGAAATGGGTGCGGGCGATCTAGGGGTGGGAAAAAGAGTTAAGGCTATGATAAAGGCTTTTTATGGACGGCTATCTGCTTACGAAAAGGCCATGAGTGATCAGGATCGTAATTCTCTATCAAAGGCTATTTTGCGTAATGTTTTTCGCGGAGATATGGAAAGTATAGAGGGTGCAGAAAAAATCACTAACTATGTAAATTTATTTTATTCAAAGCTCCTGAAACTTTCAGCAGAAAATTTGATAAATGGAAAACTTCCCGTATTAGATGAAATTGATAACGTTTCTTTGAACTAAAGATTTTAAACTAGTTATGATGAAAATATGGAATTCTCTTTCTTAATACATCCCTCTGAATTAGAAGAAATCGAGAAAAAATTTGTTCTAAACCCCGAATCAAGTGAGAAAATTGCTCTCGCAAAGCGATTTGGTTTTGAAGAAATAAAAAGTTTTACCATAAATGTTTGTGTAAAAACTATAAAGGCTAAACATGCAGTTCGGGTGAGTGGTAATATAAATGCAAAAATCGTGCAAAATTGTGTCGTATCTATGGTGCCCCTCGAGAGTATTATTGATGAAACGTTCGATGTCGACTTTTATGATATTTCTCATGTAGTTACGGAAACCTTTTTAGACGATGGGTTGTTTGAAATCTATGAAAATGATGTTATAGATCTTGGAGAAGTTGGGGCTCAAGAATTGGCTTTGGCGGCCAATCCATATCCTAGAGCCGAGGGTTTGGCAGACGAAGTTATCGGACCTTATTTAATTACTAAAGAAGATAAAAAAAACAAACCGTTTGCCGCACTAGCCGGTATCAAACAAAAAAAGTAGGATGAGAGACGATTATTAATTATTTTTTGAGTTGTGGCTTGCCGTGGCGTAAGAACTTAGGTATTACAACCGCCCCCTTAGTAGGTTTATGAGTGGAAATTGATATTATGGCTGTACCGAAAAAGAAAACATCCAAATCGCGTCGGAATATGCGCCGTTCGCACCATGCTCTTACTGGAGGTAGTTATGTCGAATGTCCAAACTGTGGTGAGCTCAAAAGGCCGCATCATGTCTGTGGCTCTTGCGGTTATTATAGCGAACGTGAAGTCATGGAAGCTTCTGGTGTTTAAGCTGAATTTTTCCTGAAACTAGTATACGGAACCCATTTTGAGTAAGCGTCTTACTATCGCACTTGATGCAATGGGTGGTGACAATGCCCCAGAAATCGTCGTAGAGGGTGCAGCTATGGCACTTATTCGATTTCCTGACGTTAGATTTATCTTGTTTGGTGATAAAAATAGAATTTCGCCACTTTTAACAAAGCACGGGTTACCGAATTCTTCAACGGAAATTGTACATACGAATGATGCGGTAAGTTCTGAGGAGAGACCTACAATTGCCTTACGGCAGGGTAAAAACTCAAGCATGCAGTTAGCCATTAATGCGGTGAATTCTGGTGAGGCCGCTGGAATAGTATCAGCTGGAAATACTGGTGCTTTAATGGCGATGGCAAAGATCTCACTAAAAATGTTACCCGGAATAGATCGTCCGGCTATTGCGGCTACTTGTCCTACGAGTGTTGGAGAGAGTGTTATGTTAGATCTGGGTGCAAACGTAGAAGGTGATGCTGAGAATCTCATTCAATTTGGGATGCTAGGCGCCGCATTTGCTAGAACGGTATTTGGTATTGAACAACCTTCCGTCGGATTGTTAAACGTGGGACAAGAGGAAGTAAAAGGACGGGATGCTGTTCGTCAAGCGGCAGCTTTGTTTAGAGAGCGTAAATTACCTTTTAAATTTCACGGGTTTGTTGAGGGTGACGATATAGGCGCTGGCACCGTAGATGTATTTGTTGTTGATGGTTTTACTGGAAATATAACTTTAAAAACCTTAGAGGGAACCGTGCGACTTTATTCAGAGTACTTAAAACAGACTTTTAAAAGTTCTCTAATGTCTAGATTTGCTTATTTATTAGCAAAGCGATCCTTTATGAAAATGCGTGCACGAATTGACCCCCGTAGATATAACGGCGCAACCTTTCTAGGTTTAAATGGTGTAGTAGTTAAAAGCCATGGTGGTACTGATGGATTTGGGTTCGCTAATGCTATTGGTGTCGCTATAGATATGACGGCAAATGGAATCAATGAATTTATTATACGTGAGCTGACTGAGTATGGAGAGCAGGAAGCACACCAGGCACGGATTGTATGATTCGGCGATCGATTGTTGTTGGATGCGGTTGTTATTTACCACAACGCGTTGTTACGAATGAAGAATTGGCTCGTAGCATTGACACATCTGACGAGTGGGTTCGTAAAAGAACTGGTATTGTCGAACGAAGAATAGCAGACGAAAATGAAAAAACTTCTGATTTAGCTATCAATGCGGCTAAAGAGGCAATTAAAACAGCAGGCCTTTCTGTAAATGATATTGATCTCATAGTTTTAGCTACTGCTACGCCTGACGAGACGTTTCCAGCAACTGCAACAAGGGTCCAAGAGGGGCTGGGAATGACTAAAGGAGCGGCTTTTGATGTTCAGGCAGTATGCACCGGTTTTATTTACGCTCTTAATATAGCGGATAACTTTATTAGAGTGGGGCAAGCGGAAACCGTTATGGTAATCGGTGCAGAGACCTTTTCTAGAATTTTAGATTGGGATGACCGCACTACTAGCGTTTTGTTCGGTGATGGCGCTGGAGCTATAATTATTCAGGGTTTGGAGCAAAGCAGTGATAAAAATCTTCGTGGCATTTTAAGTAATCACCTTCATTCAGATGGCCGCCATCATGATTTTCTTTACGTTGATGGAGGGCCTTCTTCAACAAAAACAGTTGGTCACCTTAGAATGGAAGGGCGAGAGGTATTTCGTCATGCAATTAAAAATATGGCTTCGGTTTTGGAAGAGGCTTTAGAAGCCAATAACCTATCACCTGAAGATATAGACTGGCTAGTTCCGCATCAGGCAAATAAACGTATAATTGACGGAACAGCACAGAAGCTGAAATTAGCACCTGAAAAGGTGATTGTAACTGTTGACCGTCACGCAAATACTTCTGCTGCTTCAATTCCTCTAGCTCTAGGGACAGCATTAAATGATGGCTTAATAAAAGAACAAGATATAGTCGTTTTAGAAGCTATGGGTGGCGGTTTTACATGGGGAGCTAGTTTAATTCGCTGGTAGTGAAAAAGGTTTAGACTTCTATTTATGTTTCCTTGGTTATGTTCTTGTTATTGACTGCTATATTCCATGTGGTTACCGTCGTTAATGTTTTTCGAAGGGGGTGAAAATGCCAAGTTCAACAATAACGCGTGCTCAATTGAGTGAGGCTGTATATCAGAACTTAGGATTATCTAGGAATGAGTCTGCGGAACTTGTTGAGAGCATACTCCAAGAAATTACTAACACGTTGGTAAGGGGCGAGCAGGTAAAATTATCTTCCTTCGGTAGTTTTACTGTAAGGCATAAAAGAGAAAGAACTGGTCGAAATCCAAAAACTGGGGAAGAAGTACCTATAAAACCTAGACGTGTTCTCGTTTTTAAGGCCTCTAACATTCTAAAAAGAAAAATTAACACTTCTTTAAATCCCGTTGATTAAAACTGTTAGTTGATTAAGGGCTAAGATGATTACAGGTGATGCCAAACAAAAGATTGTAAAAAAGCCCCTTAAATCGTCAAATAAATCCGCTGACGCATTCAGAACAATAAGTGAAGTGGCAAAAGAATTAGCGCTTCCAACCCACGTTTTGCGTTTCTGGGAAACAAAATTTTCTCAAATAAGGCCTTTAAAACGGGGGGGCGGGCGTCGCTATTATCGACCTGAAGACATTTCACTCCTGCGGCAAATTAAAATTCTTTTATATGAGGATGGCTATACCATCAGAGGCGTGCGCAAATTAATTCGTGACGTTGGATTTAAAAATATAAAGGGGGCTGAAAATAATTTTGATAAAAAGTCCAAAGTAAACAAATCGTCATCTCTTGAAGCTAAATTAGAGGTTTCCACTCAATTAAATATTGAGTATCGCGAGACGCTCGAGAAGACCTTGGAAGAACTTATCGCTCTTGAAGAAGAATTCTATAGAGACTAATTTAATTTTTCCGCTAGACGCTGTTACAAAAAATTAACAATTGTCTGCGGACAGAAAGTGGCGTAGTCAGGTAGCACTCTTCACAGGGGAGCAAGAGGTGTGGGGTCTCAAAGAATTCTTATTTTAATGATTACAGTAACATAGCATGGATTGGATTGTTAGCCTTTTACGCTGGATTTTATGAAATTCTTCTATCAATGCGTTTAAACGGCATTAGGTCGGAAATTTGTCGGGTTTAATGCTGTAAATCACCGGAACTCGTTTATTATCCCAAGTCTTCACCTATTAAGACCAAGGGTGGTCAGGAAGAAGTAGGTTTTGTTAGATACGGTACTGTAACGGAGGCTCCACCTCAGAAGGAATGGCAACGTTGGTGTAAAACCAAGTTTTAGGACGAAAAATATTATAAATCATCACTAGGTTTTTGAATGGTGCTCAGTCTGGTTGGAGTAAAAATATTATTTTCCACTGCAAAAAAATTACCCTTTTGTTACCCACCATGCTATAAACCGCAGAACGGAGCGTGGCGCAGTCTGGTAGCGCACCACACTGTCACGAAAGGGAACACCTTCTGTATTTTACTGAAAGCGAAAAGGGTGACTTTTGCATTTACGGCCCTTTTCTTGAGGTTTCTTGACCATCTTGGTTGGAATAATCCACAATTTCCATAAGGTATTTATAGAAATTCGTTGTTGGGAGACGAGGGGATAAAATGAAAAAGTCCAAAATAGGGTCAACTGTCCTATTAATTTTAGTAATCGGATTGATAGTGATTATTGCGGGATTTCTGACATTAAATTGGGATAAAATTGACCTGATGAATCAAGCACCGCATGACTCTAACAACAAAGTTTTGGTCGAAGACACAGTAACCAGCTCAAAGAAAAAAGAAACGGATGAAGACAAGAATAAACAATCTGAAGCTAACAAGAATAACCAATCTGAAGCTAATAAGAAAAAATCGACCTCCGCAGATCCAAAAGAGGCTGTAGATTCAAAAACCGAAGAAGAGGGAGGTAAAAAGGCTCTTTCAACTGATGTTTTAATTTATGCGATTTTAGGCTTGAGCATAGCATTGGTATTGTCGATATGGATAACTTTCTACCTTTACCGTTGGCGCCGTATTCTTTCTTCAAAACCCCACCTTTTGATGCCGGAGGAGTTTGGCACAGAATTGATGAAATATAATAAGACGATAAACACCTTTGGAAAATATTTGGAACAGTTAGGTAATTTTGAAAATGAAAATGCGTCAAAATTGAACAAAAAATCCGATAAATTAGTAAACAAAATGGATTCTTTGATTGAAACCTATATGACGCTTCAAGGCTCTATCAATTCTAAAGATGAAGAAATACAGCGGTTAAAAGCCGGATATGACGCCGAAATTTTTAAAAGGTTTCTTTACCGCTTTTTAAGAGTTCACAGAACATTAATAGAATTGGAAAGAGATGAACAATTTGATGAAAATCAACGGTCATTGATCAAGAGTCTTTTAGAGGATGCGATCGATGAGTGCGGGGTTGAAGAGTTTTCTCCTGATATTGGCGGCGATATCAGGGTAATTGAAGGTATTGCTGATAACCCAAAGAAAAGAACCGTAAATAGTAAAGCGGATGAATTTAAGGTTTTAGAGGTTATTGAGCCGGGTTATCGAATTAGAGTCCAGAATGGTAAGTATCAAACCATTGTAGAAGCAAAGGTAATAATAGGCGTTCTTCAAGAGGAACAGAAAAACGAGGGGACGAGTTAAATGGGCACATTCATCGGAATTGATCTAGGAACAACTTTTTCGGCAGTAGCGCAGGTTGATGAGACTGGTAGGCCTGTGATTATCCGGGATACCGATGGCAATAACATCACTCCGTCATGTGTTACAGAGAGAGAAGACGGTGTAATGGAAGTTGGTGAATATGCGCGTCGTACATGGAGTAATGCACCTGACCGGGCTGCGGGGCGCTTTAAACGGGATATGGGTACCTCTGTTACTCATAAAATAGGTTCAAATGAATATACTCCGACCGAGCTAAGTGGTTTTGTTCTAAAAAAAATGAAAGCAGTCGCCGAATCTGTTACCGGTGAGGTGGATGATGCGGTGGTCACAATACCGGCAAATTTTTCGAATGAAGCCAGAGAAGCAACGCTCGCAGCAGCCAAGGCCAGTGGATTAAAAGTAAACTTTATAATTAATGAACCTACGGCAGCTGCACTATTCTATGCATTTAAAAATGGCGAGGAGCTGAATGGAAATTATGCTGTATATGATTTAGGTGGAGGTACTTTTGATATTTCTATTATTTGTATAAATGGTCAGGACGTGGATGTTCTCTCATCCAATGGAGTTGCAAAACTGGGTGGTGATGACTTCGACAAGGCTTTGATTAAATTAGTGGCGTCAAAATACAAAGAAGAAAATGGTGAAGACTATGATCCGGAGGATTTTCCTATCAATGACGCTGAGGAAGAGAAAAAATCTCTTTCTCGAAGAAAACGGTCAACAGCAAAGGTAGGTAGAAAATTTGTAGAAATTTCAAGGGAAGAATTTGAAGAGTCAATTTCTTCCCTCGTTACCCAAGCAGAATTGTTATGTGAGTCTACCTTGGAAGAGGCTGGAATAAAAGCGGAAGAAATAAAAGGGATTTTCCTTGCGGGTGGCAGCACACGAATTCCTCTTGTTCAGGAGAGTATCAAGCGAACTTTTAAGCAAGACCCAATATCAAGTGAAAATGTTGATGAAGTTGTTGCTTTGGGGGCTGCACTATATGCGGCTTATAAAAGTGACGGATCCTCTCTGACGGCTGTACAAAAATCAGCAGTCGAAAAAATTAAGGTTGTGGAAGCAACTGGGCAAAATTTCGGCACGCTAGCGATGCAGCCCAATCCACAAGGCGGAGAAGATATTTTAAGAAACACAATAATAATAAAAAAGAATGAAAAGATACCCTGTTCCATTACGGAAAGTTTTTATACCATATTTGAAAATCAAACCGGAGTAGATTGCAAGGTGACAGAGTGTTCAAGCCCTGAAGAGGATCCAAGGTTTGTAACAACAATTTTCGAAGGCGAGCTAGAATTACCCAGTGGTAGAGCAAAAGGCGAAGAAATTAAAGTCACCTATTCTTACGATGAAAATCAGACCTTGAAGTGTTCATTTGAGGACGTCGGTACAGGTAAAAAAACAGAAGTTGACTTAGATATGGCGTCTGACGGGAGTAGAGATGCAAGTGGTATAGATAAGTTTTTGGTGGAGTGAGCTGTGGAGGCTATTTTTTGGATAATCGTAATTGTTCTCGGCTGGTGGGGCCTTAATAGTATTGGTGGTGCCAGTGGTGGGGAGACGGATTCCAAGGTTATGGGACCCTTCGAAGTTCGTTTGGTCGATGAGGAAATTGGAGAGGAAAGTAAATTAAAGGTTAAAGCTGTTGAGATCCGAGGTGCATTTCCAATATCCGGTTCTGTTAATTTATGCGCTATGACCTCAGTTGTAACTGGTCAACCAGATGAATTTAAACCGGTTTTCTCCTTCTTTGACGATTGGCAAGAGCCCAACAGCACCTGTTACCAAGTTACAAACACACTGGGTCGAGTAAACGGTGATCAGGGCTTGACCGAATGGTTTAAGGTTGGGGTTGTCGTTCCGGCGTTTTTGCATCCTGCAGAAAGCGGGCAGCAAACCATAACTGTCATACTTCGACTTTATGATGAAAAGAATCCGCCGGAAATTTTAGGAGGTTTGGGTGAGGCTGGTCTTCATTTAGCATCAGTAACATTTAATCATGTTTTCACCGAAAAGGGATATGAGGAGATAGACCAAGATCAGGAAGAAGCCAATGGGCTTGCCATTAGGATAGGAGTGGCGGTTGCGATGGCTGATGGGGAACTTCACGATAAGGAGGGTTATGTAATTCAAGAATGGATCAAGCGACAAATTGCTGGTCACAGCGGTGAAGTACTTAAAAATTTGAAAGATAACTATAACCAGGCAATGAAAGATGCATTCGCAGATGAAAAAGCAAAAGAACTGTCATTAAGTGATGCTACGAGACGTTTGAATGAAATTGGAGAGCAAAAGAGTAAGTATGATGCAATTACGCTTTGCTATGATGTGATGGCAGCTGATGGTACTGCCGATAAGGAAGAAATGGCAACGATATCCAAGATAGCTGAAGCATTAGGCCTAGATTATGATGAACTTAAAAAAATTAAAGACAGGGCAATTACGGATGTAAAAGTCGAGGCAGACGAGCAATCCATTGAAGAATTACTTCATATAGACCCTAATTGGGACGATGAAAAAAAGAAGCAACATTTAGTTAAGGAATATGCAACATGGAATAGTCGTCATACCAACGCCAAAGAATCTGAAAAACGTTATTATGAAAATATATTAAATCGGATTGCAGAACTAAGAAAAAAATATGAGTAATTTGGTTCATGATGCCCGAGCACTAGCTGAAAAATTACGTTTTTCTCGAGACATTCGAAGACAAACTGAATTGACAGTTGAGAGTGATTTGCAACCGGCTCTAGACGAAGCCAATATAAATCAGCTTCGAGTTACCTCCGAAGTAACCCCAGGATTAGCTAAATCCTTGAGCGAGGTTTGTAGAAAATTAAAACTGCCGTTCTCAGCAATTAATTCCTATGTTTACCCCACTCCGGATATACAGGCCGAATGTTATTCGGATTTAGACGACAAATGTATCATAAGATTTTCTTCGGGTTTAATTGATTTATTGAATGAACAAGAATTTCAATTTGTCGCTGGACATGAAATAGGTCATTTCCTTTTACAACATGGCGTGAGTGGAATTGGAAAACATAAGGATTCATTAGAATATTTTATTTTGTCGAGGTATCAGGAAATTTCTGTGGATAGACTTGGTTTGTACGCATGTGGCTCGGTTGATATTGCCATTAAAGCAATGATGAAAACCCTTTCCGGTTTATCCGGTAGACATCTTCGTCAGGATACGGGTGCATTCATATCACAGCTTAAAGAGGTAAATTCAGTTTCGTCTCAAATGATGTCAACTCACCCTTCTATACCTGTAAGGTGCAGGGCGTTGCTATGGTTTTCGATGGAGTGCGATTTAAGTCCGAATACAATTGATTCTTCTAAAAAGACAATTGAATTAATTGATCAAAGGATTGAGAACGATATTGATAAGTATGTTGATAGGGATGCTAGAGATATTATTGAAAAAGCAAAAAGTAATTTGGCCATGTGGTTGATGATTTCAACTACCGTAAAAAATGGTGTTTTTAAAGAAAGCGAACAAAAACAATTTTCAGAGAATTTTGGTGCTGAAGTTTTAACAAAGATGAAAAATTTTTTGTCGAATTTGAATACGAAAAATGCAGAAGAAGTTGTTTATGAGCGTGTGTTGGAGGCAAGGGGTTGTCTCGAAAAATTAATACCCGAATCCTTTGAAACGGAAATGAAGAATTTTATAACAAAATATGAATTAGAAGAGTTTAAATAAATTTATCTTATCACAATTTGTGGTTGACCTACCTGAGTTCCATCTTTGATCTTTATTTATGCCCCTATCAAATCCATTTATGGGGACCCAATATAAATCGCTGTTTTAGAACATCGTTCGTTATAAAAATAATGTTGCAGGGTGATGATAATGGGGCGGTTAAGTTCTGTGTCGCTAGCCGCTATAATTAATAGAGTCGGCGATGAGCACAGTTTTTCTGCGTCAAATTCGTCAAATAACTCAATTGCAGATAAATTTGTACACTTTAATAGAGTTTTTAGACAATTGGTGAGAACACTAGATGGTGAATTGAGGTCATTGTATGCGGATCATATCTTGGAATATAGCGGGAAGGCATGAACCTTGGCGGTGGTTGATTGACACCAGCGCTGATATTGCCCGGCTCCAAGAGGCCGGGGAACTACCGAAAGGAATTGCAACGTTGGTGTGAAACCAAAATGTTTTGCTAATTAGAAATAAAGAAAAAGAAACTTTAAGTCACATTAACAAGCAGAAAAGTGGTGCAGTCTGGGTTATTTTAAAACTTTCCTGACAACGCCACTCCCAAAATTGTTTCCCGATTGTTTCCCAAACCAATTTGCCACTTGCGACATCCTTTAATATCAACTACTTACAAGCCGTCGGAGCGTGGCGCAGTCTGGTAGCGCACTTGACTGGGGGTCAAGTGGTCGTAGGTTCAAATCCTATCGCTCCGACCATTTATAAATTTAAATTATTATATGAATTGAGGTTAGGAAATGTGTGCTAAATTGAGGGTTTTAATTGTTATTTTATTTGGTGTTTTTGTATTAGCTGGGTGTAAAGCTGATAAGGCAGAAGTAACGTTATATACCTCGGATATTGAGGATGCGGTAGCCGGCAAGGTTGTTGAGGTTCCTGTAAAAGCCACATTTCGAATTATGGGTAAAGATAAAAAAAATCTTTTGGGAAAATCTGTTGCTGTGGCAAAGAAATATCTCTCGAAAGGTAGTAAGTTTACGCGTTCTAAAGGGCAATTTGGAGAAAACCTTGTAATCGAGACCAAGATCCCAATGGGAAAAATTGGACCTTTGAAAAATTCTCTTAAAACTATGGGTCAAAGGTTAGCAGCGGTAGTGATCAATTCGTCGGGTAAAAGATTAGATTTTATGATTTCTAAAAGGGGGCGATTGGCACTCAATAAAGAGTTGAGAAAGATTAATTATATGCTGAGCCTAGATAAAGTAATAAAAAGTGCAATGTATCGAGTCATAAGTGATAGTAGAAAGAAATATAAAGTAACTGCATATGCTGTGTGGGTTTCTAAAAAGCCTTACTTGTCCTATACGAAAATATTGAACCGAAGAGATGAAGCAGTGTTAACATTTAAAGGAGGTTCGGATAGCATTTACTCCCAACTCAGGCATTTTATAATTGTCAAATAAAAGAGCAATATAACTATCATAAGGATCGCCGCGCAAAAATTTAAAAACCTTTTGAGGGACTATTTTTGATAACTAGGGGTGCCGATTTCAATTAGAATTTTGAATTTTTAAAAATGGTTTGCTGCGGTGGTGATTTGCTTCGAATATTTGGATTTCTTCTAAGTATTTTCTAGTTAAAGAAATATCATCTAGTCCCTCCAACAAACAGCGTCGTTTGAGGGGGTGCATCTCGAAACTGTATTCTGTACCATTAGGGGTAATCACTTTCATTGCCTCTAGGTTCACTGTAATTTTAACCCCTACATTTTCGATAAGTTGTTGTCGTAAATCACGACAAGCATTTTGTGTGAGTGTCACGGGACATAGCCCGTTTTTCGTTAAATTATTGTAATGTATATCACCGAAACTAGACGCTATCACTGACCTAATGCCAAAAGATTTCAGCGCATAAACGGCGCTTTCACGAGATGAGCCGATACCCCAATTTTGGTCAGCGACTATAATTTCTGATTTTGTATAAGGGTCTTGATTAAATATGAACTGTGTATTTTTTTTCTCACCGTTCCGAGTAAATCGTTGGTCATGAAACATTACCTTTTTCAGGTAAGGGTCATTAACGGGAAGCTTATTAAAGCGTGTTGGACATATTTGATTAGTATCTACATTAATTTTTTCAAAAGGACAGGCTATGGCCGTTAATTTTTTAAAGGGCTCCATAGTCATCAGCCTAACTTCCGCACGTCAGTGAGGCTTCCTTTTATGGCCGCTGCGGCAGCCATAGCTGGACTTACTAAATGTGTTTTCCCGTTTGGTCCCTGCCTACCAACAAAATTACGGTTGGATGTTGAAGCACACCTCTCTCCATCGTTTAGCAAATCACCATTAAGAGCTGTGCAAAGCGAGCACCCTGGCTCGCGCCATTGGAAACCCGCTTTGAGGAATATTTTATCTAGTCCCTCCTTTTCTGCCTGTCTTTTAATACTCTTTGATCCTGGAACGACCCAGGTCTGAACCTGTGCTTGCCCTTTTGCAGCTACCTCGGCGGCAACACGCAAGTCTTCAATTCGAGAATTGGTGCATGAACCAATAAAGACCCGATCAATTTTAATACCCTCAATTCCCATATCGGGTTTGAGGTCCATGTAGTCTAAAGCTTTTATGTATTCATTCCGTTGGTTTTCGTCGTATACTTCATCCGGTGACGGCACTGAACCTGTAATTGGAACGACCATTCCCGGATTTGTACCCCAAGTAACCATTGGCACAAGATCGTCGATATTTAGATCTTTTTCATCATCAAATATCGCTCCGTTATCTGTCGGTAATGTCCGCCAATAATCAATGGCATTATCCCAGAGTGTGCCCTTCGGTATATAGGGTCTTCCCTCCATGTATTCATATGTGGTGTTATCTGGTGCAATCATTCCCATTCGTCCAGCCGCCTCTATTGTCATGTTACAGACGGTCATACGTTCTTCCATGCTCAGATTGTTAATGCATGACCCAGAAAATTCAATGGCCGTTCCTACCCCTAAGCCAACACCAAATTTGGCTATTAGTCCCAATATTATATCCTTCGCATAAACTCCAAATGGGAGAGATCCATCAATATTTATCCTGAGTGTGGAGGGTCGCTGTTGCCAAATGCATTGAGTAGCCATTATGTGCCCGGCCTCGGATGCTCCAATACCAAAGGCAAGGCTTCCAAAAGCGCCATGTGTTGAAGTATGTGAATCTGCACCACAGATGACCATACCTGGTTGGGAAATTCCCTGTTCTGGTGGGGTAACGTGTAAAATCCCTTGGTCAGGATCTTGAAATCCAAAATACCGAATTCCGAATTCGGAGGTATTTTTTTCCATTAATTCCAACATACCGCGAATTTCTGGATCTTTTACACCGTTGACCCCTCCAACGGTAGTTTCAGTAGGCATGTAGTGGTCTGCAAAACCAATAATTTGTTCAATTCTATAAGGTTTAATATTTGAATCACGAAGCATAGAAAACGAGTGCCGAGATCCCTCGTGAATAAAAAGACGGGCCACGTAAACTAGGTGTTCCCCATCAATTTCTGTAACGAAATGGCTGTCCCATATTTTTTCAAATAACGTTTTAGCGCCCATTTTATATTCTATTAAATATTCATTAACGTTAAATTTGATTTTTCTATGATTTAGTCTTTTTGAATATTTTAGTTAAGTCTACAAAAAATATTTATAATTTGATATTTTACAAACTTAAACTAACTTTGATTTTAAAAAATATTCAATGATAGAAAAAGTCGATTGCATCGTCATAGGAGCCGGGGTCGTTGGTCTGGCCATTGCCAGGTCATTAGCGATGGTTGGTCGCGAAGTTATTATACTTGAGGCTGAAAATACCTATGGTACTCATACATCTACGAGAAATTCGGGTTGTATACACGCTGGCATCAATTATCCACAGGGAAGTCTAAAAAATCAGTTGGCTATCCGCGGAAAAAATTTGCTTTATCAATATTGTCCAGAACGCGGTGTAAGCCATGAAATGACCGGTAAATTTATTGTGGCTATAGAGGATGAGGACATTCCGGTACTTCACGAACTTAAGGAGAAGGCGAATAAAAACGGGCTAGAACAAATATATATTGCTGATGCCGGTCAGATAAAGGAAATGGAGCCAAATCTTAACTGCGCTGGAGCACTATATTCGCCTACCTCTGGCCTTATAGAACCTCATGACCTAATGACTGCCTATCTAGGAGACGCTGAAAATTGCGGCGCCGTTTTAGCGGTAAATACCAAAGTCTTGTCAGGAGAAATATTTGAAAAATTTGTAGAGCTTGTCGTGAGTGGAAATCCCAAGTCTAAGATACGTTGTGGACTTTGTGTTAATGCTGCTGGTCATGGGGCCCAAAAGATTGCGGCGGCAATTAAAGGGATTTCCTTGGAGACTGTGCCAAAGCAGTTTCTAACACGAGGGAGTTACTTTGTAATGTATGGAAGAAAGCCCTTTAATAGGATGATTTATCCTTTGCCTAAAGATCACGCAATTTCGGTTCATGTTTGTCCTGACCTATCAGGATTAAATAGATTTGGACCTGACGTTGAAATAATTGACGAAGTTGATTATAGCTTTGATGCTGAACGGGTAAGCTTCTTTTATGACGCTATCAGACGGGTGTTGCCAGACTTGAGGGATGGAGAGCTGCAGCCAGGTTACACAGGGGTTCGGCCAAAACTTAGTTTAAAGCAGGCGACATCTAACGACTTTGTTATTCAGGGAAAAAATCAACACGGTTATGATTCAATAATTAATCTCTATGGTATAGAGTCACCCGGATTAACTTCTTCGATGGCCATAGGCGAATATGTAAAAGCACTTGCCGGTATCATTTGATGTTAATTCCTAAAATTACGCCGACTTTAACTTTATATCTTTTAATTATTGTTTTCCTTTGCTGTGGAGCATCAATTTCTTTATCACAGTCACTGCGCTATGGCGGTTTGATATTTGATGCAATGGCACAAATAGATGAAAGAACCGATTTTTTTAAAGCAATTAAAAAGGTCAGGAAATCAGGAGTTTCAAAATTAGCCTTATTTGCACGAAGTAGGAAATATCTCGGTCAAAATGAAGACGAGGTCCTAGAGCTCAGAAATAGCCATAAAGACCTTATAATTCTTGGCTCTCCAAAATATTTTCTATTAAGAGATGACTTGGATGAAGATTATATCTCAACAACTTTAGAAAATATCATTAAATATAATTACCTTTTCATTGGAGAAATTTTATATACACATGCGGATAAAAGTCATGGTGAACAAACTCTAAGAGGAGAACGCTACGTTGATCCTCTTCAACCTGGTACCAAAAATTTTTTTAATGAGTTATCGCGTTTTAACATTCCCGTTATGACGCACTGGGAAGTATATAATTGGGAAAGGGATTGGCCTCGATTTTCGAAAATTTATTCAGAATATCGTGATTTAAAATTTATAATTCCTCATATGGCATTTGGGCACCCCCACCAAGTTGAGAAAATTTTATCAGTTAATCCTAATGTTTACATGACAATTTCAAAAAAAGAGAAAGATCAGAGGTCCTATTCCGATAGGAATAAGGCCAGCAAGTTAGGCCCTGGTTTTTTGGATAGTTCAAAGATGCTTAGAAAATCCTGGGCTTTAATATTTGACAAATATCAGGACAGGTTATTATTTGCGACGGATGCCCATAAACGACCTCGTTGGAAGAAGTATCGAAAGATCATACGAATATATCGAAAAATTCTTGGTCAATTACCCCGTCCAATTGCCGAAAAAGTAGCTTATAAAAATGCGGCGAATTTATATGGGGTGATTGTCGAATAAAATATTAGTGTACTTAGTGTTCGCCTTTTGAGACGATGCTTTGGAAAGTTAAAAAATCCTTTCCTATGATATTAAATATCAGCCAAAATCAAAATATATTCCAGTATGCCCTGTCGTTATATAACGCCTAATTTTACTTTAGAGATACGGTTTTAAACCGATTTTTTATTCGCCCTATTTATAACAAGAATTCCAAGATCTCCTGTGCTTTAGATTTTTAACATTCGAGTTCCTGAAGTTTTTTTTACAAAGGTAATTGCAGTAATTAAATGATGTTCTATAGTTATTGTAATACCCTCTTTAAAATTAGTGTTATTATGAAATAAAAAAAACGGGTATAGGCGAGGTATTCATGACACTAAACGTAAGAAAACGGTCTGGTGCTCTTGGAGCTACTGTTACTGGTATTGATTTATCTGAACCCGTAAGTGGTGATTTGTTAAAGAAGATCATGGAGGTGTGGAATGAGCACCTTCTTTTAGTATTTCCAGATCAAAAAATATCGAAAAAAGAGCACATCGATTTCAGTAGGAATTTCGGAGAGCTGGAGGTTCACCCCGGGGGCAAACATGTACTCAAGGATTATCCAGAGCTTCTATGGTTGACTAATGAAAAGGATGCTGAAGGTAATTACCTAAGTCTAAGGGATGGGGGTAGTATTTGGCATTCAGATCTCTCTTATATGGCCTGCCCAAGTCGTTGTTCCCTTCTATACGCGATCGATGTTCCCGACGATGGCGGTGACACTGAGTGGGCTAATATGTATTTGGCGTATGATAATCTTCCGAAGGAGTTAAAGAAGCTAATAGAAGGTTTGAAGGCAGTTCATCAATTTGACTTAGCTGATAACCCACGTTTTCATCCACCATCTTCTATGACGGAAGAAGATAAAAAAGGATCAATTTGGGAGAAAAAGTCCGCCGAGGTGAAGGCACGAACGCCAGACGTTATTCATCCAATCGTGAGAACCCATGATGTAACCAACCGAAAGGCATTATTTGTCAATCGAAGGTTTACCACGCACGTTGTAGGCATGGAAGAAAGTGAAGGGGAAGAATTATTATTAGAGCTTTTTAATTACGTCGAGAATCCAGAAAATATTTATCATCATTGTTGGTCTAAAGACCAACTTTTATTGTGGGATAACAGGTGCACTGTTCACCTTGCTTGTGGAGGCGTCCCAGAAGGCCAGTTACGCACAATGTTGCGGACTACGGTTAGAGGGGGTGTACCTTTCTAGCTAATAAGAAAAAATAAAATAGTATTAAATTAAAATATAAGGAGGCTAATATGTTTACGAAGGTAACTTCAGTTTTTGCAGCATTAACCGTTCTTCTCTTTAGTACGGCTGTTTTCTTCAACGCTGACGCAAGGCCATTCTACAAAGGGAAAAGAATAATCTTTTTGGGTAATTATCCAGCAGGCGGAGCAAATAGTACAGAGGGAAGAATATTTGCGGCTCATATTGCTAAACATATTCCCGGTAAACCAAAAATTATTTTTAGAGACATGGGCGGCGCTGGTGGTTTGGTTGCCACCAATTATCTTGCAGAAGCCGCTAGGCCTAATGGAATGACTGTTGGATTTTTTACGTGGAACCCGGTTGCTCAGGTCTTGAAAGACCCAGGCTTGCGAGTTGATTATCCAGATCTTCAGTTTGTTGCTGCGGCTGCTCCTCCTGTAATCTGCTATATTCGAAAGGACGCAGCTCCAGGTGGCATCAATAGTCCTCAGGATTTTTTCAAGAAGGCAAGAGGATTTAAATTTGGCGGGCTCAGAACAACTTCCACACACGATTTAAAGGGCCGGTTGTCCCTCGACCTGTTAATAGGTCCAGAAAATTATAAAACGGTTACAGGTTATAGAGGTTTTACACCAATATTCGCCGCCATTCATCAGAACGAGGTTCAATATCATACAACTTCTATTCCGGGTTATCGAAGAGTAGTCGAACCAACAATGGAAAAACCCGGCCTAGTAAAAGTACTGTACCAGTATGAAACACCTACCGTTGATGGGCGTTATTTAAGAAGTCCTAATTTGCCAAATCTGCCGACTTGGTTGGAAGTCTATAAAATGAAAAACGGTAAAAATGCGATGCCAAGCGGTATGAAATGGAAAACACTCAAGTTTCTAAATACCCTAAATTCACAACTTTTTCGTATGGTATTTCTTCCACCAAAGGCACCTAAAGCAGCATTGGAGGCTCTACGTACTGCGTTTTCAGCTGTAACGAAGGATAAAGAATTTTTGGCAGCTTATAAGAAGGCCATTAAAGCAAAACCGGCTGTAATTGTGGGTAAGAAAGGTGAAGCGATAATCAATGCTACTTTAAGAAATGTTGATCCAAAAATGGTATCATTCTTGAGACAATATGTAAAATCCGGAGGTAAGTAATTAGACATTCTTTCTATTCGGCCGCGTCAGGTTAGACCCTTGGCGCGGTCTCTTTTATTAAGGGAGTAATAAATTGTTGGATGCAGTGTTGGATGGCCTTTGGTTGGTGGTGCAATGGCCGGCTATAGGCTATCTTTTCCTTGGCGTTCTAATTGGCTTATATTTTGGAGCCATACCTGGTTTATCGGGCCTAGTTGGCCTCGCGATTTTATTACCTTTTACTTTCCTAATGGATCCAGTTCCAGCTTTTGCCTTTTTGCTCGGTATGTTTGCTGTTACTACGACCAGCGATACTTTAGCCTCAGTTCTTTTAGGAGTTCCCGGTACAGCTGCTTCTCAGGCAACAATTCTCGATGGATATCCTTTGGCAATGAAGGGCGAAGCTGACAGAGCTTTTGGTGCGGCTTTCACAGTTTCAGCACTTGGCGGTGTTCTCGGTGCGGTGGCACTAGCGGTATCTATTCCTATCGTAAAGCCCCTTATTTTTTCTTTCGCTAAACCAGAATTTTTTGCTCTGGGTGTTCTAGGGCTCACTATGATCGGGTCTTTGTCGGGCGGCAATATGGTGAAGGGATTATTTGCAGCTTTGATTGGTTTATTGATCTCAATGGTAGGATATTCGTTGACTGGTGGAGTTCCAAGGTACTGGTTGGGGGCGACCTATTTGTTGGAAGGAATACCCATTGTTCCAATGGTACTCGGTTTATTTGCAGTTCCGGAAGTGATTGAGCTCGCAGTTCGTAATACTTCTATCTCCAGAGTACCGAGAAGTTCTGTTAGTGGAGGAATGAAAAGAGGTATTTGTGATGCATTTAGAAATTGGTGGTTATTTCTTCGATCGTCCGCAATCGGTATTTATATCGGCATGCTGCCGGGCTTGGGCGGAGTAATCGTGGACTGGATAGCCTATGGACATGCTGTCCAGAGTGCCAAAGATAAGTCTCAATTTGGAAAAGGGGACATTAGAGGAGTTATTGCACCGGAGTCTGCTAATAATGCCATGAAAGGTGGGGCCTTAATGCCGACGGTAGCATTTGGGATTCCCGGTAGTCCGGCCATGGCTATTCTACTAGGTGCATTTGTCATTCAGGGTTTTATGCCTGGTATGCAAATGTTGACTACCAAACTTGATTTGACCTTTTCCATGGTTTGGACACTGGCCATAGCAAACGTTTTGGGTGCTGTTCTACTTTTAATTTGGGCTAAACAAATTGCAAAAATTACATTCTTGCCAAGCCATTTAATCGTACCTGCCGTTGTTTTATTTGTAATGATGGGTGCGTGGATGAGCTCCAATACGCTTTCTGATTGGTGGTCGATGTTAGTTTTTGGAGTAATTGGGTATTGGATGAAACAGGGCGGCATACCGAGACCACCCCTTATACTTGGTTTTGTTCTTGGCCCAATTATGGAGAGCGCATTATATGTAACTTACCAGGCTTATGGCCCGATTTCATGGATATTTAGACCAATATGTTTGGTTATCTTGATTTTGGCCATTGTAACAATTGTAATAACAGCGCTTAGGGGCAGGCGACACAGTAAAGAGGGGTCAACAGTCAAAATTCAGGAGACCCAAAATGAAGACCAATTAGCGGGTTTTGTTTTTATTTTTTTGATGGTGTGTGTATTTTTTTGGGCGGGCTTACAATCATTGGGTTGGGAAAGGGCTACAGGACAATTTCCAATTGTCGTGTGTGTGCCAGCTGTTGTCCTCGGCCTACTCGCATTATTTAGAGATGGTTTAGAATTAAAAAATGTATTGAACATTTCCCAAAATGGCCTTCGGACATTGTTGTCTAATTCACTAGTCCTTAGAGAACTACCAAGTTCTAGTTTGCTATTGTTAAGTCTCGTTTGCATTGCAGGAGTAACGGTTCTATTTGGTCAGGCGATAGCAATTCCTCTTTTCATCCTTGGGTATCTAATAATTAGGGGAAAAACTACATGGCTTTTTGCTTTGTCTTATGCAGCGATTGCGGGTTTAATCCTATATTTTATGTTTGGTGAATTAATTGGTATCCTCTGGTATCCATCAATTTTTATTGAATATGGTTAATGGTGTTTAAGCCACTCTCATTGATTAAGTCGTTTAAAGCATATCGGTCAATTTTTTAGATGTATCTTTGGTAATGTCAAAACCGTATCAAGCTCCGGGTTACAGCAGTGCCCAGACAATTTCAGTGCTTACTGGAGCGAGTATAATGCTGACGATGAGTATGGGCATGCGTCAGAGCTTCGGACTTTTCGTTGCGCCGGTGACCCAAGATCTTGGAATCTCTGTCGCAGATTTTACTCTTGCAATTGCTATTCAAAATTTCACTTGGGGACTTACCCAACCGCTGATTGGCGCCTTTGCAGATCGGTTTGGCTGCCGGGTGATGACTATAGGAGGCTCATTCCTATATGCGGCTGGGCTTGGGGTGACCATGATTGCAGAAGGACCCATCGCCCTTTGGATTGGTCTTGGTTTCATGGTTGGGTTGGCATTGGCATGCACGGGTCTGAGCCTTGCTCTGGCCGCGTCCGCACGGGCCGTGTCCGCCGTTAAACGGAGTGTCGCCCTTGGAACAATATCGGCTGCAGGTTCTATTGGAACATTTATAGCGGCTCCGCTCGCGCAGGGACTTATTGATAGTAATAGTTGGGTAATTGCCATGGTAGGGTTTATNGCACTNTGTGCAGTAATGATACCCGCAGCTTTTTATANNGGTTGTGGNGACGATGTAAGNGTGGAGGTTAACTCTCNATCAACNAANNNTGGATCNCAAATGTCTGTAAAGGAGGTATTGATTGAGGCGTGGGNNCACAAGGGNTATGTGACAATGGCGATCGCNTACTTTGTCTGTGGTCTCCAACTAATATTTATAGCAGCCCATCTACCTGCTTATTTAGAAATTTGTGGCCAGTCNCCNACACTAGGAGCNCAAGCNCTNGGTGTTATCGGNGGNTTTAANGCGATTGGNTGTTATATCCTTGGNTGGTTAGGAGGNAAATATCCAAAGCATTACTTGCTAGGNGGTGTCTATATANTGCGTTCCGCGTTTATTGTTGTTTATTTTTTGTTACCGGCAACGCCGACGACNACTCTNGTTTTTGCAGCTGTGATGGGACTTTTATGGCTAGGGGTTGCACCTTTAGTAACGGGTTTGGTTGGNCAAATTTTTGGNTTAAAAAATATGGCGACCCTGACTGGTATNGCNTTTTTTTGTCATCAANCCGGATCCTTTATAGGGGCTTGGGGCGCAGGCCTTTTGTTTGATGCCTTTGGNAANTATAACNTAGCNTGGCAAATTGGAGTTATCATTGGTGTTACTGCTGGAATGGCTCAGCTCTTTATGAATGACAAACCCACTGATCGAATGGCAGGAGCCGTACCCGCATAACTGTAATTTTTTGGAAATAAAAATTTGAAAGAATTTAAAAATGATTAAAAAAATGATTGGCACATGGCGCTTGGTGGCTTTCCGATTTGTGGATTCCGATGGAAACCCTGGCCGAGAAGAAGATGCGCCCACAGGAGGTCGTATGGAGTATACCCTGGATGGTCATATGGCGACGGCAACGCGCCAGGCAGATGGGGGTTATTTTAGTTATTTTGGTGAATTTGAACTTAAGGGTAGCCAGGTTTTTCATCATATTGAGCTCTCTGCGCATTCGAAATTAGAGGGAACAACCACAGTTCGTGATGTTTCTTTTGAGGGAGATAATTTAATCCTAACTGCTTCACCTCCAGTAATGGGAGGACCTGGGAGTAAGGCTTCTTTGATTTGGGAAAAAATTTAAACGGATACACGCTTGTCCTAAATGTTTGTACCTTAGGATTTTGCTCCATTTAAGCTTTAATGAAAGGCTTAAAATTGTTCTCGCATATCAGCTAATTCATCCATAAGTGATTTATTATTGTTACCGGTAAATCTTATACACAGATGGCTTGCACCTGCCTCAATAAACTCATTGAGCCAGGCGGTCACCATAGCCTTATCTCCAGCAAAGCTATATTGTTCATTTCGAACCAGTTCAGCCGGGCGGAGATAGTAGTTGGTGAGATACTCATCNAGTTCCTTTTCCGCATCAGGTACATTTTTATTAATTGCGACAGTAACGTATGCGGCTCCAATTATNTCCGACTTTTGCCGTCCTACTTCCTTTGCAAAGTCGTTGAGTTCTTGCCAACTTTTCTGCCAATCCTCTCCATTGCCAGGGCCAGAAGGAAACCAGCCGTCAAAATAACGGGCTGATCTTTTCAAAGCTGCAGGAACACCGCCACCACCCCATATGCGAGGCCCACCTTTTGAAAATGGTTTTGGTGCGAGCTCGGCATCTTTCACATTCCACCGACCATTCCAATTCACTTTTTCTCCGCTCCAAAGAGCTCGGCAAAGTTTTACTTGTTCGAGCATAGTCCCTATTCGTTTTTCAAATGGTACCCCAGCCGCTTTGAATTCATTTCGAATTGTCGGGACATCACGTCCTGTACCGATTCCAAGTATTATTCGGCCCTTGCTAATTTGATCAATGGTAGCAATCTGATGAGCGAGAACGACAGGATTTCTTAACATGGGTAATAGGACGCCTGTACCCAATTCTATTTTTTTTGTCCGTCCAGCGATAGCGGCTATTAGAGACAGTGGTTCGTGTCTGGGTTTTGCAAGCAAGGAGTCTCCTATCCAAACGGAATCGAGGCCGACATTTTCTGCATAGTCGGCTAATTCAAGTATTTCCGCTGCCTCGTGAATTCCCACCATTATTCTTTCACGGGTGGGTAAAAGAAATCCTAGTTTCAAGTCCATTTTTGCTTGTTTCCGATTAGGTTAAGTATTTCTTTATTATGTGCGATGATTAAAATTGGCATTTGAATTTAATATATGTGTTATAATATATAATTCATTGTCGCTAATTGACAAAAACATTTCTTTGGATGGATGTCTAATGCAATCTGATTATTGGCTCAATAAATTGATGTTCGATTTGCAGGGTCCAGATGGCAAGAATTTGTGGTCTGAACATCGTGAGACGACTATTGATAAATACCCCGTTTCACTTGAAATACGGCAAGCTCTTCTCAGCGATGATTTTGAATACTTGTATCCGCGAACAAATCCTTACCTGATGAGGTTTTTTTTATTGATCTGCGGATATGATGATGAAAAATCGATCGAGATTTTGTCCTCTATTAATAAAGGTGAGGGTGGTTCAAATGGCTAAACTTGTTGGTAGTTTCGCGGCCGGTCATGCCCCTAATATTGCTCGTTCTTGGAATACGATGAAATCTGAAAGTAAAGATTGGTTGACTAAACATTACAAGGAAATGGGTAAGCGTTTATCAGCGTTGCAGCCAGATGTTTTGGTAATTCATTCTACTGATCACTGGGTTAATTTCTTTCTTGATAATATCCCAGCGTTTTGNGTCGGTATCGGTGAAGAACATGAAGGACCTCCTGAACCTTTTATGAAACCAGTTTTTCCTCACGAGACGTTATCTGGTCATGTCGGGTTAGGAAGGCATATTCTCGATTATGCGCTAAGTAACAATTTCGACCCGTCTTACTCACGAAGGNTGAAGCTTGACCATGGTATGTGTGTTCCGATTTGGTGTACAGGGCTTGATCCCATACCACATATCATACCGGTTTATCTAAATCTTGTTGAAAAACCATTTCCAACGCCACAACGTTGCTTAGCTTGGGGGCATATGCTGAGGTCAGCCATTGAGACATATCCAAAAGATTTGCGTGTCGTCGTGATGGGCACAGGAGGTCTTAGTCATTCAATTGGTGAAACCACGATGGGCTGGATCGATGAACCATTCGATAGAGCCTGCATAGAACTATTCAAATCGGCTTCAGATGATAAATTAGCAACGGATTTGGAGAGGATGCTGGATAAGACAGGTAATGGAGGAGCCGAATTACGGGCTTGGACAATCGCGCATGCGGCTGCTGGTAGTCAGGGATTTGAACTAATAGGCTATGCGCCCATGCCAGATATGCTCATAGGGTGCGGCGTTGCCGAGTGGCATATGGTCGCATAAAATTTTATATAGTGTTGATCNACTNTCAGTTTCTTTTTTCAGTTACATTATATTTTTTACATTTATTATTGATTTTCAAAAGCTTTCTTTANCCTGTGATTTTCATCTCCAGAATGCTAAAAATTTTGAGAGATAAAATTGATGTTAACTTTGTACCACGGAGATACGTCTACATGTTAGAAACATGTCCGCATAACTCTAGCGGAAAAGGATTTCGAGTGAGAAAGTAAATCTCTCGATTTAGACAAAAGGGATAACCTTGACCCTGTATATTTAAAAAGGCTTTTTCATCTAAGAGGTCCTAATAAATTCTAAATAATAATAGTTCGTGTATCTTTTAAAATTGCTTCGGCAAGGGATAAGGCAGTCGTGGCAGAGGTTTTAGGGTTGTCTGGGGCCGGCAATCCACGACATTCAACCTTGAGGGATCCAAAGGGCCCCTCAGCANTAATGGCTCCGACGTTATTTGGTGCAACTTCAGGGTCAGCCACTAGTTCAATTTGTGTTTTTTCCATGCCGAGGCCTGCCAATGCTACAGTGGCAGCAAGATTTGCATTTTTCGGGAAAAGCTGAGCGGCTTCATGTGCCGGCCCAGTATATAAAATAGTTTTCTTGTTTATTTTAGTCAGGTCAAAATCGTCATCGGCTGGTGTACCCTTCCAGGCAAGGGGAGGCTTTGTAGAAGTATATCTAACAGAGGTTAGGCCGCCAATTCGAAGTGACCCNAGCCCATCCAGACCTGNAATTGCGCCTGATGGAATAAGCATGTGTGCACCGTTTTTTTTACAAATAGAACTCAATTCGTTTCTAAGTCTATTATCAGCTAATGCTCCGGTCGAAATAACTATAAAATTAATGCCCGATGAGAGTACTGCCGCTCCATATTCCGATACAGCTTCTTGACCGGCACACTCAGCGATTACATTTGGTGACAGCTTTATAAGCTCTTCGATTTTGGTAACAGCAGGGATTGTTTGTTTAAGCGCTTTCTTTGATTCTTTGAGTCGATTTTTGCGGACAAGAACTCCGACAATTTTTATGTCATCCTTTTTGTCATGTTCGTAAATTTTTTGTATGGCAATTTTAGCAATTGCTCCATATCCGATTAGCGCGACTTTTTTCATATTTACCTTAAATTTTATTTTAGCGTTTGAGTGGCAAAGGCGTTAGGAAATTTTCAATAAAAGGGGGTATCTTTGCATTTAGAGTTTGTGATTAGAAACCGCTTCTCAGGGACCATAATTTATATTAAAAAATGTGTGAGGTCTTTGGTAAAAATAAAATAGTATAAAAAAAATTAAAAGTATTCTTTAATACAAAAACAATAATTAATAAACTTTCTTAGAATTTTTGCTGCCTTTCAATGTAATCGCTATTATTGCTCCCATAGCAAAGCACGCGCTTCCAACTAAGAAAATCGGCACATAATTATCCGTATACTCAAATAAGGTAACGTAACCGTACGCTGCAACTGCTTGTATAATTGTAGAAATTAGAGCTGACATTCGCCATACCGGAGCCATATTTTCTGGACCCATTAATTGATGTACTCTTCCAGACATGATTGCTGTTAGCCCGGGTTGGGTTCCAACAACCAAAGAAGATAGTATCAAGGCCCAATTGGCGGAATTTATTACCGGAATAGCAACCCCAGATGAAATTATAATAAAGGTGATAACCAAACCACGATAAAATCCGATTTTATCGGCGAGACGACCCCAAAGATAAGTTCCTCCTATGGCTCCTAATCCAAAGAGACACCAGTGCAGACCTCCAAAATCGATTTCATTTCCAAGTCCTCTCACGATGTAATCGATCCAATAAATGGTGTGAGGTATTAGCCCGATTGAAAAAAGAACTCGCGCGGCAATCAGCGCAACTACTGTATATTCCCATATAATTTTTGGGTGTGGTCTTTCTTTATTTGTGGCTCTTTTGAGCGTTAGCCCTCGCCACCCCCAGTTTGCAACTATACATGATGTTAATCCTATAGCGCCAATTCCTAACCAAGTGATGGTCAGGCTATAGCTTAACAGCCAAGGAATTAAAGAACCCGATAATAAAATTCCAATTCCCACTCCAGTATAAACGATTCCAGTTGCAGCACCTAACTTGTCTGATGGTGCATGTCTTGTAGCAATGGACAGGCAGTAAATCATCATAACGCCAACGACGGAGCCCAGTAAGCCTCTCCATAAAAAAAGCCAATAGAAACCCCAAGGTACCGCGCAAGCAAATAGTGCTACAAGACCAATGATCAAACATGAGCGCATTGTCCTTGCTTCACCTGAATGTCTGCGCATAGTTGGGGCAACCAGAGCGCCAACTAGGTAACCTAAAAAATTAGAGGCTGCAATTACGCCGGCTTGCCATTCCGTTAATTGACCAATTTCGATCAGTAGAGGTATCAGTAGTGAATATGAAAATCGTCCTAAACCCATCCCAACGAGTAGCGTGGCTCCTCCGGCTATTGAAAGTCTAAGCCACAGAAAATCGGGAGAAGTAGTTTTAAAAATAAAAGACACTTCTGAACCTTGGACCGAGGTGGTCTTTTCGTCTAGTGTCAATTAAAAATCATCTAAATTTAAAATTGTTGTGACCCGGCCTCTCAGATAAAACAATATGAACGAAAAGTTTGAAAAATCATTGCCCATTAAGATTCAGATGCCCGTTTATGGGGTGGCATTATTTAGCAACAGTATACCAGATTTAGTGCTAGTTGTTATGCAATTATGGCTTGTTGAACTAGGAGCGCCTTTATTTATCATTGGACTTGTTTTTGGTGTTCGTTATGTCGGCCCATTATTATTTGCAATTCACGGTGGAGCAATGATGGACCGGGTGGGAACACGACGAGTTTTAGTATTTTTCGCACTTTTAATGCTTATCTTACCGTTTGTTTATCCTATTGCTCCCTGGATGCCGGTGATTATCCTTCTGCAACTTGTAAGTGGAATTGCAGATTCTATGAGTTGGGTGGGTGCTCAGACGCTTACCGGGCAGGTTTTGCGTGGCAATCCCACTTATACCGGAAGACTAGTTTTTGCGACCCGTCTCGGAACTTTCTGCGGCCCGCCTATCGCGGGCGCGGCCTGGGATATTCTTGGTCCTTGGGGCGGGTTTTGTGCTTTAAGCTTATGGGGCGCAGGTTTGTTATATAGCGTACTGGGCTTACCAAGAGACGTTGTTTCCAAACGCGCTGAATATAAGGGTTCAGCGCTAAAATTTGCCATACCACGCTTAGTTGATTACGTGGAGGCTTTTAAACTGTTTTCTATCCCGCTTATCTCGGTTGTTTTAGCAATGACAATTATCAGACAGTTTGGTAGTGGCATGCAGAATGCCTTTTACGCTGTGTATTTAGAAGGGATCGGGATGTCGGGAACCCTGATTGGGTTGCTTGTTGCCGCTACAGGTTTAATGGGAATAGCCGCTTTAGGCAGTGGACCACTCGTCAGACGTTTTAATGAATTTCGATTGTTAATTTGGTGCATAGTGATTTCGATCATCACAATAGCGGTGGTTCCTTTATACACCCAATTTTTTCCCCTTTTTATAGCATCCAGTTTGCGTGGAGCGGTTATGGCCATAAGTGTGGTGATAATTGTGTCATTGATTGCCAGAACGGTCGGGCCAACTGTTCAGGGCAGAGCAATGGGCCTTAGAACTACATGTAACCAAGCATCAAATGTCATTATTCCTATTGTAATGGGTTCTGCTGCACACATTTGGGGACTTGAAGCGGCCTTTTACCTCATAGGGGCCGCAGGAATTATAATGACTATTATTACGGCAGTCTTGTCCAGAAAAACAAAATTACCTCCTTTGTGAGGAAATTTTATTCTTCTGCAACCACGCGTCCTAGGTGGGTAAGCTTACAAACTGTCCAATCTTTTTTTAGAGGACTTTCAAACCATGGCACTGCCCAGCCTAGTCCTACGCAGGTGTCCACGGTACGATTGGAAATGCGTTGTCCATTATCATCAAAAAGCGGAAGCCTACCGTTAGGTTGAGCTAATCCACTCTTGAGCCACCGACTTTGCACGTCGGACGGCTTCGTAAACACTCCGGGTCTAAATCCCGGGCGTCTAAACGCTGATTCAGTCATGATCTTCCCCCGATAGAAATAGGTCAGTCCCCCCGGATCGCCTAACTATCTTTTTCAGAATGAATGAAAGTGTTAAACTATTATAGCGTCTAAATCAATTCCATTTATTAGACACTGTTTTTAGTATGGAAAATCATAATGCCGAAAGATAGTCCTTGTTTTGTTTACATTACAGCACCCTCAAAAAAAGAAGCTAATTCAATTGGAGAGCTCTTGGTTCATCAGAAGTTGGCTGCCTGCGTAAACATTATTGATGAAATGACTTCAATATATCGATGGCAAGGGAAAATCGAGAAAAGTGCGGAGTTTGTCATTATTGCGAAAACGCATCAAATATTAGTGGGCGAACTGTGTGAAAAAGTGAAACAAATTCATTCTTATGAATGTCCGTGTATTGTTTCCATACCTGTTGAAGGTGGAAATCATGAATTTCTTGATTGGATTGGTGAGCAAGTTATCGAAAATAAATAACCAGTTAGATTGTATTTTAATAAAATTTTAAAAAGTCAGTATCCATCATGAATTTACAACTTCGGATAAGGGTCGTATAACTTTTTTGTATCCTTATGGCCCATAAAAAGAAACAACAGCCAAATCGCGCTCTTTTGTTTGTGAATATTAGTCACTTTCTTAATCATGTTATAATGCTTATTTACCCTACCGTTGCCTTAACGCTCGTGGATGTATGGGGAGTGTCATACGGAGAATTGTTCAAATTATTTTTTATGGCGTCTTTGCTGTATGGGCTTGCAGCCTTGCCAGCCGGTTGGCTAGGGGATTGTTGGAGTAGCAGGGGTATGTTGGCTGTTTATCTTTTTGGCACTGGAACTGCGACATTCTTGACTGGGTTTGCTGACAATCCAATGCAAATTTCAGTCGGGTTGGCTTTCACAGGAATATTTGCCGCAATCTATCATCCCGTTGGAACCACTTTTGTAGTCCAGCACGCAGTCGATAGAGCAAAGGACCTTGGTTTTAACGGTGCGTTTGGAACAATAGGCCTCGCAGCCGCTGCATTTATTGCTGCGAGTTTAACGCATATGTTTGGTTGGCGATTTGCATTTTTTATACCTGGGTTGGCATGTTTTTTATTAGGAGTATTTTTTGTCTTACAAACTCACGAACCTGTTAGAGAAATCGTTAATGAGGTTACAGGTGGGTCAGAAAAAATTATTAAAAAATCTACCATTTTCTTTGCCCTAGGTTTGATGGCAATCACTGCACTGTCAGTCGGTTTAATTACGCAAGCTTACACGTCCGGACTGCCAAAAATTTTTAACGATACTATGAAAGAAGTAGTAGCAATCTTTACTCTTGATAGTAAGGGCGGGCTGACACTTAGCTCCGCCCTTGTCACGCTTGTTATTCTTTTTGGAGCTTTGGGCCAAATTCTTGGAGGTAGTCTTGCTTCAAAATATTCACCAAAAGCCGTCTATATTGGTATGTTTATTTTGATGGTTCCACTTGCAACAGTGGCCTCGCAACTTGATGGTTTAGGTTTGGTAATTGTAGCAGCGGTCATGATGATCGTGATTACCGGTTGTTTGCCAGCAGAAAACTGCATAATAGTGCGGTTTTGTCCCGAAAATTTCCGGGCCAGGGTATTTAGTGCAAAATTTGTTATGGCGCTTGGCGGCGGTTCATTTGCAGTACTAGCAGTGGGTGAAATTTTTGAACGCGCAACAGGTTTTTTGTTCTTTTACGGGTTTTTAATAGCCCTTGCATTTATTGTGATAATATTTGCATTTTTTTTACCATCCATGGCAAACTCCCAAGAGAATTCGAGCATTATATCACAAAATTCTAAACAGCCGTCCTGAAATTTGTCAGAATATTTTGGGTATCTTTCTTAAATCCAACCAGAATGTTGTTTTCAAATACAAAAACCGGTCTTTTTATCAGGGCGGGGTATTTGATTAGTAAATCAACGATTCTACCCGAAACTACCAAACCTTTTTCATTTTCTGAAAGATTTCTCCAGGTAGTACCTCTTCTATTGAGGAGTTGTTCTGTTCCAACTTTTTCAATCCAATTTATTATAGTATCACCGCCAAGTTCGTCCTTGCGCACGTCATGGAATACGTACTCAATCTTTTTATTGGCGAGCCATTTCATGGCTTTCCTGCAAGTATCGCAATTTTTTAGACCATAAATTTCTATCACTAGATGCTCCTTAAATTTTGAGCTGTAAAATTTTATATTTTTTTAATCAGTCCAATTCTTTTGTCGTTTGCTTGCATCCTCCGCCGAAGCATTTAAACGTGCATGCGCTGCTTTCATAACTTTGTCCAAGTAATGTTGGGCAAAAGTCACAGGTTTAAATTTGGGACCGTCACCAATGCAACTTGGAACACACTCAATTATGGCATCGTGATTAGGGCTGTGAAAGTAAACTAAAGATATCCGGTCAATATTGTCCGTGCCACGCGGCGGATTACCAACTCGATGGAGAGTGGATTTCCAAAGCCCATTTGTCCACCTGGATAGCGCATCACCAATGTTACATACAAAACCGCCCTCTGGGCATCGTATCTCGACCCATCTGCCATCGGACGTTCTTACCTCTGTCCCTCCCGGTACTGGGTCTCCTCTGAGAAATGTTATAGTTCCATAATCGGTATGCTCACCGGCTCTTAGTTGACCTTCCGCAATTGACTTTTGGATAGCCGGATATCGAATAACTCTCCCAACACTCGATTGGTGGTCAAATTTATCTATGAAATACTCTCTGTCCACATCTAAAGACATAGAAATTATATCTAGCATTCTTTCACCTAACCAACGCATGGCTGTATCGTATTCTAATATGGTTTTCTTGAAGTCTGCAGGCTTATCTGGCCAACGATTAGGGGCCATCATTGCGGTACTCGGATCGCCTTTGTTCCAATCCTCTCCGGTAAATTCATCGGGTCCAAAGGCAAAGGCCTCTTGAAGGTCGGGAGGGGCTACTTTTCCTAAAGAATATGATAGGGACCGGTCCTTAAATCTATTGTATCCCCGACTAACTTTTTCCGGTGGTCGTTCGACTTTTAGTTTCTCATCGATTGGTAATGCGAAAAAATTTACAACTTCTTTTCTCGTTTTCTGTAAAATCTCTTCATTAACACCATGCCCTATGATTGCAAAAAACCCGGTTTCACGGCATGCTTGATCAAGTTTTTTGGCGACATGCTCTCTTTCATTAATCCTCCCATTAAAAAAGGGACTGATATCAATTGTTGGCGCGATTACCGACGTCATTTATTTCTCCCGTTCCTCAAACGGATGGTACTCTTTGAAACGCATCCAATCAACTTTCTATTGAAAGCATAGGGTATAATAATACCATAGTAATAATTTATTGAATTTATTACATTATTTGTATTTGACATCTAAATTTAATTAGGCATACTCCGCGCTCTTTGAGGTTGAACTAACACCGTTTTATTTAGGACAAAGTGCCATGTTGCAGTCAATGAAGACTTATTCGGCTAAACCGGCCGATGTTGATCCAAAATGGTTTGTTATAGACGCACAAGACGTTGTACTAGGTCGTCTAGCGGCTTTAGTTGCTAATCGACTTATGGGTAAACATAAACCCATGTATACCCCGAATATCGATTGCGGCGATTTCATTGTAATCATTAATGCAGAAAAAATCTTATTAACAGGGAATAAGAGGTCTGAGAAAACCTATTATTGGCATACTGGGTACCCTGGTGGAATCAAAAGCCGTACTGCGGACAAGTGGCTCGATGGAAGGCAGCCGGAGAAAGTCATATCAAAAGCGGTGGAGCGGATGCTTCCAAAAAGCGTCATGGGACGCAAGCAAATTAAAAAGTTGAAAATTTACGCCGGTTCCAATCATCCTCATGAAGCTCAATCACCAGAAAATTTGGACGTAGCCGCAATGAATCCCAAGAATAAAAGGAGTGCGTAAAAATGGCTGATGAGAGCGGAGCAACGCTTGCAGATGTAATGCCAGAGGAAACAGGCGTAACGATTGGCTCACCTGAGGATATTGTTGCAGTTGTTTACGAACGAAAAGTAGATAATCAGGGTCGATCCTACGCAACAGGGAAACGAAAAGATGCTGTTGCAAGAGTATGGGTTAAACCGGGAAAGGGTGTGATTACCGTCAATGGAAAAGAGGGTAATATATATTTTAGTCGTCCGACCCTGCAAATGATTATTCGTCAGCCATTTGATGTGGTAGAAAGAAAAGACCAGTTTGATGTGTTTTGTACCGTAAAGGGTGGCGGTCTGTCAGGACAGGCAGGGGCCGTGAGGCATGGCATTTCCAAGGCGCTGACTTTACAGGAACCTAATTTAAGGGTTCCCTTGAAGAAAAATGGGTTTCTTACAAGAGATTCGCGTACAGTTGAACGAAAAAAATATGGTAAGCCCAAGGCGCGTCGAAGCTTTCAGTTTTCAAAGCGCTAACTTAATTTAGTTTATTAAACCCTTTCCATAGTATTCATTCTCACTAAGAGATTAGTTAGCAGAGATTAAAAAATCCTTAGAACCGAAGCCTGAGACATGCAAAATTTGCATAACAGGTTTGCGTTATTGGGCACTTTTACCTGTTTATAATTCCTTAAAAAGAATGTGTAATATTTTGATGGTAAAAAATATTACAGGAAATTCTATAGGGAATGTTTAAGCATTGGAGTGAAAACCATGATTAAAACTACCACAAACCTTATATTATACTTTCTCGGGTTTTGGCTTCTTTTAGCTACAATTTTATCAATGTTTGAAATTACAATAACCTTTCCGGTGGGATATGCACCTAATATGGAAGTTCCTTATCATAGGTGGCAGTCTGTTAGGCTGGCCGCATTTTTAACTCTTGCTTACTTTATTGGAAAGCATGCAATTATAGGAGGCAAACCAATACTGCCAATAATATTTTTATCGGTTTTCCTCAAAAATTTAGTGTTCATATCCTTCATTTTAATCGTTAATAAAAACGTTGATAAGTCGGAATGGGTAGTCTGGTCGTTTTTTTTGATTTTCAGCTTATTAATTCATTTCGTTGCAAAAAAAGAGTCGTCGAAAATTTATTTTAATAAATAAATGTTTTTTGATATATAAATTAATACTAGGACTTTTTACGGTACTTACTTGTGTAACAGATAATTTATCCTGACTATCAAATCTAATTAGGCTTTGCTTTTTTTTAACCAATTTTACCTATTGTCTAGTTCAAACGAGACTTGTTTATCCGGGTAGCTATCTTAATATCCGAGAAGAAGAAAAGTTAATTAAGAATCAAATTTTGGTTAATACTTTTCGTTTTTTGAACAGGTTAAAGCCCCATGAATTATCAGATATTTATTGATGGTGAAGAAGGAACCACAGGTCTCCAAATTCAAACAAGAATCCGAAACCGTTCTGAACTTTCTTTAATTCAATTGGGTGACAAAGATCGGAAAAGTCCATCTGCTCGAAAGGAAGCTCTACTTGCATCGGATGTTGCAATTTTGTGTTTGCCTGATGATGCGGCTATCGAGGCAATAACCCTATTGAAAGGAAACGTCGTTCGATTAATAGATGCTTCCACGGCTCATCGAACTTCTGCAGACTGGGTTTATGGATTCCCAGAACTTGACTCCGCTCAGAGTCAAGCGATATCGGATTCCTCTTTGGTCAGTAATCCCGGCTGTTACTCTACTGGCGCAATTGCCTTACTTCGTCCCTTGGTTTCGACGGGAATAATTTCCAATGATCATCCGATTACCATAAACGCGATTTCGGGTTATAGCGGCGGCGGAAAATCACTTATATCGCGTATGGAAGATGACAAAACTGATGGAGCAATAAGTAGTCAGTTTTTTGGGTATGGGTTCGGTCTAGAACATAAACATGTACCCGAAATTATGACGCACAGTGGACTCAAACTAAGACCGCTATTTGTTCCAAGTGTTGGAAGGTTTCATCAGGGGATGATTGTTCAAATACCGCTCTATTTATCGCACCTACCCTTGAAACCGAGTGTAGACGATATATCAAAGGTACTGACTAATTACTATAGTGATAAAAAATTTGTCTCTGTTGCAAATGATATTGAGATAAATCAACGTTTAGATTTACTCGATCCCGAAGAACTGAATGGCACCAACCATATGCGGTTATTTGTTTTTGGCGACAAAAGAAGTGACCATGCTGTGCTTTGCGCTCAATTAGATAATTTGGGTAAGGGTGCGTCAGGGCAGGCCGTGCAAAACCTTAATTTAATGTTAAAATTACCTGAAGATACCGGATTGTAGGTTTTAATGAATACGTGTTATTGGCACCGGCAAACAAAATATTATAATTTTCTGGTTGATGAAGCTTCTATTCGTTATCTTACTAATATAAATGATTGTTTCTATGGTTTTCATAAAGTGTGAACACCGGGGCGAAGGGCAAAAATAATGTATTCGATAAACCAAATTTGTAGTCGAAATGTAAGAAAAAGCATTTTTGTATTGTGCTCGGTTTCTTTTTTCTTAGTTGGTTGCTCCTCAATGCCTGATTGGGCCAATCCTGTTGAATGGTATAAGGGGACGAAAGATTGGGTTGTTGGGGGTGGTAGTAACGGTGATGCAGCTCCAAAATTAAAAAATAGAATAGCTAATAAAAATTTCCCTAAATTGTCGAGTGTACCGAAACGACCGGCACGTGCAAATTTAGTTAAATTAAAAAAACTAAAAAACTCATTAAAATCGGACCGAGAGGCAGCACGTTATACCGATCGAGCGGTTAATCGACGAAAAAGTTTGATGGGTACTAAGGCAATTAAGCTTAAACCCATAGCAATTCCGCCAAAGGTTTCTGTTGGAGTAATAGGCAGCAACCCGAAAAAGGTTTCAAAAAGCAAATCGATTAGCGTAAATAAGACCCGAAATCGGTCACCCGTAAAAAGAGCGCCCTCTTTTAAAAAGTTGACGGCGAACAAAAATTTTCTGGTTAGCACTGACAAAAATTATTTAAAAATTACCCCCCAAAACAAATTTGTTCAGGCCAACCCATTTGCTATAAGGTTTCCATCGGGCGTGGCAAACAGATTTATTACGGCTAAACCGATTGTCCATGAAAATTCAAATGTGGAACGCAGCAGTCGAAACGCCGTTGTTCTTTTTGATACTGGCTCATCGAAATTAACGGTTAAAACTCGAAAGACTATTCGTAGAATTGCGAACCTGTTTAAAAAGCGAGGCGGTACAATTCAAGTGATTGGACATGCGAGTAGTCGAACGCGAGATATGTCTTGGAGACGTCATCATTTAGTAAATTTCAACGTGTCTTTTGATCGTGCGCATGCGGTCGGACAGCAATTGAAACGTCTCGGTGTCAATCCGACCGCTATAGAGATTAGTGCTATTTCGGATTCAAAACCTAGGTTTTCTGAAGTTATGCCGTCGGAAGAATCCAGAAACCGGCGTGTTGAAATCTTTTTAAATAATTAAAACGCATACACATACACGACCGTCAACGTACGACGAGTTCGGCTTCGAAGATTAACTTATTAGGGCTCTTAGTAGTATGGACTACGATTTTCATAGAGTAAGGCGATTACCTCCGTATGTTTTCGCGGAGGTAAATTCAATGAAGGCTGCAGCACGCGCTGCTGGCGAAGATGTAATAGATTTCGGTATGGGAAATCCAGATCTCTCTTCTCCGTCCCATGTAGTCGAAAAATTGGTTGAAGTAGTTCAGAATCCTAAAACTCACCGTTATTCGGTGTCAAAAGGTATTGCAGGCCTAAGAAAAGCCAACTCCGAGTATTATGGCAGGCGCTTTAACGTAGAGATTGATCCGGAAACAGAAACTATTGTTACATTGGGGTCCAAAGAGGGGTTTGCCAATCTTGCCATGGCAATTACTAGTCCGGGGGACGTTGTTTTGGTTCCTAATCCTAGTTATCCCATCCATGCATATGGTTTTATCATTGCCGGAGGAGCTCTCAGACATATACCTGTAGGGCTAAATATTGATTTGCGTGAACACCTGGAAAGGGCGGTAAAGCACAGTGTGCCGCCACCTCTGGCGCTTGTTCTAAATTTTCCATCTAATCCCACAGCTCAAGTTGTAGGTCTAAATTTTTACAAAGAAGTGGTTGAATTTTGTAAGGAGCATGGGATTTATATCCTCTCGGATTTGGCATATGCAGAAATCTATTTTGATGGAGAACCTCCCCCTTCTATTCTGGAAGTTCCTGGAGCTAAAGATATCGCCGTTGAATTTACATCATTAAGTAAGACATATTCTATGCCCGGATGGCGAATTGGTTTTGCAACAGGTAATAAAAAATTGGTGGGTGCGTTAGCAAGAATTAAATCCTATCTTGATTACGGTGCCTTTACTCCAATCCAAGTAGCGGCAGCGGCGGCGTTAAATGGTCCTCAGAATTGTATTAATGAGAATCGAAATATTTATAAAAAAAGGCGAGATGTATTGATCGATGGTTTTCATCGTTCGGGTTGGGAAATTTCGGCACCACATGCTACTATGTTTGCGTGGGCGCCGGTTCCTGAGCCGTTTCGGGAGTTGGGTTCACTTGAGTTTTCAAAATTGCTACTCAAGGAAGCACAAGTGGCTGTATCACCAGGGATCGGATTTGGAGAGTATGGTGAGGGTTTTGTCCGGGTTGCGCTGGTAGAAAATGAGCAACGGATAATGCAGGCTGCACGTAATATCAAAAGATTTTTGTCTCAAAGTTCTATTATTATTGAAGATTTTCATAAGCAAGCAGAAAAAAATTGAGAAAACCATTAAAAATTTCGATAGCTGGACTTGGTACCGTTGGTACCGGAGTAATAGAACTTCTTCTTAAAAATGGATCAGAAATCTCTCGGAAATGCGAGAGGGAAATAGAAGTTGTTGCGGTTTCCGCCCTGAATCCCAACCGTGATCGCGGCGTTGATATAACCAGTTTTCAATGGTTTGATGACCCTGTGGCCATGGCTCGTGAAATTGATTGCGATGTTTTTGTTGAACTTATTGGTGGCGAAAGCGGAGTAGCCAAGGATTCTTGTGAAGCAGCCATTCTAGCAGGAAAATCTGTGGTGACTGCTAACAAGGCGCTCATTGCTAAATGTGGTACGGATCTCGCTTTTCAGGCTGAAAAAAATAATCTTGGCTTGGCGTTTGAAGCGGCGGTTGCTGGTGGTATTCCTATCGTTAAGTCGATTAAAGAGGGGTTGGCCGGGAATAAAATTGCAGGGTTGTATGGTATTCTCAATGGGACCTGTAATTATATTCTTACTACTATGAGAGAAACTGGGCGCGATTTTCAGGAGGTACTGTTTGAGGCACAGGAATTGGGCTACGCCGAAGCGGATCCAGGCTTTGATGTTGATGGGATTGATACTGCCCATAAGCTCTCTATTCTATCTAGCCTCGCATTTGGTAATGAAGTGAACTTTTCTGATACTTATATTGAGGGTATACGTCATATTTCGGCTCTAGATATAAAATTTGCTAACGAACTTGGATATCGCATAAAACTTTTGGGAATTGCCCAGTCATCAGAAGATGGAGTTGTTCAACGTGTGCACCCTTGTATGCTTAGGTTTGACTCCCCGGTTTCTCATGTTGAGGGGGTCTATAACGCGATCGTTGTTCAGGGTGATTTTCTGGGTCCCACAGTTTATGAAGGGCGTGGCGCTGGGGCTGGGCCAACGGCATCGGCCGTGGTAGCAGATTTGGTTGATCTAGCACGTGGAATGATCACGCCGGCATTTGGCAAGCCAGCTTCGGAACTTGATATCAGTAATGTTATTCCGATCGAAAGACATATCGGATCGTATTATATTCGTTTGATGGTTCTTGATCGGCCAGGAGTTTTTGCTGACGTAGCCGGTGTTTTAAGGGATGAAGAAGTATCTATGGAAGGTATCCTGCAGAGAACCCGTTCACCCGATGAATCTGTTCCTGTGGTAATGACTACTCATGATGTTGAAGAAGGAGCAATAAGGAGAGTTATCAACCGTTTTGCAGAGTATGAAACTGTAGTGGAGAAGCCAAGAATAATAAGAATAGAACCGTTATTACTTTAAAGTAAAGTAGGCTATTTTTTATAATATTATTTACTAACCGAAAATTTTGAGGAGGGTCGGAGTAATGCCGGAATCAATTCCGATGGATAGAAATCTAGCTTTAGAAGCAGTAAGGGTAACGGAGGCAGCTGCGCTTGCTGCTTCTCGACAGATGGGCAGAGGAGATGAAAAGGCAGCTGACCAGGTGGCAGTTGATGCAATGCGAACCGCATTAAATAGTCTTTCGATTCAGGGCACTGTTGTGATCGGTGAAGGAGAACGAGATGAAGCTCCAATGCTCTATATTGGAGAAAAAGTCGGTCTTGGCGATGGACCAGAAATTGATATAGCGCTCGACCCCCTCGAGGGGACTACGATTACAGCGAAAGGACTCACAAATGCATTAGCTGTTGTAGCTATGGCTGAACATGGGGGCTTTTTAAATGCTCCCGATGTTTACATGGATAAAATAGCAGTGGGTGGGGGGTTACCAGAAAATGTTGTTGATCTAGACCAAACCCCGGAAAGCAATCTTCAAAATCTTGCTAAAGCCAAAAATGTTGATGTTTCGGATCTTGTTGTATGCATCCTTGATCGACCACGACATGAAGAATTAATTGCTAAGGTTAGGGAAGCACAGGCGAGAATTATGTTGATCTCTGATGGCGATATTAGCGGGGTTATAGCAACCGCTGAAGAAGCGAGTGGGGTTGATATGTATCTTGGCTCTGGTGGTTCCCCTGAAGGAGTTCTGGCTGCTGCGGCGCTTCGTTGTATAGGCGGACAAATGCAAGGTCGATTATTGTTCAGAAATGATGACGAAAGGGAAAGGGCACGTAATTGGGGTATTGAGGATCTCGATCGAAAATACACTATGGAAGATCTCGCCCATGGTGATGTAATGTTCGCGGCAACCGGCGTTACAAGCGGTACCATGCTGAAGGGCGTGCGTCGTTTTTCCGGTGGAGCTATGACCCATTCTTTGGTAATGCGTTCTCGTTCTGGGACGGTTAGGTATATCGAGGCTGTCCATAATTTTGATCGGAAATCTGCTCCCGATGCCAGAGAAACCGGATAGTTAAATTGGATGTCACTAGACATCGAAGAAAACTACCTTGGGGTAGAAAGCTCTGTTACTGGAAAACGGTGGGTATCACGTGTAAAAGATGAACGCTTGGCAAAAGCGCTTTCTCAGAAATTTGAAATTCATGATGTCTTGGCCAGAGTGCTAGCCGCTAGAGATATTGGTATCGACGATGCCAACCACTTCCTTAACCCTACTATTAGGTCGTCGTTGCCAGATCCTTCTCATCTTTTAGATATGGATCTGGCTATTGAACGGATCATCAAGGCGATACATGACGGTGAAACCATTGGGATCCTCGGAGATTACGATGTCGATGGAGCCACATCTTCTTCACTATTAGTTCGTTTTTTTGGACATCTCGGACAATCTGTCCCGGTCTATATACCAGACCGACAAAAAGAGGGTTATGGGCCCAACTTGCCTGCGCTGTTAAAGCTTAAAGAAAAAGGCGCCAGTCTCGTCATTACCGTAGATTGTGGAACGACCGCCTATAGTGTTCTTGAAGAAGCAGCTGAAAATGATATCGATATTATTGTAATTGACCATCACGTCGGTGAACCACGTTTGCCTAACGGGGCTTTGGTAATAAACCCGAACCGAGCCGATGAAGTTTCTCCTTGCAAGCAATTAGCGGCGGTTGGAGTGACATTTTTGTTGGTTGTAGGAATTAATCGGGCTTTAAGAACGCTAAATTGGTTTGAAGAGGGGCATAAGGAACCAGATTTGATCTCCCTATTAGATCTAGTTGCCTTAGGAACAATTTGTGATGTAGTCCCCTTGACTGGCGTAAATAGAGCAATTGTAACTCAAGGCCTGAAGGTGATGGCCAGAAGAGGCAATCTAGGGATTTCTGCTTTGGCCAATGTTGCTGAGGTTGATCAAAAGTTAGATGCATATCACGCAGGTTTTGTGTTGGGGCCACGCGTCAATGCAGGCGGAAGAGTAGGAGAATCCGGGCTCGGTGTCAGGTTGCTTACTACTAATGATTCTGGTGAAGCTGATGCGTGTGCTGTGTTGCTCAATAATTATAATATGGAGCGCCAAACTATAGAAAAAGTTGTTCAGGACGCAGCTGTAGAACAGGCGGCTCAACAAGTAGAAGATAATCGACCTTTAATACTTGTTGCGGGAAAAGATTGGCACCCGGGTGTTATAGGAATAGTTGCTGGCCGTCTACGTGAGAGGTTTAATTTACCAGCCTTCGTGGTAAGTTTGTCGGATGGACTTGGAAAGGGTTCGGGACGTTCAATTAAAGGCGTTACTCTGGGTTCTGCGGTTCTGGCAGCCAATCAGGCTGGGATCTTACTGAACGGTGGAGGCCATAATATGGCTGCAGGGTTTACGGTGGAAGAAAGTAAGTTGAATGAACTTAGAGTGTACCTTGAAAAACATGTCTTACGACAGCTATCGGGAATTTCTATTAAACCCATACTAGCGGTTGACGGGGTAGTCTCGACCACGGGGGTTACTGCTGATCTTATTGAAATTTTAGATCGTGCCGGGCCTTTTGGTAGTGGTAACCCAAGACCTAGGTTTGTAATACCACGGGCTATGGTTACCTTTGCTAAAGTTGTCGGTGAAGATCACGTTAGCGTTACCTTAGGGAATGCTGATGGGGTAGGAAAATTGAAAGGAATAGCGTTCAGGTCTGTCGAGAATCCTATTGGTCAGACGTTGATCAATGCACATGGTTCTCCGGTGCATATAGCAGGTAATTTACGGGTGAATTCTTGGCAAAATCGTATTAATCCCCAAATTTTTATTGATGATGTTGCAACAATTTAAATTTTAATTAAAAATTTACGATCTTCTTTTGTGTCTAAAAAATATTTTTTTAAAATATCATGAGTAGCCGATATGAACATCATCCGAAGACAGTCATAGTATTTGGTTAAAGTATTTTTATGAGTACCTCTGATAATTCAATGAGTAAAAGGCGCTTACAAACTTTCTCACGATGGGACAGGTTTAAACGTGCATGCCGATTACGCTTGGTGGTCCCTCTGAAAAGGAGTGTACACTCTCCCACTCATATCGCGCGCGGGGTGGGAATAGGAATGTTCTGGGCAATGACCCCGACGGTTGGCATTCAAATGATATTTTGTTTTATCACTTGGGTTGTTGCGCGACGAATTTTCAATTGGGACTTTCATCTCCTAATTTCTTTAGCTTGGACGTGGATCACGAATGTTCTGACCTTACTACCTTCTTATTATCTTTTTTTTCTTACAGGACAAATTATCCTTGGCAGGTTTGATGACCTATCAGGCTATAACGAATTTTTAATATCCTATGATAAAAATTTTGCAGCCGATGGGTCTGTTGGTTACTGGGAAGGGGTATGGTTGTATGTCGTTTTACTTTTCAAAGGTTGGGGTGTTCCAATGCTGATTGGTTGTGGTCCTTGGGCAGTCTTGGGAGGTTGGGCTGGCTACGCTTGGAGTTTAAAATTTATAAATGGCTATCGTTCGGCAAAACTTCGGCGCAACACCCATCGAATTAAAAAATCAGAAGATATAAAAGAAACTGAATAAAAATCCTATTGATTTTACAGCGTATGCCATATAGGAAAGTGGCGCAGTGACCCCTTCGTCTAGTGGCCTAGGACATCGCCCTTTCACGGCGAAAACACGGGTTCGAGTCCCGTAGGGGTCACCACCTCTTTTCTAAACCTATGAATTATAATACTTTTTTCAAGGGTAGGAAATTTTGTTCACTTTTCACTTCAGAAACATGTTAAAGTGAAGTTCGTGTAAGATTTCTATTTGAGGTCTATTATGATCGGGATTCGCCTTTACAATTCTTTCTACATGAGAAAAATTTCCATAAGTATTTACGTCTTAACGGTGTTTGTTGTCGTTTCAGGTCTTGGTTTCAGCAAAGTGTATGCTCAGGGAAATGTTAACTCTAAAGACGAAATTACCGGTTTTTCACCACTAAAAAACTTTATTAATAATTCTTCTCTAGCAAGAACTGAATTACGAAGAAGAGGCCAAAAGGTAGGCTTTTCCTCAGACGGGAAATTTATAAGCTCCACTGGTGAAGGCTCAACGTTCTTGCAAGCATTCTGCAGAGGGGTTGGCAGTCAGGCAATAAGGGTATCTGACAAGACCAAAATTAGCAGTGCGACAATAATTTTGTCTAAAAAGACTCAAAATAAAGGTAACAATGATACTCAAAGGGAAGCTATATTGAAGCGGGCAAAAAAGGTTGAAAGAGAAACGAAAAAACTACTTCAATTTAACCCTGTTACAATAATATCCAGTAAATATAATGCGGAATTTCGTTCAAAATATAAGGTGGTGGTTTTAGAGCGTCTAGATGAAAAATCAGAATTAAAACGGATTTCGATTACCGGAAAACAAATTAAATTAAAATGTGAACAAAGGAGACGAGGAAAAAATTGGAAGAAAAGTTT
>PBFH01000004.1 GCA_002719885.1 Rhodospirillaceae bacterium | reverse complement strand
ATCAACATGATTGCTCTGTAACACCTTCTGGTTCAATCCTATGTTTTGATAATGGAAATCACCGAGCATTGCCTTTTTCTGATAAATTACCGGCCGAAAAAAATTACAGTAGAGTCGCTGAATTCCTTGTTGATGAGGAAATGATGACAGTAAAACAAGTGTGGTCGTTTGGCGCTGGTCCGGAGGAGCAATTTTATGCCTGTTATCAGGGTGGAGCCTACCGTCTTCCGAAAACCGGCAATACCTTTATGACTTTTGGCGGAATCTGTACAATTGATGGGATCGCCACAAATGATAATCGTGGAGACATGTGCCGTGCGCGCCTACTCGAGGTAACACCAGAAAAAGAGATTGTCTTCGACATGTGGATAGATGGTATTAATGAAGATCCACCTCTGCCACTGTCGAGCTTTCGAGCTGAACATTTTCCAGTCTTATAAAGGTAAATATGATCTTGTTCGACCAGCTTACCAGGCAAATTGCAAATTTTGCGACCGATTTAACTTTCGACCATCTTGGGACTAAAATTTCTCATTTAGCCTGTCGGCACCTTATTGATACTTTGGGTTGTGCTATAGGGTCACATGATTGCAAAGCCGCGGAAATAGGGAAGCGTTTGGCTCTTGGGCAGACGCCCGGCAGGTTTCCGGGGCGCACTCTTATGCAAGAAAAAGTACTACCTGTCGAAATTGCCGGCTTTATCAATACCTGTATGATTCGTAATTATGATTTTAATGACCGTTATCCGGGAGGGCATCCCAGTGATGGAATTGGGCCGCATCTTGCTATGGCGGGAGCGATGCCTATAAGCGGCCGCCAGCTGCTGGCATCAGTGTTAGTCACTTACGAAGTATTCATCAGACTTAGCGAATTTTCCAATATGCGCCACCTGGGTTGGGACCAAGGATTTGCTGTTGGAATTTCGACTGCTGCAGGAATCTGTAATCTGCTCAAACTTTCAAGCGAACAAACAGCTCACGCAATCGGAATGACAGCGACTTCTACAGTGCCGTTACGTGTTACGAGATCCGGTGAGCTGACGCCATGGAAAAATGTTGCGACCGCATTTGCAGGGCGGAATGGAGTTTTTGCGGCGACATTATCGGCTGAAGGTATGGTTGGGCCAGGGAATGCCTTCGAAGGTCGTTGTGGTTTATTTGATAATGTGACGGGGCCTTTTGCGATTTCGAACTTCCCTACAGAAGGTGGTAGTTTTGATTTTCCAAAAGTCCTTATCAAATACTGGCCTTTAGAAACCAACGGACAGTCTGCAGTGTGGGCAGCTCTCGATATGCGGAAAAAGATTTTCCCAGATAAAATAGAGTCAATAAAAGAAATAGAAATTTTTTGTGATAAATTTACTAAACATGAAATTGCTAGTGAACCAGAAAAGTGGAATCCACAAACGCGTGAGACCGCTGATCATAGCTTGCCATATATTTTTGTCAGGGCCCTAATTGATGGCCCGGTATCGGTAAACACATTCGAGGAAACTTTGGTCCGTGATCCGGCAATTCGTCCCCTCCTCAGTAAAGTAAAAGTGACTGTGGATTCGGCTATCGAAGAACTTATGCCTGATACGATGATGGTCCGGGCTGTGGTTGAATTAGAAGATGGCTCGATTTATGCGGTTGAAAACGTTAATCCCCCTGGACACCCGGCCAATCCTATGTCCGACTTAGATATAGAAAAAAAATTTCGTTCACAAAGTGCCCCCGTTATTGGGAATCAAAGGTGTGATAAAGTTTTGGCGGCGTGGCGTGAGCTTGAAAATGTATCCGATATGCGGCCGCTTATTAAGCTTATGGATATTCTTTGAATTTTCTTAAAAAATAATTTACCACTGTTGGAATATTAAACGACTACATTCGTCATAATTCCCTTTGGAAATATATCTTCAGGTGTTACGTGTTTGTGGGCGATGCCCTGCTGATATGTATAGAGTAGCATCTGTTCCCAAGTGGCCCGATTTTCCTCTATTCCGAAAGGGTAGGGGTCTTTCCCGAATGTAGCTTGCATTTTTCGGGCATATGTTGGAAGCCACGCAAGAGGATAACGCGACACAGCCGGGTCAAGTAGTCTCTCAATGCTACGTTCTTTGGACTGGTCGAAGGCGTTCAACAAGTTTCGTGCTACCCAAGGATTGTCCTCGAGAATATGGTTTTGCATAACCATGATGTGCATTATTGGCCAGACTTTGGTTTTTTCATAATATTGTTCCTCCATCGCAAGGTAGTCGGGAAAAAGCCGCACTACATCTGGATGACCTTCAAGAAAACAGGTTGGTGGCCTCGCTATTATTGCACAATCGATTTCACCGGTGGCAATTAGGTCGGATAAAGACTTGTCTGAAATTCGCGTAATCTCAACACCTTCAGGAAGATTGAGTTCAACCTTCTCCACTCGGCCAGGCGCATTGGCGCCTGCCTGATACCAGTGCACATCCTGTAATTTTACCCCACAGTCATTATGCATCCAGCCACGCATATACACGGCGGCAGAATGGGCCCATTCGGGTGAACCAATTCTTTTTCCTTTCAGATCTTCGATGGTTTTGATGCCAGAATTTTTATTGATATAGAAAGACGAAAACCGAAATAAGCGAGAGCACACCACAGGCAAACCGATGATATCAGCATTGTCACGAGTTACCTGTGCTACGAACTTTGCAAAGCTTAACTCTGCAACATCCCATTCCCTATTCGCAGTAAAACGAGCAAATACTTCGTGGTGCCGTAACGTGGACCAATTGTGGTCTATCCCCTCGGCGCGCACATCCCCTGTTCGGAAGTCACGAAAATGATCGTAATCAGCAGAAGCGATGCTGAGCCTAAGCGGTGTCATGATATCTCCAATATATGGCTTTACCTGCTAGCCGATTAAATATTTAGCCGTCTCTTGTTTTATGAGAATTTTACAAAACTAGCACTACCTAATTTTAGTTGGTGTGCCAAGGTTTATAGAAGGTGTTAATGGCAATAAAATTAAGTATTAGAGCTCTTATTTTTTTCTTGATCCTCTTTTAATTTCTCATGGTGGGCAAGATAAAGAGCTGCACAGGCAATTATCCCACTGCCCACCCAAATCCAAACTTCGGGAACCTCATTAAACATAAGAAAACCGGCAAGAGCTGCCAGAGGAAGTCTAGTATAATGAAGAGCCAGAACTATGACAGTTTCCCCTTGTATGTACGCCCGTGCCAACACTCGCTGGTTTAGCATTTCAAGAAGTCCAATTAATGCCATCCAACCTAGAAGTTCCCATGTTGGCATTGTCCAGACCAAAAAAGTTGGTATCAATGCTAGTGGTAAAACTACCAGCTGTGTCCAAACAGCGATGCTATCCGGGTGTTCACTTTTTGATAATAAGCGCCGATTTATGGGGTTCCAAGTTTGCACTACAACCACACCAAGTACAAAGAAAATACCAACATTAAAATCGACTAGACCTGGGCGTATTATGATTGCTGCGCCTATAAAGCCGCCAATAATTGCAATAGCTCTAGGCCCTTTTATGACTTCTTTTAAGACGATAGCGGCAAGAATGGCGGCAAATATAGGTCGAGAAAAATGGATTGCTGTAATATCTGCGAGAGGCATATATTTTGCGGCAAAATAAAAACAAACCCCGGCTATAAATGCCAAGGCGCCGCATAATCCCATAATGACGGGGCGGTTTACTTTCAGCACAGTTGGGTTGCTGGTAATTATTGGAAGAATAAAAAGGCAGCTGAATAAAGCACGAAAAAAAACAATTTCAAATACATCTATATCATTTGCGATCAACCTGACGACACCCAGTTGTATGACCATCAAAGATCCGGAGATTAAGATCCAAAAGGTGCACTGGATCACTGCTGGCCAAGATGAAATGAGCTTTGCTATTTTATTCATTTTTCCGTCGTCCATTGATTTGGGCGAGGACTGTCTCGCGGTGAGCAATGTAGGTTGAGGAGGCGCATATGATAATAGCCCCAATCCATACCCATATGACAGGGACCTCGCCAAAAATTGCAAACCCCATAATCGCTGCAATCGGCAATCGGAGATAGCTGAGGGCCAATACAAATGAAGCGTCTGCGACGACGAATGCCCTGGTCATACAACTTTGTGTCAAAATCCCTGCAGCGCCGATAATAGCGAACCAACCCCATTGTTCTAAAGTTGGTGTTTCCCAAATGTAGATTGCTGGAATGATTGAGAGCGGCAAAATAAATATTGTATGATATAACACTATGGCATCTGGTTCCTCAGTTTTTGTGAGTTTTTTAACTATAATAGTGTTGCACGTTTGAAATAGGACTCCGCAAAGTACGAGCAAGACACCTATATTAATTTCTACCAACCCGGGTCGGACTATCACCAGCATGCCGATAAACCCGACAGCAATAGCTGACCACCTTCGACGGCCGGCAGCCTCTTTCAAAATAATTATAGCGGCAACGGTACCCAATATTGGTCGAGTAAAAGTTATTGAAGTTAGGTCAGCTAATGGGATTAGTGCTGCTGCAAGGAAATAAAAACAGGTCACAAAGTATGCGAGTGTACCCCGGATGGCCAATAATCCTATTCGCTTAGTTTTAAGGGCAGAGATGCCCCGGCGCATTAGCCAAGGGATCATAAACGCGATACCAAACAAACTGCGAAACATCACCGATTCAAGGACGTGCATGTCCACGGAAACTTTTCTGACTGATACCATTGAAATTGTAAAAAAAAAGCCTGCCAATGTAATCCAGAAAGCGGCCATTGCGGGTGCCGGTATTTCCTTAAACTTTAAATAAAGAACCGATATGAAAGCCATAAAAATATTTTGCCTCTTGATGCATCGTAATTGCCTTAAAGGCTCAAGTGGTTTTTGTGTATACTAAACGATGAAGGGACTTGATTTTAAAGGGTTAGTCTAGTTGTTGTTTAAAGTTTTAGGAAATATAAAGGTTTGCGCTGGGTCAATACTGAGGCGTATTTTATCACCAACGGAGGCATTGAGTATACCTTGATGATGAGCCCGCACATGTTTTGATGGCTCTGGATCAATACCAATTCCAAGTCGGATATGACTAAATGGCCCGGCGTAGTCAACCGCGCAAACTCTGAATTCTTGTAAATAGTCGGCATCCAACCCATTGGACTCAAATTCAAAGGCTTCTGGACGTATAATTACATCAACCTCCGTACCATCTGTATAATTTTCATTTGGTACTTTGCCTGCATCAGTTTTAATCCAATCTCCTTCGACAACTCCAGTTAACCAGTTTACGTCCCCAAAGAATCCGGCGGTAAAGGGGTCAGCTGGTTTAGAATACAGTTCCTCCGGTGTGCCCGTTTGCACAACATTGCCATTTCGCATCAGCACAATTCGGTCTGCCATAAGCATGGCCTCTTCCGGATCGTGCGTAACAATTATAGCTGTGACTCCCTGCGATTTTAAAATCTCCCGTGTTTCAATACGGAGCTGGCCACGAAGAGACGTATCAAGGCCGGAAAAAGGTTCGTCCAAGAGAAGAAGGTTCGGCTCTGGTGCTCGAGCACGTGCGAGCGCGACCCGTTGCTGTTCGCCGCCTGATAGTTCGTGTGGGTATTTATCGGCATGGTTTAGTAAACGAATCTGGCTGAGCATCTCCCACGTTTGTTCCTTGATCTGCTTTTTATTTTGTCCTGACAACCCGTAGGAAATATTTTCAGCGACCGTAAGATGGGGAAAGAGAGCATAGTCCTGAAATAAAAACCCTACATTTCTTTTTTGTGGGCTGAGGATCTTCTTTTTACTTGAAACCGTTTCGCCGTTCAGTTGAATTGAACCATTCTCAGGTTTTTCAAAACCAGCGATTAATCTCAAAGTTGTGGTTTTTCCGCTGCCACTCGGACCCAGCAAACACACGAGTTCGCCTTTAGAAACTTCGAAAGAGACGTTATGGATAACCTGACTTTCATCAAATTTTAAACTTAAGTTTTCGAGCCTGAGCATTCAAATTATCCAATACTAAAATTTGTGAGCGCTTTTTAGATTAAATACCAAATAGCAATTCAAAAAATCATTCTAAAATGTGATATTGCAAAGCATTTGCATCCTAATTTGCGTTTATCACGTTGTAAATATCTCCTGATTAGTCAAAGGGAAGCTTTTCTCGTCCGAAATAAGAGATATGTGGCTAAACTAATTGAAATTAAGAATCATTCTTATCTTTATTGACAATAATTATTAATAGCATTAAAAAACACCTTCCTCACTATGACTGAGGGAAACGGAATTCGGAGAAAATTGATGATGATTAGAAATAAGGTGATCGGTACTGTAGCCGTTGCTGCGTTAGTTATTGGCTGTACCGTCTCAGAGACATCGGGCCCTGCCCTTGCGGGTCCAGACGTTTATGGAACATTCCCTGTCACGTTGAAGGGCTATAAGGGCTCTAAAACTAATACAGTTGCTTATACAGGTCAGATGGCACGTCAGGTGCTCCATGACTCCATAAAGAAATTGGCTGGCAAAGGGAATGGGAAGGCAAATCCTGCGCTTAAAGCGAAAATGATGTCCTACTTTTCCAGTAAGGAAAAAGGGAGGGCAATTATTGCGCCACAGTCTAAGGGCAAATTTATCATAAAACAGACCCACGTTGATCAAATCAGCAAGAAGAAGAATTTATCTGGTAAAACCTATAAGGGCACAATTTCTGGTATGCCCAACAATATGACGGGTCCAGAGCTAATCAAGTTTTGGATTGATAAAGCGTCTTCGGCTAAGAAAGGTGTGGATGCAGCAAACGGATACAATTATCCGCAGTTAATTTCCAAATTTATGTTGGGGGCAATCTTCTATAACCAAGCGGTCGATAACTATCTTGACGAGAAAATGAGCGCAAAGAAGAAACCCAACAACAAACCTTATAAAAAAGGAAAGCATTACACCGGCAAAGAGCACAGCTGGGATGAGGCATTTGGATATTTTGGTATGCCTGCGCACGGCCTGACACTCTCTCCCAAACAACTTTATGATATTGCGAAAAGAAAAGATAAGGCATTGAAGTATGCTGATCGTAATGGCGACGGTAAAGTTGATTTGTATAGAGAGATGGTATTTGGTCCCGCATACTATGCAGCCGGTGCTGATAAAAAAGGTAAAACGACTTATGCAAAAACCATTACTAAGGCTTTTCTAGACGGTCGTAAGTTAATCACCTCGGCTAAAGGAAAAAAACTCAGTGACTCCCAGCGCGCATCGTTGCTTAAATATGCAGCAATTATCGAAAAAAATTGGGAACAAACCCTGGCTGAAGCTACTTTCAAATACGCGGGTTCATGCTTCAATGATTTAAAGAAACTCAAAAAGTCACAGAGTTCTAAAAATCTTAAAAAATATATCAAGCATTGGGGTGAATTAAAGGGCTTCAGCCTTGCACTTCAGACTGGCCGCAAGAAATTAGGTGAGACAGGTGCCAGATTAAATCGCTTAATTGGATTTGGTCCTGTACTAATGAATTCGAGCCAGGTCGTTGATATCAATAGCAAAGGCCAATACGTTAAAGGCCAGTCTTCTGGCATTGATGAATATATGGTTCATATGCTGAAGGTTCAGAAACTTATGGTTGATAAGTTTGGCGTAAAAGCTCGTATGAAAGACGCTCTTTCAGGTTTGGGCGCCATGGTAAAAAAACTCGGTAAGGGTGAATCCGCCGAGAACGATTAAGCCAAATANAAAGGGGCGACCAAAAAAAAGNTTTTGGTCGTCNCCTTTTTTATTGTCTGACTTAAAATTTAATTTTAAGTAGTTTAAAATGTTTCAACCCCTTGACTGGATTATAAACGAATATCTGCCACAGCTCTTGGATTCCCTTGTAAATCCGCAGAAAAGGGTTTCATTAGGCTATTTATTGATTGCCCTGTTGATTGCCTTTTGTTGGAATGCTTGGTTAATGAAGGCCCAGAGCGTTAAAGGGTTCGGGAAGGTCTGGGGATCATTATTTTCGGCAAAAATTTGGTTTTCAAATTCAGCTGTAAGTGATTACAAGTTGATGTTTATCAATCGGGCGATAATGATGTTAATCAACCCGGCAATGCTTTCAAAATTAGCGTTAGCTACATTTTTTTATTTTCTATTTTTGGAAGTTTTTAAAAATACTCCCGCGATTTTAGAAAATTGGCCTGTGTGGACGGCACCTGTTTTATACACAGTATTTCTTTTTCTTTTCGATGATTTCTCCCGGTTCTTTATTCATCGTTGTCTTCACCGTTGGCCAATTCTTTGGGCATTTCATAAAATCCATCATACTGCCGAAACATTAACTCCTTTCACCGTGTATCGAACACATCCTGTAGAGGGTGTAATTTTTAGCCTTCGTGCGACTTTTGTGCAGGCTATTTCCATTAGTCTTTTTGTTTCTCTTTTTGGTAAAAATATCGATCTAGTGGAGATCTTTGGCGTTAATATTCTTTTGTTTATTTTTAATATAACAGGGTCAAACTTGAGGCATTCTCATGTTTCAATTCGGTATCCGCGGTTTTTAGAGTTCATATTGATTTCACCTGCCCAGCATCAAGTTCACCATTCTATCGACCCTAAACACCACGACTGTAATTATGGTGCGGCATTTGCAATATGGGATTATTTCGGAAATTCCCTACAACTTTCAAAAAAATCACAGAATTTACGCTTTGGAATAATAGATAAATATAAATTTAATGAACACACACTTAGAGGTTTGTATCTTAATCCTTTTGTTGAAGTCCGAGGTATACTCTCTCGTTTATTCTAGTCGTGTTATTGAACCTAACAAATCAATAAGGAAATGTAATTGTGCTCAAATATTTTAATTTAAAAAAATTTATAGCTCTTTTCTGTCCCATATTTTTCATACTGCTGCCAACGAATTTGGCTTTTTCGGGTGAGATTAATGTTTACTCCCATAGACAACCTTTTTTAATTAATCCTTTTTTGAAAGCCTTTAAAAAGGAAACAGGTGTGCGGGTAAATGTAGTTTTTTCATCTAAAGGTTTGGTACAAAGACTTCTTGCGGAGGGGAAACGAAGTCCCGCTGATGTCATTCTAACGGTCGATATTGCCCGGCTAGACGCATACAATGATAAGGGCTTATTAGCACCTGTTAAATCGGAAATTTTACAAAAAAATATCCCAGCCCATTTGCGTGATTTGAAGGGGCGCTGGTTTGCATTTTCAAAGAGGGCAAGAATTATTGCCGTCTCAAAAAGTAGAGTAGGAAAGAACGAAATAAAGAGAATAGAAGATCTAGCTGATCCAAAATGGAAAGGTCGGATCTGCACTCGACCTGGAAGCCACGTTTACAACCGAGCCCTATTGGCATCCCTTATTGCTGCCCATGGAAAGCAGAATGCTGAGAAATGGGCCAGAGGCTTAGTTTCCAACTTGGCCCGACGTCCACAGGGTAACGATCGTGCACAAGTAAAAGCGATTTACCAAGGTGTTTGCGATGTGGCTATTATAAATAGTTATTATTACGGTAAGCTTAAGGCCTCTAAAATTACTGAACAACGGGCATGGGGTGCCGCAGTACGGCTAACATATACTAATCAAGAAGATCGTGGAAACCATATGAATATTTCTGGGGGTGGGGTAGCAAAGTATTCCAAAAATAGAGCTTTGGCGATTTCCTTTCTTGAATTTTTGACACAAGAGTCCGCACAAAAGCTTTATGGAGAGGTAAATTATGAATACCCTGTCAATCCTAAAATTGAGTCTAGCAAGGAAGTAAGGTCTTGGGGAAAATTTGTGGAAGATAAATTGCCAATCGAGAAAATAGCTGAGTTAGCACCAGTGGCACAACGTATAATTGATCGGGTAGGTTGGTAAGTACTTTTGATGGCTTTACGTGAATTTTGATATATTAACAAAAAAACGTTTCGCCCATGATCCTCTTGATGGCTGGTCAATTGCGGCGCTCATTTTCAGCCTTGTACTGATTGGCCCTTTTGTATCAATTTTAGTTACGGCTGCGGGCAATAGTGGCGGCCTATGGGCTCATCTTATGGCCACCGTATTTCCACGCTATGTTGTAAATACGCTCTGGTTGATGCTCGGTGTAGGCGTTCTGAGCCTGATTTTCGGTATAATGACAGCTTGGATAGTTGCCAGGTTTAGGTTTCCAGGATCAAAATTATTAGAGTGGGCGTTGCTATTACCGGCCACGGTTCCAGCTTATATCATAGCATACACATATACGGATTTACTGGAATATGCGGGTCCGGTGCAGGGGGCATTACGCGATCTTTTTGGTTGGCATACGGCACGAGATTACTGGTTTCCAGAAATACGGTCTATGGGTGGAGCTATATTGGTCATGGCTTCGGTCCTTTATCCATATATCTATTTAATGGCGCGTACAGCCTTTAGATTGACCCCGACTTCTTATTTCGAAGTAGCGCGTCTGACAGATCGGGGTCTCCTTTGGAAGGTTGATTTGCCATTGGCCCGCCCAGCTATCATTGCTGGTTTAGCGCTGGTACTGATGGAAGTTCTTTCAGATTTCGGCACCGTAGAATTTTTTGCAATCGAAACTTTGACCTTGGGAATTTTTAACGTTTGGCTGGGCATGAATAACTTAACGGCTGCTGCGCAGATTGCAGGAATGGCATTCATTTTTATTTTGGCACTAGTGGTTATCGAACGAGCAGCAAGACGTCGTCAAAGATTTAATGATACTAGTGGACGTGCAAAAACTATATCCGCAATTGACGTAAGAGGTGGCCGTGCTTTTCTTTGCGCCTTCCTTTGTTTCTGTCCTATTTTTCTGGGATTTATAATACCCGTCGGAGTTCTGATAAATTTTATAATAAAAGGTTTGTCCATTACGAATTTAGATGCGTTGTTCTCGGCTACGTTTAACTCCCTCGTTTTATCTCTAGTAGCCGCGGCTTTAGTGATGGGTATAGCAATTTTTATGGTATTAGCTACAACCTATCAAAGACATCCTTTTTTAAAGGGCCTCTCAACAGTTGCGGTACTCGGCTACGCATTCCCGGGCGCAATTTTAGCAATCGGCGTTGTCTCCTTTGCCGGGAGCGTTGATGCTTTGGGATCCAAAATTGGGGCATCTGATGGGATCTTGATAGGCGGCATCGGGTTATTGTTATTAGCCTATGTAGTCCGTTTTCAGGCAGTTGGACATGGAGCAATAACCGCCGGGGTAAATCGACTCTCACCAAATATAATGAGCGCAAGTTTTGTTTTGGGCAGAGGTTTCTCAAATAGTATGGTGACACTTGGACCGCCTCTTCTGAGGAGATCAATCTTAGCCGGAGGTATTCTCGTTTTCGTAGATGTTATGAAGGAGCTTCCGATGACACTTCTGCTGCGACCCTTTAACTATGAAACGTTATCTACCTATGTTTACCAGTTTGCAAAAGACGAATTACTTGAGGAATCAGCACTGGCAGCGGTGACAATTATTATTGCCGGCCTTGGCCCTGTTATTTTAATCAATGCCTCAGAGCGCGGTAAGAGGTGAGGAATAACAACTTTTAANCTGCTGCGTGTATACCTGCCTTATTAACGNTGTCATCGACATGAGATTCAAACTGTTNGAAATTTTCTTCAAACTGTTTGGCTAAATGCTGTGCCGTANTGTCATATTCTTTCTTATCGTTCCAGGTGTTACGAGGTGCGAGTACNTTACTAGGCACNTCAGGGCANCNTTCAGGAACCAGCAGNCCAAAGTTAGGGTCTGAAGCNACGCCAACTGAGGNCAGCTTTCCATCTAAGGCTGCCCTGACCATGGCTCGGGTATGCGCAATTTTCATCCGTTTACCAACCCCATATGCACCTCCACTCCAACCCGTATTAACTAGCCAGCAATTGGATTTATGTTTNGCAATACGNNCTCCAAGAATTTTTGCATAGATTGTTGGNTGACGGGGNAGNAACGGNGCACCAAAACAAGTTGAAAAGGTNGCNTCAGCTCCNGATGTCATGCCGCGCTCTGTACCNGCNACCTTTGCNGTATATCCTGATAAAAAATGATACATAGCTTGTTCGGGTGTCATTTTACTAATTGGAGGCAAAACACCAAATGCATCTGCTGTTAACATTACGATATTGTCTGNATGTCCNCCCATNCCNGAGTCGCTTATATTNTCCATGTAATCAATCGGGTATGAAGAGCGGGCATTTTCGGCTAACGATCCATCGTCGAAATCTGGAATTCGCGTGACAGGGTCAAGGACCACGTTCTCTAAAATGGTCCCAAATCGTCGGGACGCTGTGTAAATTTCTGGTTCAGCTTCAGCTGATAAATTGATAGTTTTGGCGTAGCAACCACCTTCGAAATTGAAAACCCCGTTATCCGACCAGCCATGTTCGTCGTCACCAATCATTGTACGAGTTGAGTCCGAGGATAAAGTAGTTTTACCAGTTCCCGAAAGCCCGAAGAAAATAGCAACGTCCCCATTAGAACCAATGTTTGAAGAACAATGCATTGTCATGACGCCTATCGCCGGCAAAATCCAATTCATTACACCAAAGATACTTTTCTTTATTTCTCCAGTATAATGACTACCTCCAACGAGAACAGTTTTTGCTGGAATATTAACAAGAATACAGACTTCGCTGTTGGTGCCATCTGTTTCAGGGTTTGAATGGAAATCAGGTGCTTGAATTACCGTCCATTCCGGTGTGAATGTCGTTAGTTCATCGTTAGCCGGTTGTATAAACATATTACGAGCAAACAAACTGTGCCAGGCATTTTCTGTAATAATCCTAACGGGTAACCGGTATTTAGGATCTGCACCGCAATAGCAATCTTGGACAAAGACTTCTTTATCCTTCAAATAACTCATCATGCGATTATGAACGATCAAAAATTTATCGGCCCCGAGTGGCTGATTAACTGGCCCCCACCAAACGTCTTGTTGGATGGAGGGGTCTTCAATCATAAATTTGTCTTTCGGAGAACGCCCTGTGTATTCACCGGTTTTAGTTACGAAAGCTCCATCAATGGATAGCACACCTTCTTTTCTCCGCAGGCCTGCTTCATAAAGCTGAGGTGCGGTTTGGTTCCAATGCACAGAGCCGGTTTCACTTAACCCGTGATTGCTGATACCAAAGTTACTTATAAAAGGTCCAATATTCCCCACAACTCACTCCTGAATTTTTCTCGTCAGACTAATGTTTAGCAATTTTAAATTTTATTTTGTGCGTCTATACCGCAAACGTTTTCTTGTTTCAAACATAACCTTACAAGCATGCTACTGCAACTCTCCAACTAAGGAGTATTTGAAGCAATTTATCGCAGTTTTTTTGGGGTTTTTGTGGGTAGATTTGATTAATATCCGTTTTATAAAGTGTGGTAAACCGAATCAAAAAATATGAAAACATATTGATTAGTTAACCTAGAGTTCAAACAATAATAATAATAAAATAAATATCTAAACACTACAATGGATACAATAGTTGCTAAATATAAATGGAGCACAAAAAAGTCCAAAGATGGGACTTTTTTCATTAAGGTTTAGAGAATGTTTATTTGTTATTTATAAATCAAAAAAGGCAACTTTTCCTATTATTGCCCTAATTCTGCTTGATTTAGAGTTTGTATTAAGACTTGAACTAAATTTTGGGAGAAGCAGAATGAATTTGGGATTTAATGATTATGAATCTGGAGGGGTTTCTGTGGGGCATAAAATAGCATTGGTTGATGATGATCAAAATATTTTGACTTCAGTAACAATGATCCTTGAAGCAGAGGGCTATGAGGTAAAGACATTTACGGATGGAGAGGCGGCGTTTCACGGCCTTTCAGCCCAGCCTGTAGATTTGGCTATCCTCGATATAAAAATGCCTCGACTAGATGGGATTGAACTTTTAAGGCGTCTTCGAAAAAAAAGCGACCTACCTATAATCTTTCTTACTTCTAAGGATGATGAAGTTGATGAAATATTAGGTCTTAGAGTGGGTGCAGATGATTATGTTAAGAAGCCATTTTCACAACAATTGCTGCTTCAGAGAATCCGTTCATTATTAAGACGTCATGATCGTTCGGGAGTGCTCCTAGAGGGTGCCGATAATGAGCCTCCAATCGTTAGAGGTAATTTAAAAATGGATACTGCTCGACATCTTTGCTCTTGGAAGGGTGATACTGTAAAACTCACCATAACAGAATTTCTTATCTTAAAAACATTAGCAGCAAGACCCGGTATTTTTAAAAACCGAAATCAATTAATGGATGCGGCATTAGGGGAAGATATTTATGTTAATGATCGCACGATTGACAGCCACATCAAGAGAATTCGTAAAAAATTTAAAGCTGTTGATCCTGATTTCGATCCAATCGAGACTCTTTATGGTGGCGGTTACCGTTACCGACAAGAGTGATTTGTAAAGTAAATGAAATGGGGCTTCAATAGGGCACGCTTTACGAATTCTGCTGATAATCATAGTAGGTCTCGGTCCATAGAAAAACATAAGAAAATTAAACGGCGCGGATTATTCTCGCCCTTAACGTCTCGGATTTTGTTGGTAAACGTCCTTGCGCTCGCAATTTTGTTTATTGGGCTTCTTGATCAAGGTCGCTATGAGAAGGACTTGATCGAAACCAAGGTACAATCGTTATTTACCCAAGGAGAAATGATATCGGCTGCACTAGCCGAGAGTGCCTATGAAACTCGGCTTAATGGCTCAACGGCGTTGGAGCCATCAATTGCCTCACCGATGCTGCGGCGTTTAGTCAAGCGCACTAAGGATAGGACGAGGTTATTTGACGGAAATGGTTATTTAATGGCTGATAGCCAAAGTCTGTTAGGTCCTCAGGGTGCAACAGTAATAAAAGTCGTATTACCACCAATTGCAGATAATGATATATTTAGAATTTTTGTGAATTGGTTGGAAATGATATTTTTGGGCCCTAGCCGTAAACTGCCTCTTTATCAGGAAAAATCATATCAGCGCGCAGGAGATTATCGAGAAGTAGAGCGTGCCCTTTCAGGAGAGCCAAGTTCCGAAATCCGTATTAATGAGTCTGGTAGATTTTTAATCGGCGTTGCGGTTCCAGTACAACGTTTTAAAAAAGTTATAGGTGTTGTTTTCATTACACATGATGCCAAGAAAATTGATGAAAAAATTCATGCTTATCTAATATTAATTTTGTCTATTTTTGCGGTCGCACTCTGTGTCACTGTTTGTTTATCCTTTTATCTAAGTGGCACGATCGTTCGTCCACTGCGTCGTTTAGCGACTTCGGCTGATCGAGTAAGAACCACACCGAGCCAAGTAAAAGCATTGCCAAAATTTCAGGGACGAAATGACGAAATAGGGGATCTTGCAGAGGCTTTGAATGCAATGACTGCTGCGTTGTCAGAGCGTTTGGACGCTATAGATAGATTTGCTGCTGATGTTTCCCATGAACTAAAAAACCCCTTAACATCTGCACTAAGTGCTGCAGAAACAGCTGCTCGTATTGATGATGCTCAGCAGCAACGAAAGCTAATGGCAATAATCAAAGATGACATAATTCGCTGTGATCGCATAATAACCGAAATCTCGGAAGCATCTCGGCTTGATGCTCAGTTATCTCGTGATGAGAATGAAATAATTGATCTCGGGCCACTTTTGGCTACATTAGTTGAGGTGTCCCAATCAGGTAGTCCCTTCACAAACAATATTCAATATGTGGAAAACGGAGCCGGACCATATACTGTTTTGGGAAAAAGGGGACCTATAGAACGGGTATTTAAAAATTTATTTGATAACGCTCTTTCTTTTAGTCCACCCGATGGCGAGGTAAAGGTTGTAGTAAGGCGGGATAATGAGAATATTTTTATCACCGTTGAGGATGAAGGACCGGGAATACGAGAAGGAAGCCAAGAAAAGATATTCAATAGATTTTATAGCGAAAGGCCCGAATCAGAACAGTTTGGGACTCATTCTGGACTAGGACTCAGCATGGTACGGCAGATTATCGCTGCTTATCGTGGTGATATTGTTGTTAAGAACTTAAAAAATTCAAACGGAGAAATTATGGGTGCATGTTTTGTCGTCAGCTTACCAGCTTGCTGAGAATAATTAATGAAACTCTTACATGCTACTTGTATTGCAATAGGTCAATTTGGAGTTCTTTTGCGGGGTCCATCCGGCAGTGGCAAGTCAGATCTCGCCCTTAGATTAATTGATGAGGGTGCTATCCTCGTGGCGGATGACCAGGTTTATCTAAAGAGTATTGACGGTGAATTGTTAGCTAGTAGCCATAATAAAATCGCGGGCAAGATCGAGATCAGAGGTTGTGGTATTTTTGATTTTCCTTTTTTAAAGGCTATTGCAATAAAGTTGATTATTGATTTGGAAGAACGGAATAATATTCCACGCCTACCAGAAACTGATTCTTGTAATATTTTTGGACATAGATTGCCACTATATCGGTTGTATGCCTTTGATATTTCCTCGCCTATTAAAATACGCACTTTGTTGAACAATCTAGTAAAATAAATGGTATAAATATAAACTTGCTGTAAATTTGCAAAAAGTGCCGGTAATTGGTAGTCCGTAAAAATGACGTTACCAGAATATGACAACAAAAAACCAAATCTTATATGTTCTGCGCCCCTAATCTGTGTGCGGACGTCTGTGCTCTTAATTACTGGTATCTCGGGAGCTGGTCGTTCAACTGCTTTAAAAATTTTAGAGGATCTCGGTTATGAAGCGGTTGATAATTTGCCGCTTAAATTTTTATCGACGCTGGCTGCATCTGTAGAGGGTGTAGAACGACCACTTGCTATTGGTATAGATATTCGGACTAGAGGTTTTCAAATTGACAAATTTTTCAGCGTATTAAAGACACTTAAAAAAAAATCGGGATCCAGTGTGAAAATAATATTTTTAGACTGCGATAATGATGTTTTGCAACGACGTTTTACAGAAACCCGTCGTCGTCATCCTTTGGCTACGGATCGACCAGTAATGGATGGAATTTTAAAAGAAAGGCATTCGATATTAGATCTTCGAGACCGTGCTGATCTTATAATAGATACATCTGAATTATCGCTTAATGATCTAAAACAGATACTGTCGGGGCACTTTTCAGTTGATGAAGAAATTAAGTTTTTCATTTCCGTAATTTCTTTTTCTTATCGACGTGGTGTTCCTAGAGAGTCCGACCTTGTTTTTGATGCAAGATTTTTAGCTAACCCCTTTTATGAGGATAGACTTAAGGAATTAACAGGTATGGATCAAGAGGTGGCTGAGTTTGTGGCAAGGGATCCCTATTTTAAGCCTTTTTTTGCTTCATTAAAGGCATTGTTGAACCCACTTCTACCTCGCTTTAAAAATGAGGGTAAAAGTTATCTCACCATTTCAATTGGTTGTACCGGGGGGCGTCATCGTTCAGTATTTGTTGTAGAAGAGCTTGTTAAATGGCTCCAGAAAACAGGAAATCGCGTTAATTTTAGTCACCGTGAGTTGCCAAAGACCGAAAAACTAAACTCTGGAGCGTAGAGAAATCAATGATTGGAATAGTCCTTGTTACGCATGGTCAACTAGCTGAAGAGTTCTTATATGCTTTGGAGCACATTGTCGGTAAGCAGACGAATATAGAGGCTATTGGGATTCAGGCGGAGGATGATATGGAAAAGCGTCGCCGTGATATTTCCCAAGCAATAAAAAATGTCGAAGATGGAGATGGAGTGGTCCTTTTGACGGATATGTTTGGTGGCACGCCATCAAATTTAGCTATTTCTTTAATGTCTGAAAATTCTGTTGAGGTTGTTGCCGGGATTAACCTACCTATGCTGATTCAGTTGATGCGATCACGTCAGACACATAAACTAAAGGATGCGGCTTTAGATGCAGCTGATGCTGGCAGAAAGTATATCAGTGTTGCTTCAAAAATACTTAATGATCGAAAAAAATAACTAAATGTTTTTTGATTAAATTTATAAAAATAAATTGAGTAAAAATTTGATCGAAAAAAAGGTTAAAATTATAAACAAGAGGGGATTACACGCTAGAGCGGCGGCGCGTTTCGCGAAATTGGCGGAAAATTTTCATTCAGAAATAATGGTGGAAGTTGATGGGTTAAGCGTATCGGCCCGATCGATTATGGGGTTGATGATGCTTGGTGCTAGTCAGGGGGTTGATATTTTAATTACTGCTCAGGGGGCGGATGAGAAAGAGGGACTCAATGCACTAGTGGAGCTTATAAAAAAATGTTTTGATGAGGAATGACCTTCAAATTTTTATACTATTGCCTTTAAGTGTGTTTGATTGTTATACGGCTTTACTTTTCTGGTTCATAGTATTTGAGATACAGGTCGGATTTAAAAGTTAGTTTCTATTTATAAAGTTAAGGAGATTCAAATGGGTTCTGCAAAAGATTATCAGGTTGCTGATATTTCACTTGCTGAATGGGGTCGCAAAGAAATCAAAATAGCCGAGACAGAAATGCCAGGCCTTATGGCTCTTCGAGACGAATATGCTGATTTGCAACCACTTAAAGGTGCAAAAATTGTTGGCTGTTTGCATATGACTATACAGACAGCAGTTTTAATTGAGACTCTTACGGATCTTGGTGCATCAGTAAGGTGGAGTTCCTGCAATATTTTTTCTACCCAAGACCAGGCGGCAGCAGCAATTGCTGCAGAGGGAATTCCGGTATTTGCGTGGAAGGGTGAAACAGAGGAAGAATTTTGGTGGTGTATCGAGCAAACCCTAGAAGGCCCAGGTGGTTGGAAACCAAATATGATACTCGATGATGGTGGTGATGTTACGGCGGTAATTCACCAAAAACGTCCAGATCTCCTTGCAGAAATTCGTGGTCTATCTGAAGAAACGACCACGGGGGTTCACAGGTTATATGAAATGGAAAAAAACGGCACTCTTAAAGTGCCGGCAATGAATGTTAATGACTCTGTTACAAAGTCAAAATTTGATAATCTGTATGGTTGTCGAGAAAGTCTAGTTGATGGCATCCGCCGTGCTACTGACGTAATGCTCGCAGGAAAGGTGGCAGTAGTTTGTGGGTATGGTGATGTAGGTAAAGGTTCAGCAGAATCTCTGAAAGTAAGTGGTGCCCGCGTTTTAGTGACAGAAATTGATCCGATTTGTGCATTGCAGGCGGCGATGGAGGGTTACGAAGTTACGACCATGGATGAGGCGGCAGCAGCTGGTGATATATTTGTGACAACTACGGGCAATATCGACGTTATTACCCTTGAACATATGCGAGAAATGAAAGAGCGCGCCATTGTCTGTAATATCGGTCATTTTGATAGTGAAATTCAGGTTAAAGCGCTAAAAAATTATAAGTGGCATAATGTTAAACCCCAAGTTGACGAAGTGGAATTTCCTGATGGTAAGCGCATAATTCTTCTGGCTGAGGGGCGTTTGGTAAATCTTGGTTGTGCCACTGGGCATCCGAGCTTTGTAATGAGCGCATCATTCACTAACCAAACGCTAGCACAAATAGAGCTATGGAATAATAGTAAGAAATATGGGAATAAAGTTTATGTTCTTCCCAAAGAGCTGGATGAGAAAGTAGCTAAATTACATCTGGAAAAACTTGGTGTGAAGCTTACCGAATTAACAGAAGAACAGTCTAAATATCTAGGTTTACCGCAAAAGGGTCCATTCAAGCCTGACTTTTACCGTTATTAACTGTTTATTGCGAGATTCGGCATTGAAGAGTAAAAGCAGCCATAGAAATGGTTGATAATTGTGAATTTACCTTATCAATAAACCTTAAGAATCTTGAGGTATCGCAGAGTTTTTCTGCGCGAATAGCACAAAGATTAAAGTTAGGAGACGTTATCGGCCTATCCGGTCCTATTGGGGCTGGGAAATCTACTATTGCGCGATTTATTATTAACAGATTAACCGAAGTGCATGGTATGCCCACCTTTGAAATTCCCAGTCCGACTTTCACACTGATAGAACAGTACGACTTCCCAAAATTCAAAATTTTTCATATTGATCTTTATCGTGTTGAACATCCTCCAGATATTCTTGAACTGGGATTAGAGGAACTTTTTACAGAGGGGGTTGCGTTAATAGAGTGGCCAGACAGACTTGGACAACTTCAACCCTCTAATATGCTAAATCTGTTTTTATCTTCGGACAATGCTAGCAAAAACAGAATTTTACGTGTTGAAAACCCCGGTGCTTGGAAGCGCGAAGAATTGGACCAGGTATTTAATGGCTAAAAGACAAAAAACTATCCAAAAATTTCTTGAGATTAATGGTTGGTCTAATGCTGAACGCATCAAATTGGGTGGTGACGCCTCTTTCCGAACTTATTACCGACTAAAGGACAAAGGACGCGGAGCAATATTAATGGATGCGCCGCCGGACTTAGAACAAGTTGACCCTTTTCTAAAGATTGCCCGACACCTTAAGTCCCTAGGTTATAGTACTCCCTCCATATTCGCCGCAAACAGAGGATTAGGATTAGTCCTTTTAGAGGATTTTGGTGAAAATACTTTCACGAGTTTATTAGCAGCTGGCGAAAACGAAAAGAAATTATACCTGCTGGCGACGGACTTTCTTATTGATTTACATTCGAGACCTTTGAACCAAACCGTCCCAAATAATCTAGAGCAATATACATTAAATAAATTTATTGCCGAGGTTTCTCTTCTAACGGATTGGTTTGTTCCTGCTTTCAATAATTGGGGCTTGTCTGAAGAGTCAAAGTTAGAATATGAGTCGAAATGGCGCCAACTTATTGGCCTTGATCTTGGAGTACCTCAAAATTTAGTTTTGCGAGATTACCATGTAGACAATTTAATGCGATTAGAAGATCGTGTGGGAATTGCAGCATGCGGTTTACTCGACTTTCAGGACGCTGTAGTGGGTCCCGTGACTTATGACTTAATATCACTAATTGAGGATGCAAGGCGCGATGTTTCTATAGAAACTGCTGAATCGGTCAAAAAAAAATACCTCTCTGCCTTTCCTAATATATGTCCTAATCAGTTTCGGAGGTCGATGGCAGTTCTCGGTGCACAACGTCATGCCAAGGTCATTGGGATATTCACCCGTCTTTGTGTCAGAGATAAAAAGATGGTTTATCTTCAGCACATTCCTCGGGTATGGCGCCTCTTTGAAAATGCCTGCAACCACCCTGAATTGTCTATAATGAAAACATGGATAGATGAAAATATTCCCGCCAAATATAGGCGTATACCGGAGGGATTAGCAGCGTCGTGCTAGAAATTTACCCCGAACACGCAATGGTATTAGCAGCAGGGCTAGGGTTGCGGATGCGTCCAATTACTGAACATAAACCAAAACCACTTGTTTTACTTGGTGGTAGGACATTACTTGATCGAGCCCTTGACCATTTGGTAAGTGCTAATATTAGTTCGGTGACAATCAATCTACACTACTTGGGAAACATGATAATAAGTCACCTAGAGTCACGAAAAGAACCAGATATATTTTTTTCCGATGAAAAAAATAGGTTATTGGACACTGGCGGAGGGGTAAAGGCATCACTAAATAGTCTCGGCGTAAATCCGTTTTATGTTATTAATGCAGATATCGCTTGGCAGGATGGATCCTCCCCCGCGCTTTCGCGCTTGGCCCATTTTTGGCAAGATGACAGAATGGATGTGTTGCTGTTGCTTCACCCAGTAGACTTGGCGACGGGTTATGAGGGGTCTGGTGATTATTATATAAATAGTGAAATGGGTTTAACTCGGTCTCTGAAATCTGATACTGCGCCATACGTATTTACAGGTATTCAGTTACTTCACCCACGCTTATTTATAGATACACCTAATACCCCATTCCCCCTGTCTTTTTTATATGATCGTGCGCAGGAGAATGGGCGTTTGTTCGGTATTATTCACGATGGGGCTTGGCATCATATAGGAACCCCCTCAGGTCTAATCGAAGCCGAAGAGTTATTTTTTGAATTGGAATCTCTTAAAGAAGGTGAAGATGCCTCTTGATTCAACGGTCTATTCAATTGAACCAAATATAGCCTTCTTAGATATACTTGCAGCCGGTCTCTTGGATCGTCACGGCGATCAAAAATCAGGATTGAGCGATGTGCAAGTTTATCTGCCTAATCGTAGGGCCTGCAGAGGTTTGGCCGAGGCTTTTTTGCGCCAAGGTGATGGAAGTGGATTATTATTACCTAAGCTCATACCACTAGGAGAAGTGGAATCGGCGGATGAGTTATTGATTTCGGAAGATCAGTCGGGATTAAAAGACTCGTTGAATATTCTGCCAACAATATCCAGTTTCAATCGTCTACTTGCATTAAGCCGTCTAATAATAGAAGCGGAGAAGAAAAAAAGTAGTGAAAGTATATCAATCTCCAGTGCCGTTCGTTTGGCATCTTCCTTAGTGTTGCTCCTTGAAGAGGTAGAAACAGAACAACTAGATTTCTCAAACTTACCTAAACTTGTCGAATCAGATTACGCTGCTCATTGGCAACTTACATTAAAATTTCTGGGAATTATCAGTGAGCAGTGGCCGCGGGTTCTTAATTCTCTTGGTTGTGAGAACCCAGCAAAACGCAGAAATAATCTAAGTTCAGAATTAATCAAAAGTTGGCGTAGGCATCCACCTTCAGGTCCAATTTATGCGGCGGGATCAACTGGCAGTATTCCTGCCACTGCCTCTATTTTAGTATCTATTGCTAACCTGCCACGAGGAGCTGTAATTCTTCCAGGTTACGATTTATCGATGGATGAGACTGAACGAAATAATTTGCCCATAACCCATCCGCAGTTTGGGATGGCGCATCTTGTTGAGTTATTGGAAATAAAATCTTGTGATATTAAGCCCTGGTCAAAGGCTAATTTCGCTGTTTGTAGTCCTGATCGGGTGCGTTTGATTCGGGCTGCTACGACATCATCGGATTCGGATGTAACAGCCAAACCTGCCTTTAATATAAAGGAGGCCCTCTATAATGTGAACTTTATTTCCTGTCCGTCTCTTCAAGAAGAGGCGGGAGTTATTGCCCTAGCAATGCGCGAAGTCCTAGAAACGCCCGGTCGAACAGCAGCCCTTGTAACACCTGATAGGCAATTAGCTCGGCGTGTGGCGTCGGAACTTAGTCGTTGGGGTATTATAATCGATGATTCAGCCGGTCAGTCCCTGTCATTAACCCCCATAGGGACCTATCTCAATCTCTCTGCTGCCTGTTTTGCTAGCCAGTTTGCGCCAATACCCCTTCTCTCATTCCTAAAACATCCGCTAGCAACAAATGGTCTTAATCCAGATTCCTTCAAAAAATATGTTAGGTTACTTGAGCGTTTGGTGTTCAGAGGCCCGAGGCCGGGTCCAGGGTCTAGAGGGATTGAGGAGGCATTAAGTAGGCTCCCGCAAGAAACAGACTATAAGAGAAAAAAAACGAAGGAGTTGATTGAATGGTTTGATAATTGGAAAATTGCGATCACCGACTTGGAGAAGCTTTTTTTATCAAAAAACCCAGTCCCACTCTTAGAATTGATTGATACCCATATGAAGTTGGCTGAAAAGTTTGCTGCAACGGATCAAATTCAGGGGTCAGAAAGATTATGGTCTGGCGATGATGGAGAAATAGCTGCTTCGTTTATTACTGAATTTCGTGAAGCTGCAAAATCCTTTCCAGCTATTTCACCCCAAGACTATCCAACTTTATTAGAGTTGTTGATGACTTCAAAAATTGTTCGCCCACGTTTTGGAGCTCATCCTCGATTGCATATTTGGGGTCTGTTAGAGGCACGTCTACAAAAAATGGACTTGATGTGTCTGGGGGGACTCAATGAAACGGTTTGGCCAAGTGAATCTAGGGCCGACCCTTGGATGAGCCGTCCAATGCGACAACAATTTGGTCTTCCGTCGGGCGATCGACGTGTTGGGCTTAGTGCCCATGACTTTGTTCAGTCTTTTTGTTCAGAAGAGGTTTTAATTACTAGGGCGGAGCGAGTTGCAGGAACACCTACCGTCCCAGCACGCTGGCTTTTGAGCCTTTTTAATGTGCTAAAAGATGCGGATAAATCGGGGAAGTTTCTGGATCAAATGCAAATTAAAGGTAATAAGCTGTTAAACTGGCAATCAACACTTGATTATCCTGATTTAATAAATCCGTGCAAAGCCCCTTCTCCCTGTCCTCCAATGTCTGCCCGACCTAGAAGGTTGTCTGTTACCCAGATTGAAACTTGGATGCGAGATCCCTACGCAATATATGCTCGTCATATTTTGGATTTAAGGCCTTTGGACCAAATTGATTGTGATCCGAGTGTTGCTGATCGCGGAACTATGATCCATGAGGCATTAGAACAATTTGTACGTGATTATCCAAATCAAATGCCGTTTGATGTTTCTAAGGTATTACGTGACATTGGCATGGCAGCTTTTGGCAACGCGCTCGCTTATCCTAGTGTTTGGGCTTTTTGGTGGCCACGTTACGAGAGGATAATCGAGTGGTTTGCTGCCAATGAAGTGGATTACAGGAAAACTGTTGATGTTACACATACGGAGGTAACCGGGTCACTTAAAATCCAGTCTGATTATGGTCAATTCACACTCATCGCTAAAGCCGACCGCATCGATGAACTAAAAGATGGTACTATCAGTATAGTAGATTATAAAACGGGGGCCTCGCCGAATGCTTCAGATGTTTTACACGGATTTTCGCCGCAGCTTCCGCTGGAAGTCGTTATCGCTGAGGCTGGAGGTTTTGAGAAAATAACGAAGGCTAAAGTCTCAATTCTCGAGGTTTGGCGTGTAGGTGGCGGAGATCCACCGGGAGAACGTCATCCTGTAGGCACAAAAATAGACCACTTGGCTAAGACGGCCTTACACGGATTAACTGATCTTATTAACCAATTTGATAACCCTAAGATACCTTATTTGTCTCAACCCAACCCAACCCATGCCCCCGGATGGTCTGACTATGCCTACCTTGCCCGCGTCCTTGAGTGGTCTTCAGTGGAAAGGGCAGAGAATTGATTGCTCAACCACAGACCGATCCCAGCATTAAACAAAGGCCAGCAGCTAATCCAAATCGCTCTGTTTGGGTTGCCGCTTCTGCCGGTACCGGAAAAACTAAGGTACTTACAGATAGGGTTCTTGCTCTTCTACTTTCTGGAACACCACCCCACAGATTACTCTGTTTGACTTTTACTAACGCGGCAGCCGCTGAAATGGCTAATAGAATAAATCAGGTTCTTGCTCAGTGGTCGATCGCAGATGAAACTGAATTGCGGAAGAACATTAACTTTCTTATGGGCCAAAGAGCCAAGAATGACATTCTGCTTAGAGCTCGAAAACTTTTTGGACAGGTTCTTGATGTGCCTGGAGGTATGAAAATTCAAACTGTCCATGCTTTTTGTGAATCTCTGTTAGGAAGATTTCCTCTGGAAGCTGGTTTGGCCCCCTATTTTCAGGTCATGGATGAACGCGAGGCAAAAGAAATCCAAAATGAAGCGCAGGTTCGGGTTTTTCTAGAGGCACGTAATTCTCCGGGAACAAAGCTTGCATCCGCTTTAGAGGAAGTAACAAAACACATTCAAGAGAGTGATTTTGAAAAACTTTTGGGTGATTTCATTTCAGAAAGAGGCAGACTATGTCGACTGATTGAACGTTTTGGTAGCGTGGATTTATTAATTAACCAAATTTATAGAAAATTAGGAGTTTCTAAACATGAAACGGAATTTTCTATTAAAAAAGATGCCTGCAGGAAATCAAATTTTGATTTTCATGCTTTAAGAAAAACTGCGGACGCAATGGCGAAAGGCAGCAAGACCGATATAAAAAGCAGCAAAAAAATAAAGCAATGGATAGAAGCAAATTTTCAAGAGCGAGAAAAAACTTTCGACTCTTATTTGTCAGTTTTTTTTACTTTAGGAGGAGAAAAGCGGGCAAGGCTGGTGCATAAGGAAGCGAAAGCCCTATATTCAGCTGCACCTAAAAATCTGGAAAACGAAGCCAAACGACTTGAATATTCTTTGCTGAGAGTTCGGGCCAATGTAACCGGTAAAGCGACCGCTGCTATACTTACAATTATTAATTCTTTGTTGGAAGTTTATGAAAAATGTAAAAAAGAACGGGCGCGGCTTGATTATGATGACTTAATTCTTAAGGCCCGTTCTTTGCTTGAAGCAGAGGGCAATGTTTCTTGGGTAATGTTTAAACTTGATGGTGGTATTGATCATATCCTAATTGATGAGGCTCAAGATACAAATCCAGACCAATGGGCTATAATTACGGCTCTTTCCGAAGAGTTTTTTTCCGGTGAAGGCGCATCAAAGATAGAACGAACGATATTTGCAGTTGGTGATCCTAAACAGTCTATTTATAGTTTTCAGCGAGCCGATCCGAAGGCCTTTGAGGAGATGCGTAGTTATTTCCGGACTAAGGCAATAGAGATTTCTAAGCCATGGAAAGACGTTAATCTTTATATTTCTTTTCGTTCTACATCTTCCGTTTTGAAAATTGTTGATGCGGTTTTAGCTTCGGAACCCTTAAAGCTTGGTGTAGCCGAAGCTGAAAAAAAAATACTACATGAACCATTGCGTTATGGTGAAGCGGGATTAGTTGAGCTGTGGCCCCCGGTGGGGCCTATAGAGCAACAGGAGTTAGAACCTTGGTCACCTCCGGTGAAAGCTCGGTCGGGTTATGACCCCCAAACCCAGCTGGCCGAGGGGATTGCGGCCACAATCCAGAATTGGATAAAAAAAGGAGAAATATTAAAGAGTAAAAATCGTCCTATTAGGGCGGGGGATATTATAATTTTAGTGCGCCGCAGGGGGACTTTTGTTGAAAAAATGGTTCGGGCACTAAAAAGAGAAGATTTACCGGTAGCAGGGGCAGATCGAATGGTCCTTAGCGAACATTTGGCAGTCCTCGACCTAGTTTCTATTGGCAATTTTCTTTTACTTCCTGAAGATGAATTAAATCTAGCAGGTGTTCTGAAAAGTCCATTGATTGGGTTTTCAGAAGATGATTTGTTTGAGCTTGCATACAATCGCGGGCAATCTAATTTGTGGAAAACATTGTGTTGCCGGTATGAAGAAAAACCAATTTTTAAATTTGCTTTTGAAGAACTTAAGGCGTTGTTAGAGACGGCAGAGTCGGCACCGCCATTTGAATTGTTTTCAGAAATTCTTGGCAAGAGAAATGGGCGAAAAAAAATCATAGGAAGGTTAGGGTCTGAAGCTAATGATCCGATTGATGAGTTTTTAACTTTGGCTCTCCATTATGAACGTACACAGACACCTTCACTCCAAGGATTTTTGAATTGGTTCCTCAAAAACGATATTGAGGTTAAGCGTGATTTTGAACACGCCATCCGCAATGAAGTTCGAGTAATGACCGTGCACGGGGCAAAGGGTTTGCAGGCGCCGATTGTCTTTTTACCAGACAGTATGCAGGTGCCGAGTGGGTTACCTAGACTTTTGTGGACAGAGGATGAGATTATTTTATGGCCGCCTCGTCGCCGTTATTTCGAAAAGCAATGTGAAAAGGCGTTGTTAGCTGCAAGACAGGTAAGAGATAGTGAATATCGGCGTTTGCTGTACGTAGCAATGACACGTACTGAGGATCGATTATATATTTGTGGTTGGAATACGCTGCGCCGTGCGGTTAGTGGCAACTGGTATGAATTGGTTGAATCAGCTTTAAAAAAAATTGGCTCTGAATTTAACTTTGACTCAAGTGACATTTGTCCTCAAGGGTGGAAGGGTCCCGGCTGGCGGCTTGAAAATCCTCAATTGCAAAAAGCTAAAAATACTGATTTTGAAATTTCTATCATTAAGGAAAGTTTACCTGACTGGGTAAAAAAACAGCCAAAACCAGAGGCAGCTTACACGCAACATTTGTCTCCATCGCATTCTGAGGAGTATGAGCCGTCGGTTATATCTCCAATAGGCGATGGAAAAATTGATTTTTTTCAGAGGGGTCTAATTATTCATAAATTGTTAGAGTTATTGCCAGGAATTCAAATGGAAAAAAGAAGACAGGTGGCTAGTCGCTTCTTGGCACAACCTGTTCATCAGCTAACACATGAAGATCAAAGGGAATATATCTCCGAAGTAATGAGCATAATAGAGAATACACAATTTAAAGAGGTATTTGGCCCTGATTCCCGCTCTGAAGTAACAATTACAGGCCGGCTAGGTGCACAAGTTATAGTCGGTCAGCTTGATCGGCTTTTGATAAAATCTGATCAAGTTATGATTATTGATTATAAGTCGAGCCGACCACCACCGGAGAAACTAGCAGATGTCTCCCCAGCTTATTTGAGACAAATGTCATCTTATCGGGCTGTTTTATACTCAATTTTTCCTGATAGGCCGATTAATTGTGCCTTACTATGGACTTACACCCCTAGCTTAATGCCATTACCAGATGTTTTACTAAACAGGTATTCTGATCATTTAGATGCTTGACGGTTAAGTCTCTCATTCATAATTTGGACTTCTACCTAAATTTGTTTTTAATTTGTTGAAAGGAAAAAAAATGCCCAGCAAACCAATTTCGGATGAGTCTTTTGAATCGGAGGTTCTAAAATCAAAGATTCCTGTTCTTGTTGATTTTTGGGCGGAATGGTGTGGCCCCTGTAAGCAAATTGGTCCGACTTTGGAGGAGATAGCAACGGAAATGGACGGAGAGCTCTCGGTTACTAAAATTAATGTTGATGAAAACCCTGAGACACCCACAAAATTAGGTGTAAGGGGTATTCCTACGTTGATGATTTTTAAGGATGGAGAAGTTACGGCTACTAAGGTGGGGGCTTTACCTAAGGGCAAACTTGTAGAATGGATAAAAGAATCAATTTGATTTGGGTTTTTAATTAAAAAGTGACGTTTGAGTTTTAGTTAACCATCGTTTGTTCATGTCTAAGCACCGCGCCCACTAAGTATAGTGAGCCGCATATCAGTATACGGCCGGGTTTTGACGATACTTTTATAATTTTGTCCATAGCTTCCATAAAGTCACTAGAAACGCTTGCTGTAATACCTAATTGCTGAGCTGCTAGTTTGCATTCTTTTGCCGACATACTCGATGCTTCGCCCGGAATCGTAATTGCATTTAGAGTTTTGATGTAATTTGCTAATGGCCTCAAAAATTCCTTAGGATCGCGACTGTTTATGTAGCCAAATACGATATGAAGAGGCTTTTGCTGCCATTGAGATACAGTGGTTGCAAGTGCTTCTGCTGCTCCAGGGTTGTGTCCCCCATCAATCCATAAAGACCACCCCTTTGGGAACGACTTTGTGGAGGCAGTGGTAAGTTTTTGCAAACGGCCTGCCCAAAAAGTAGATCTTATACCGGCACCAATTACATTATCATTGATTTCAGGTTTTTTAAGTAATTTTGTTGCAATAGCTGCTGTAGCGGCATTTGTTAATTGATGCTCGCCTTGAAGGGAAGGTATGGGGAGAACAGAATGGAGTTTTTTAAATCTCAAATAAATATTGCTCGGCGAGGAAGAAAGTTCCCAGTCTTGGCTATATGTTATAGTTTTTACGCCTAACTTTTTTGCGTGTTTCTCAATCACTAATCCGGCATCTGTAGGCTGAGGTCCTATCAAAGCAGGAACGTTAGGTTTCAGAATGCCTGCTTTTTCAAATGCAATTTTATCTAACGTATGACCCAGCCAATTGACATGGTCTTTTGATATAGGAGTGATAATAGTTAGCGTGGGTTTCTGGATGACGTTGGTAGCATCAAATCGACCACCTAAACCAGTTTCTATTAAGGTAACATCGGCAGGAGTACGCGAAAATGCCAGAAAAGCGGCAGCGGTAGTGATTTCAAATAACGTGATAGGATCTCCAGCATTAACTTCTTCACATTCACTGAGTATCTTAGTCAGTGAGAGTTCGTTAATATTTTGACCACAAACGTAAATGCGTTCAGAAAAGTTGACTAGATGGGGTGATGTATAGCGGTTAACTGTTAAACCTGCCCTTTCGCAAATTTCATTTATGAAGGCAATCGTTGAACCTTTACCATTTGTTCCCGCAACATGTATGACTTTTTGTAATTTATTTTCTGGATGGTTTAATTTTTTTAAAAGCGTTTTTATGCGGTCGAGGGATAAATCTATGATCTTCGGATGAAGATCATTTAAGCGAGTTAATATTTTATTACTCTGCAGCGGGCCGCTCTTCTGTTACGTCTTTTTTTTTCTCATTGGGGCGATGTGAGTCTAGCTTTTCTTGCACTTTGTTTTTCGGGTTTGAATTAATGGATATAACATTATCATCCATCCGTTTAACCATCAAAAGATTAGTGATTTTAATAAGTTCATCCCGAATTTGATGCCGATGAACCACCCGGTCTATCATTCCGTGTTCTAATAGATATTCGGCTCTCTGGAACCCCTCGGGTAGTTTTTCATGTATAGTTTCCTCTATTACTCTGGCACCAGCAAATCCCACAACTGCACCGGGTTCAGCAATAGCAATATCACCTAACATTGCAAATGATGCAGTGACCCCTCCAGTNGTAGGATCTGTTAGCACGGTAATATATGGTAATTTTGCATTTTTGACTTCATCTACGGCGACTACTGTTCTGGGCATTTGCATNAAAGAAAGAATGCCCTCTTGCATTCGGGCGCCACCAGATGACGTGAAACAAATCAGAGGAGCTTCCTGTAAGACCGCTAATCTTGCGGCGGTAAGAAATGCTTTTCCCAGAGCCAGTCCCATGGAGCCACCCATAAAAGCAAAATTCATTATTGCGACTACAACCTTGCGCTCACCTAACTCACCATGGGCAAGAATCATAGCATCTTCTTCATTAGTTGCATTTCTACTTTCTTTTAGACGTTCGGTGTAGCGTTTTAGGTCCTTAAATTTAAGAGGGTCAGATGTTAGTTTTGGTAGATCCACCGTTTGATATTTTCCTTCATCGAAAAGAAGTTCAAGGCGCTCCNTCGCNGGGAGCCTAAGGTGGTATCCACAGTTATTACAAACTTTGTGCGAGGTCTCCAATTCGCGGTGGAAGATCATTTGTCCACAGCCGGGACATTGATGCCACAGGTTATCAGGAACCTCCTTTTTTTCTACGAGGGCTCTAATCTTTGGACGAACGTAATTAGTTAACCAATTCATGACCGCGCTCTTCTAACACTCTTTGAAAGTTCACTTACAAAGTTTAACACGGAACTAAACAAATCGGGACAATTAATTATTTCTCTATTTGTCTCTGCTATTTTACCAACGCGTTCCACTATCGCAGAACCTACTACAACCGCATCAGCTAACCGAGCAACTTCAGCAGCATGATCTGCGGTTTTAATACCGAACCCAATAGCTAAAGGAAGATCCGTCTCTTTTTTTATTAAAGTAATTGCCTCGGCTATGTTGGATATTGCTGAGGATTTTGTACCGGTAATACCTGCGATAGATACATAATATATAAACCCAGTTGCTTCCTGCATTAGTCTTGGAAGACGATCCTTGTCACTAGTAGGAGTTGCAAGACGAATAAAATCAATTTCTTTGGCATTAGCGGGCAGCCTGAGTTCGGCATCTTCCTCTGGCGGAAGATCAACGATTATTAACCCATCCACCCCAGCTTTTGCAGCATCAGTTGAAAAACGTTCGACCCCGTACCTGTAAATAGGATTAAAATAACCCATCAATACAATCGGCGTATGTTGGTCTTTTTTCCGAAAATTTTTTACCATACCTAAGGTGCCATGCATATCTTGCCCGGCCTTGAGGGCTCTTAAGGATGATTCTTGGATAACCGGGCCATCTGCCATGGGGTCCGTGAATGGCATGCCAAGCTCAATTATATCCGCACCAGCGTCAGGTAGCCCATTTAGAATTGCATTTGAGATATCAATATTAGGGTCACCTGCAGTTATGAACGTAATCAGTCCTGCCCTCTCTTCGNGGGCGAGTTTTTTAAATTTTTCCTTTAACCTACAAGATTTTTGTCTCATAGAGAAATTTCCAATGCATCTGCAACTGTGAAAACATCTTTATCCCCTCGACCACACATATTCATTACTAACAGGTGATCNGAAGGCAAGGTCGGCGCAATGTTGCTTACATATGCCAAAGCATGAGCTGGTTCCAGAGCGGGTATTATACCTTCAAGTTTTGCGCACAATTTAAATGCTTCGAGTGCTTCTGAATCCGTTATGCTCACGTAGTTTACCCTACCAATATCATGGAGCCAGGCGTGCTCTGGTCCAATCCCGGGATAATCTAGGCCGGCGGAAATAGAATGCGCCTCGGTTATCTGTCCGTCTTCATTTTGAAGAAGATATGTTCGATTTCCGTGTAGCACCCCGGGAACTCCCGCGCTAAGAGAAGCCGCATGTTTGTCAGTTTCTAAACCTTTACCTGCAGCTTCTACGGCAAAAATTTTAATATCTTTCTCATCGAGGAATTCATAGAACAGCCCTATGGCGTTGGAGCCCCCGCCTATACACGCAACGAGAGAGTCTGGTAGCCTTCCCTCTGCTTCGATTATTTGATCGCGCACCTCTATTCCAATTATTTTCTGGAAATCTCTAACCATTGCAGGGTAGGGGTGAGGTCCAGCAACCGTTCCTATTATGTAATATGTATTTTCAACATTTGTCACCCAATCGCGCAACGCTTCGTTCATGGCGTCTTTAAGTGTTGCTGAACCGGATGATACTGGAACAACCTCCGCCCCAAGAAGCTTCATTCGAAAAACGTTTGGGGCCTGACGTTCAATATCAGTTTTTCCCATATAAACGACGCATTTCATTCCGAATAAAGCACAAACCGTAGCGGTCGCTACGCCATGTTGTCCTGCTCCCGTCTCAGCAATGATTCTTTCTTTCCCCATCCGTCGGGCTAAAAGGATCTGACCCATTGTGTTATTAATTTTGTGGGCACCAGTGTGATTTAGCTCATCTCTCTTGAAATAGATTTTTGCCCCCCCCAAATACTCACTCAAGCGTCTTGCAAAATATAATGGGCTAGGTCNCCCAACATAATGTTTGAGGTAATAATCTAACTCTGACNNGAAAGCGGGGTCTTCTTTGGCCTCCTCATAAGCCTTCTCCACGGATAATATCAGAGGCATTAGAGTTTCTGCGACATATCGGCCACCAAATTTACCAAAATGGCCACTTGAATTTGGGTGTAATTTTAAGGTATTTGTTTTGTTGTTCGTGGTTTTGGTCATGTTTTGGTAAAGTACAAAAAAGAATTAAGAGTAACTATATAAACGGGTTATACTCTGCGTCTACGACAAGGCAAGAACCGTTTNCAAAAATTGCTTAATAAGTTTTGGATCTTTTTGTCCGGGTTTAATTTCAACTCCCGAAGAAATATCAACGGTATTTGCTCCAGTCAGATTAACCGCTTCCGAAATATTTTTCGCATTTAGGCCTCCAGAAAGTATCCAGTGGTTTTCCCAAGGCTGATTACCAAACAGTTTCCAGTCAAACGCAAGAGCATTTCCACCTGGTAGAGAGTTTTTAGAGTTTTTTGGTNCTTTCGTGTCAAAAAGAATTTTATCGGCAATACCGGCGTATTTCTCGATTTCAGAAAAGTCCCCAGAATTTTCTATGTGGATCGCTTTAATTACAGGCAATCCTGTAAACTGTTTGATCTGTTTTACTCTTTGGGGGGGTTCTTTACCGTGTAGTTGTAAAATATCTAATGGAACGTCATTGGTAATATTTCTTAGAGTTTTATCTGAAACGTCTACAAATAAGCCAACCTTTTTAACCGTGGGAGGAACTATTTTTGCTAGGTTGACAGCTTCGGTAACCGTTACCGAACGGGGTGACGGAGGATAAAAAACCAAACCAACAAATGATGAGCCAGTTTCGATCGACGCTTTCATCGCATCCAGAGTATTGATCCCACAAATTTTTACGCTAATTGCCATATTTTGAGCTATGCCCGATAGAGATTTCTTCAGCAATNCTCTCCGCTGCAGCTTTGGGGTCATTGGACTGGGTAATTGGTCGTCCTATTACCAAATNATCAGCNCCAGCTTCGATAGCATTATATGGNGTCATAATTCTTTTTTGGTCATCATTTGATGACCAAGCTGGNCGAATACCAGGAACCACTAATATACAGTCAGAACCCAGTGATGCACGTAATAAGGAAATTTCTTTTGGAGATGCTACTAAACCATCCACTCCAGCTTTGTAAGCAAGCATACCAAGTCTTAACACTTGATCTTTTACGGGTAATTTTTGACCAAGACTAACTAAATCATCATCCAACAACGAAGTCAGAACAGTGACCGCTAGAATCAATGGTTTCTTAGCTGTACCTCTTGCTTCCACAGCAGATTTCATCATAGCTGAACCGCCAGATGCGTGTATGGTAACCATATGACAACTTAATTCTTTCGTAACTCTGACAGCCCCTGCAACGGTATTAGGGATATCGTGATATTTTAAATCTAGAAAAATTTTGTGCCCGATTTCTAAGATCTGCATAACTCCTGCTGGGCCATTGGCAGTAAAAAACTCTTTACCAAGTTTGATGGCTCCCACAACTCCCTTCAATTCTTGTGCGAGTTCTATGGCTTTCTGTAAGTCAGGTGTGTCAACAGCACAATAAATACGTTCTTCTGGTTTCATTAAATTTACGTTGTTGTTTTTTCTTTAATATAATCGAGCGGACCTATCGGGTTTTCTATATCCTTTTCGGCTTCTCGCGCTTTTTTCTGTTGGTTTCTAATCTTCGTTTTTAAAAGAATTTTTGAGACGGAAGACACACTTATCCCGATTACTAAACCGATACCCATTCCCCCTAAAATAAAAATGTATAAGGGTGCTGCCGCTGTGAAAGGTAAAGGAAAAAAATCA
>PBFH01000003.1 GCA_002719885.1 Rhodospirillaceae bacterium | reverse complement strand
GCGATTTGGGCTAGCTTCTATAAGTTTTTCCAATACAGGTTTTACCCCATCTCCTAGACTTAAGTTAGCATGCCCAACAATTGCTGCACCTGCCCTAGTTTTTCCATAAATTCCACTTGAACTAGCTGCAGAAAGACCTTCTACAAACTCTACTTCACCAACAGTTTTGAATTTTTCATCAACATCAATGTTGTACATTGAGCGAGCTTCTACAAAAACTGTAGAAACTATATTGTGACCAGAGTCAGTATCAGCCATGAGTTCATGAAGTAAATACCTTTGATAAGGAATTCTTTCATATCTGTGATCCCAAAAATGGTGGTGTGGATCACAAATAGGTAAATCTGGTTCAATAATTTCTTCTTTGGTTAATCCTAACCAATCGTTTCCTCCGTATGGCATATGAATCTCCGAATTTATAATTTTAGGCATCATAGCAAATTTATAATATTAAAGTGTTAATATGAAAGACAAAATCATATGAACTTACACGATTCACCCAGAACCCGGTTGATTTTGCAATCAGCTGTACCTAATATGTTTTATAGATTGGCTGCTCCTAATATGTTAGCGGTGATAATAATTTCTATAGTTACATTTTCAGAAGCATGGTACATAGGTAAAGTAAATACTGTTGCATTGGCAGGATTAGCAATAGTTTTCCCGTTCCAAACTTTAATGGGAATGATGGGAAATGGAGGTATGGGAAATGGTACAGCCTCAGCATTATCTCGTACAATTGGTAAAAATGATTTTAAAAGAGCTCAGTCTGTAATTTGGCATTCAGCGTTAATTAACTTTTTATTATCTTTAATATATCTAATCTCTCTAGGAATATTTTCAAGATCGATTTTTGATTTGTTTGGAGCATCTGAAGAAGTAACAAGTCAAGCAGTTTTATTTTCTCGAATATTTTTTGGATTGGCACCTTTTATATGGTTATATTTTTGGATGAAATCTGTGTTTAGAGGTTTAGGTGCGATTCAGATTTTGGCTCGGCTTGATATTGTTGCAAGTGTAATTCAGCTTGTCCTGAGCGGTGCTTTAACTTTAGGTTGGGGCTTTTTCCCATCTTTAGGATTGCTAGGACCGGCAATTGCTGCAGTGGTCTGCCAAGGGTTTGCAGGAGTAGTAATGTTGGGTTGGTTCATTTCAGGAAAATTTGAAATGTCACTTAAAATTGTTTCTTTAGATTTTGATGTTGCTAGAGATATATTGAAAGTTGGAGGAATGGGTGTTTTATTAGCTTCTAACATTGCTTTGACTATAATGTTAACTACTCGGTTTGTGGCTGATTTTGGTACTGAGGCAATAGCAGGATACGGAGTATGTGGTCGTTTAGAGCAAATGTTCATCCCCTTAGCTTTTGGAGTTGGAGGAGTATTAGTAGTAATTGTAGGAACAAATTTTGGAGCGACTCAATATGAAAGAGCTAGAAAGTCTGCTAGATTTGGTGCTTTAATAATCGCTTTAGTATCTACTTTGATTGGGGTGATTCTTGCACTATTTCCGAGTTTATGGATAGATTTGTTTACTAAAGAACTAGGAGCATTCGCTATAGGTTCTGTATATTTGAGAATTGTCGGCCCAGTTTTTGGTCTTTTTGCAGGAGGGCAAACATTGTCGTTTGCTAGCTATGGTACAGGCAGCATGATTATCCCTGTTTTAGGTGGTATGTATAGAGTTTTTATTACTACTATTTTTGGATTATCGGTTGCTTACTTTTCGTTGGACATTTCTTTTCTGTTTTCAGGAGTGTCCATAGGAATGATTGGATGGGCAATTATTCTTAGTTTAAATATGGTTTCAAAAGGATGGAATCCAGAAAAAACTATAGATTGAGGCTTCTATCTCTATATCCCCAAAATCCTATGATCAAGAACAGGAGAATTTTGAAGATTACTAGAGATAAATCTGCAAAATCCAATCCGTTAACATAAGGGTTGTTATATGCTCCAAATGAAGATATCCATTCCTTCACAAATTCAAAAATCTCATTTGTTTGAGCTAACATACCAGATAGCCATTCCATAGCCAAAAGTCCAATGCCTGCAGCCCAACTCAATGATGACTTGCCTGTATATGCTCCTATGGCAAATCCAAATGCAGCAAAACTTACTCCGCCAAGTGCACTTTGGATTACTGATTCCACAAGAGATGAGTAATTTAAGCTAGCGTCTACAAAAAGCGTCATGATGAAAATTAAATTCACCCATACAAAAGGAATAAGCATTCCTAGTCCAATTAGAATAATTGCTTGAGCAGAAAATATCATAGTTCTAGTAAAAGGTAATGATGCAACAAATTCGAAAGTCCCATCTTCTTCTGATTTTGCTCCAATTTTGTTCATTAACCCTATGATGCAAACAGCAATAAGTAATGGCATGAATAAGTTCATGAGATATCCTGAGACTAGTCCTTCTAAAGACCATATTGAATCCCAATTACTGATTCCAAATGCATTAAGTACTACTGAGTTATCAGAAAAACCTGATGTCTCAAGGGCGTTTTTCTGGCCATCGATTAAATTTTCTTTTAAATTTGAGTTTCCAAAAGCCAAAGGAATTATCATTAAATAGACTCCAGGAGCTAATGTCCAAGTTGATATCCATCTTTGTGAGGAAATAATGATGTACCAACCATAAGTAGCTAGAAATTTAATCAAAACTCTTTTCCTTATCGAAAAAATCAAAGAATTGATTCTCAGCTGATGTGTTGTTTTGTTCGGCCATTTTTTTGAACCCTTCTAAGGATTCATCATATATTTTTTCCCCTTCTTTCATCACAGCTAGAGAGTCAACAGTTTTTTCAACTTCAGAAATTATGTGTGAAGAAAGTAATATTGATGTTCCATTGTTGGCAAAATCATTGAGTATTTGAAACAAGGTTCTTTGGTGAAAAGGGTCGAGGCCAGAAGTGGGCTCATCTAATATTAAAGCTTTGGGTTTATGCAAAAGAGATAATATTATAGCGGTTTTCTGTTTATTTCCTTTTGAAAGTTTTTTGAGAGTCTGTTTAATGTCCAGATCAAAATTTGTAGCTAATTCTAAAGCATAGTCTAATTTGACATTTCGGGCATTAGCTGCAAATTTGAACAGTGTTTCTGAGGATAAATTATCTGGTAACCGAGAGTCTCCCGGAAGAAACCCTATTATTTTTTTTGCTTCTACAGGGTTAGATATCGGGTCAATTTTATTGACTGAAAGAATTCCATATGAACATTTTAAGAAGCCCATGAAAGATCTCATGGTAGTGGTTTTTCCAGAGCCATTCGGTCCCAATAATGCCTTTGTTTCCCCATCTTGAATGGATATAGAGATGTTTTTAACTCCTTTGCCATTTTGATATAACATTGTGAGGTTATCTATAGATATCATTATTGATGTAAATCAGAAATTATTTTTGATGGGACCAATTTAAATATCACTACATCTTTAGCATTGTCACGATACAAATTAGAGAATTCAACTCCTTCTGTCAATCCGTAATATTTCACAGATAAAGATTTTACAAATTGATTTATAGGTATTTGTACCTGCTCCACTTTGCCATGAATTATTACTGATTGGTATGGTGGCTCTCTGTCGTCTACACACAAAGTAGGAAAAGGGTTTTGTAATAAGTTTTTCCACTTTTGTGTGTTAATTCCAGTAAACATTAATACCTCACAATTTACCCAAGAATACCAAATAGGGACAGAGTGAGGCATGTTATGTTTATCAACTGTACTGAGTACAGCAATTCTCGTTTTTTCTAGAAACTTTTGCGAAGTAGTATCTATTTTTATAGGTTTATCCTAGGAATCAATAGGAGTGTTTTCTAGGTTACCCCATTCAGTCCATGAACCATCGTACACTGCAACATTTTCATATCCAAGTAATTCTTGTAGTACAAACCAGCTGTGGGTAGCTCGTACGGCAGTTTGACACAAAGTGTAAATATCTAGCTCATTTGTTACAGAAGTAGAATTGTATAAATTCTTTAGATCTTTAGCTGGTAAAAATTTACCATCTGCGTCAACATTTTGTACCCATTCTACGTGTATGGATTCAGGGATGTGTCCTCCTCTTTCAGCCCTAACGTCTCTACCTGCATATTCATCGGCAGATCTAGTATCTAAAACTATTGAAGTCTCATCATCAATTGACTCCATTACTTTTTGTAAAGATATGATTAGTTCAGGCTTTGCCTCTCCCGTAAAAGAATATTTTGAGGAAGATATGGAAGTCGAATCTGATGTTATTTTTTTACCTTCTGATTCCCAGAGTGCATAAGACCCGTCCATGAGTTTTGTATCTTTATGGCCGTATACTTCTAGAGTCCAAAGCAGTCTGCTAGCCCAAAGATTTTTAATGTGGTCGACTACTACAATTGTGTCAGTATCTTTTATTCCTAATGCACTTAGCTTAGTAGACATTTCATTTTCAGAAGGAATTAAGCCTTTGACTCCATCTCTTTCTACTTGTAGTTCTTTATAAGATAGATTGACTGAGTCAGGAATATGTCCTGCGGCATAATCTTCAGGTAACCTGATGTCGATAATTTTCAAGTTTTTGTCATCTAATCGCTCTTCAACCCATGAAGTTGAAACTAATTTGTCAGTAGAAGCGTATCCTTTAGATTCTAATGATGTATCAGAATGGGACTCATCAGAAGAACACCCTATGAATAATAGAGATGATAAAGCAAGCAAAAATATTGTTTGAAGTGAAATAATTTTTTTAATCATTTGATTCCTATTTGAATAATTTAATTTTCCATTCTCCCGGCTTAATTTCTTCTATTTCACAGCCATAACCTCTTTTCATGGCTTCAGGTGGAATAGTTGAAAGGGCAGGGGGATGATCAGTTATTACATCTAATGAATTGGGCTTAGGGTCTGATTCGTCTAATTCTCGATTTGTTCGGAGCATAGGATAGGGACATATTTCGCCTCGTACATCTAGGGTCGCTATCTCAGTTTGTTCCATTTAAACTCCTTTTTTTGTCAAAAAAAATCCCCGCTCAATTGGTTTGGCGGGGAATTATGGACAGTGTGTATTCCTCGCTGTTAGCGCATACAACAACAACAATTCATTTGGTTTGATGAGAATTTAATCATAGGCAAACTTTAACAATGAGCTAAATTGTTGTCAAATTATCGAAATGCAATAAAATAAATCAATAAATCGATAGGACATAAAATGCAATCTACTCAAAGTGATGTAAACAATTCAAAAGACTTGTATTTTTACGCTAGCATTTTGATATTAGTAGCTATTTTTGGAGTTTGGTTGACATCTCTAGTATTTGAGTTAGGTGGGGCAGGGGTATATTGGATAGCTGGAATTGCTTTTGGTGTTACTGTTCAGAGAAGTAGGTTTTGTTTTACTTCAGCATTTAGAGATTATTTTCTTTTAGGTCAAACTCGAATTCTAAAAGGTATTTTGGTAGGCCTTGTAGTTGCATCAGTTGGCTTTGCAATGATTATGAGTACAGTAGTTCCAAATCCTGATTTTGGATCTCCCCCTTCAGATGCCAATTTATTACCTGTAGGTTTATCTACAATACTTGCTGGATCATTATTTGGGGTTGGTATGGTACTCGCAGGNGGATGTGTTTCTGGATCTCTTTATAGAATGGGAGAAGGNTATGTTGCTTCTTGGGTTGTTATTTTAGGAGTAATGGTAGGTCTTTTTTTCTTAAATAACACATGGAATTGGTGGTGGGATAATTTAATTTCTACTGAATCTAANATTTGGTTACCTGAATATTTGTCTTACTCAGGATCTATCTTAGTTACTTTGATTTCTATTTTGTTTATTCTGTATTTAGCTGTTCGTAAAGAACGAAAAGTAAATGCTGGATTTGTTATGCCAGTAATCACTAAAAAGTTTTCAGATCCTCATATTGCATCTACATTAGGAGAGATTTTTAGTTACTTTAAGAAACCTTTTAATACTGAATGGAATCCTATTTTAGCGGGAGTAATTCTAGCTTTTATAAATATTTTACTATTTATAAAATTTCACCCATTTGGTGTNGTTGGTGAGATTTCTCGTTGGTCAACTGATATATCTCAAGTGATAGGATTCCCAGAGCTTGAATTAAGAGGACTAGAGGGTTTAGGTGCATGTGTGATGATAGTTACTGAAGGCTCTTGGTTTACAGAAGGTTTTTTCTTTAATGTGGGAATAATAGCAGGTTCTGCTGCTTCCTCAATTTTGTCCNGAGAATTTAAAGTTCGAATCCCAAAATCTCCTAGGAGATATATTCAATCTTTAATTGGTGGAACAATTATGGGTTATGGTGCAGGTTTAGGTGTTGGATGTACATTAGGGGCATTTTTTTCTGCTATNCCATCTNTGGCNCTAAATGGATGGGTTTACGGAGCNGGANTATGTGTNGGGGCATATCTTGGTGTTCAAATCATAAAAAGATTTCCTTAAAACTNTTTGAAAATGATTGATTTAATTAACTCTAATATGAAAGTACAAATAGATGAAATNCATCGACTGTTGAATGAATTTGATGGTTCCAAAGACCTTGAGGTTTTGGTCAGTTCTTCAATTGTTGGTTCTAACGCTTTGTCACAGGCAGCTTCTCAAGGAATCAAATGTCGAGTTGAGCCATATGAGAGAGATTTTTGGAAGATTGTTTTGGTTTCTCATTCATAAATAACATATAGGTTAAATTTTATTTCTTAGCTTGATCTTGATTTATAATGAATAACCAAAGACAATCCCCTAAATTTACTTGGAGTTGATTAATGAGTATTTCTGAGATAATTCAAAGTGAAATAGATCAATATGTTTCGAGAACTCCTATTTCTGCAAAAATGCAACAAAATGCAGAATTGTTTTTGCCAGGTGGTAGTTCAAGAGGTACTGCTTATTTTGATCCTTATCCTCACTTCATTGAAAAAGGTGAAGGTCATTACATATTTGATGTAGATGGGAATAAATACTTAGATTTTATGATTAATGCTACGAGTTTGATACTAGGGCATTCTAATTCTAATGTGGCGTCAGTNGTCAAAGATCAAGCAGACAAAGGTTTAGCATTTAGTGGGCCTACAGATTCTCAAGTTAGGCTAGCTAAGCTGCTTACAGATCGTATTCCTTCTGTAGAGACTATTAGGTTTACTAATTCAGGAACTGAAGGGACTATGATGGCTATACGTGCGGCTAGNGAATTTACTGGAAGGAGTAAAATTGTAAAAATTGAAGGNGGGTATCATGGGACTCATGAGGATGTTGCTGTAAGTGTGTATCCGAATAAAGATCATTTAGATCCTATTCAAACTGCTCCCATTCCAGAATATTCAAATCAACCAAGTTCAGTTTTNGATAATGTCATTGTGGTTCCTTACAATGATATCGAAGTAACTAATCAAATGATCCGCGCTGAATCAAAAAATATTTCATGTGTAATTATCGAACCTGTAGTNTCATCATTTGGNTACACCCCTGCAAATGTGGACTACTTNCAGTTTGTTAGAGATATTACAACTGAANTAGGTATTGTTTTGATTTATGACGAAGTTCAAAGTTTTAGAGTTTCTCCTGGAGGAGCTCAGGAATTGTTAGGCGTGATCCCTGATATGACTACTCTAGGTAAAATTATTGGTGGTGGTATGCCTGTAGGAGCTTTTGGGGGCCGACGAGACATTATGGATTTATATAATCCGACTGACGGAGGGGCCCAAATTGGCCATGCCGGAACTTTTAATGCTAATCCTGTGACTATGAGGGCAGGAGAGGTTGTNATGAATACTTTAACTCCAGAAGCGTATTCTAGAATGAATGATCTTGGAGAAATTTTAAGAAGNAAACTTAAAGCTGTTTTTGACGAATTAAACATTGAAGTTCAGGTGACAGGAATAGGTTCTTTATTTGGNGTTCATTTTACTGGCGAACATATCCAAAATTATAGGAATGTTGTTAATGCTGATACAGATATGAAAAAAGCATTTTTCTTTGGGATGCTTAATGAAGGAATTTTGTTACAAGGTGGAGCTGCAGGTTCTCTGAATATTTGTACAACTGAAGAGCATGTGGATAATTTTGTTGATTCAGCAAGGAAAGTGGTAATCAGGATCTGTAAGTAACATCTTCATTACAATGTTGATATTAATAGATGGAGGCGACGAAGGGATTCGAACCCTTGAATAGAGGTTTTGCAGACCTCCGCCTTAGACCGCTTGGCTACGTCGCCTAATCAAGTGTAATTGGTGCCGAGGAGGAGACTCGAACTCCTACAGCCTATTCGGCCACAGCGCCCTCAACGCTGCGTGTCTACCAATTCCACCACCTCGGCATAATTATTTATAACCGAATTCTTTGGTAATGAGGAATTATATCTTTTAGAAAAATTACTGTCCACAATTTTATGAATTTGTAGTTTAATTAAGTCACAATTTTTTTTTAGAGAGAGATTATGTTTCAATCAGTAAATTCTAAAGTTGACTTTCCANAGTTNGAAAATGAAATNTTAAATTGGTGGGAAGAAAATAATATTCCTGACAANTACATGTCNAAAAATGAAAACTCTGANAAACGTTATTCNTTTATTGATGGNCCAATTACNGCNAATAANCCNATGGGNGTTCATCATGCTTGGGGTAGAAGTTATAAAGATTTNTTTGCAAGATTTAGAACAATGCAAGGTTANAANCAGAGATATCAAAATGGTTTTGANGGNCAAGGATTGTGGATAGAGGTNGAGGTAGAAAANGAATTNGGTTTTCAATCNAAAACTGATATTGAAAAATNTGGGGTTGGNAAATTTGTAACAAAATGTAAAGAANGAGTNCAGAAATTTGCTNANATCATNACTTCACAGTCTATTAGNNTAGCTCANTGGAATCATTGGGATAATTCTTATCACACNATGTCNGATGAAAANAATTACACNATTTGGCATTTTTTNAAAACNTGNCAAGAAAGAGATTTNATTTATCANGGNANAGATGTGATGCCTTGGTGTCCTAGGTGTAGNACNGGNCTTTCTGANCANGAAATNGTCACAGAAGGATATNTNGAAACTGNNCANCCCGGATTATTTGTTAAATTNCCAATTTTAGATTCNGGGTCAAAAAGNACTCCNAANGANTCNNTTTTGATTTGGACAACTACTCCNTGGACNTTGTCTTCAAANTGTGCNGCTGCAGTNAATGAAGATATGGATTANGTNAAAGTTGAACANGATGGNGAATTTTATTATTTAGCAAAATCNCGACTNAANATTCTNAAAGGTGANCATGANATAGTTAGTNANATGAAAGGTAAAGATTTAGTNGGNTTAANGTATCAAGGNCCTTTTGATGAATTGCCNGTNCAAAAAGNNCGAGANCATAGAGTANTNGCNTGGGATGAAGTNTCTGAAGGTGANGGAACTGGAATTGTNCATATNGCNCCAGGAGCTGGNAAAGAAGACTTTGCTTTNGGTAAAANAGAAGGNATTGAACCNATAGCNCCNTTGAATGATCTNGGAGATTTNATTGAAGGNTTTGANTGGTTGACNGGNTTAAATGTATACGACGTAAATGANAAGATTTATGAGAGTCTTAAATCTAAAAATGTNTTNTATAGAGTTGAAAAATATNNTCANAGATATCCTCATTGTTGGAGNTGTGGNTCAGANCTTGTNTTCAGATTAGTNAATGAATGGTTNATAAAAATGGACCCNCTTAGAGANTCATTNGCTAGNGTNACNCAAAATATTAANTGGGTACCTGAATTTGGNATGAANCGNGAATTGGATTGGTTGAAAAACATGGATGATTGGATGATNTCNAANAAAAGATACTATGGTTTNGCNTTGCCNATTTGGGAATTTGAAGANGGTTCNTTTTATGTTGTTGGNTCNAAAGAAGAATTGAAAAANNTNGCANTNGAAGGATGGGANGANTTTGAAGGGAANAGTCCTCATNGNCCTTGGATAGANAANGTGAAAATNNNACANCCTNAATCNGGATTNATTGGNANAAGAATTNTNGATGTNGGCAATCCATGGTTAGATGCTGGNATTGTNTCNTTTTCTACTTTGAANTANNGAANTGATAGAGANTATTGGAANGAATGGTTTCCNGCNGATTGGATTTCAGAAAGTTTTCCNGGTCAATATAGAAATTGGTTTTATTCGTTATTAACNATGAGTACAGTGTTAGCTGATTCTGANCCTTGTAAAAACATTTTTAGCTATGCTTTGATGAGAGATCAAAATGGNGAAGAAATGCATAAGAGTAAGGGGAATGCAATTTGGTTTGAAGATGCTGCAGACAAAATGGGCGTAGATGCTATGAGATGGCAATTTGCAAGCCAGAACCCTGCGTCAAATTTGAATTTTGGATTTGAAACTGCTGATGAAGTGAGACGACAATTTTTGATTCCATTCTGGAATGTTTATTCATTTTTTGTAACTTATGCCAATATTGATCAATTTGATCCAGATTCTAAGTTTCCGGAACTTTCAGAAAGATCTGAGTTAGATAGGTGGATTATTTCAGAATTAAACTCATTAATATCTTATGTGACCAACGGATTAGAAAGTTTTGAACCAGAAAAAATTACTAGAGAAGTAGAAAATTTTATGGAATTTTTATCCAATTGGTATGTTAGGAGAAGTAGGCGTAGGTTTTGGAAGTCAGGATTACTTAACATTGATGAAGATGCAGATTTAGATAAATTGTCAGCATATTCAACTTTATATGAAGTTTTGGTTACACTATCAAAATTACTTGCTCCAGTAATTCCATTTGTCACAGAAAGTATTTATCAAAATTTAGTTGCCAATACTAAAAAAGGTAGACAAAGTGTTCATTTGGAAGATTATCCATTAGTAGATAACAATGCTGTGGATGAAGATTTAGTATCTAGGATTAGGTTAGCTATGAAGATTTCTAGTTTAGGGCGATCTGCTAGAAGTAAAGCGAACATCAAAGTCAGGCAACCATTACAGAATTTGTATGTTAAAACTAGAGATCAAAATGAAATTAAAATGCTAGATTCTATACAAGATCAAATTATTGATGAACTAAATGTGAAATCCATTGTTCCAATAGATAATGCGGCTGAAATCATAAAGTTTAAGATTCAACCAAATTTGCCAGTTTTAGGACCAAAATTAGGGAATCAAATTGCTCAGATCAAAAAAGAGCTGGATCAGATAGATCCCGAAATTATTAGATCTTCTGTATCACAAGGAAAGTCAGTTCTAGTTGCAGGCAATGAACTGACTGGTGAAGATTTTCTGATTGGTTCTGAAGAACTTGAAGGGTATTCAACTTCCATTGAAGGGCCATATGCAGTGGGAATCTCTATAAATATTTCTGAAGATTTAATTCACGAAGGTATTGCTAGAGAATTGGTTCATAAAATTCAAAACATGAGAAGATCAGCAGACTTTGAAATATCAGACCATATTGAAACTTGGATTAACACAAATTCAGATTTGAAATTTATTATTGAAAAACATAGAGATTATATTAATTCAGAGACTTTGTCAGACTCTATTAACATGTCAAATTTTAGTGATGGCCTATTTATAGAAAAACAAGATTTTGATGGGGTTGAAGTATTGATAGGTATTAAAAAAGTTTAGTTTCTTAACTGCGGGAATAATATTACTTCTCTAATTGACGGGTTGTTGGTAAGCAGCATGGCCAGCCGGTCTATCCCTATACCTAATCCACCTGTTGGTGGTAATCCATGTTCTATAGAAACAAGAAAATCTTCATCAAGTCTGTCCATTTCTTCATTTTGAAATTGCTGATGTAGTTTTTCTTGTTCTTCAAATCGGAGCCTTTGGTCTTCAGGATCATTTAGCTCAGTGAATGAATTACAAATTTCCATACCACAAACAAAACCTTCGAATCTTTCAGAAATATTGTTGTCTGTCTCTGATTTTTTAGCTAATGGTGACATTGCAACTGGGTAATCGATTAAAAAACAAGGTTGTAATAATGTTGGTTCTATTTTTTCAGAAATTAATTTGTCCATTAATCCTGCCCAACTCACTTGATGAGATACGTCTATTCCAATATTTGCCATAGCCGATTTNAGTGATTCTACTGAATCATGAACTAAGAAATCTATTCCACTTTCTGAAATGATTTTTTCTCTTAAATTCATTCGTGGCCAAGGGGGTGTAAAGTCTAATATTTTATCTCCGTACTCTAATTTCATAGTTCCATTTAAGTGTTTGGCCGATGAACTCACTAATTCTTCTACCATTTTCATTACATCAGTATAGTCGGCGAATGCTTCATAGCTTTCCATTGTGGTAAATTCTGGATTGTGTTGTAAATCGATCCCTTCATTTCTGAAGACCCGACCTATTTCATACACTTTTTCTAACCCTCCGACTACTAGGCGCTTTAGGTGCAATTCTGTAGCAATTCGTAAATATAAATTTCTGTCTAATGCGTTGTGATGAGTACTAAAAGGGTTGGCCATACCACCAGCAGCAACAGGGACTAGTATAGGAGTTTCAACTTCCAAAAATCCGCGCTTATTCATGAAATCTCTGATGTGTGATACTAGTTTGCTTCTAAGTATAGCGGTTTTTTTTGCATTTTCATTTGATATTAGGTCGAGATACTTTTGCCGATATCTTGTTTCTGTATCAGTTAATCCATGCCATTTTTCTGGAAGTGGTAACAGAGATTTTGAAAGTAATTCAAATCTTTCTACTTGCAAGGTGATTTCAGATGTTCTGGTGCGAAACATTGTTCCAGTAGCTCCGATCCAATCACCAATATCTAAATCTTCTAAATCTTCATATCTTTCGTTTAATTGATTAGCCCGCATCATAATTTGTATATTCCCATCTATATCTCTCAAGTCAATAAATGATGCTTTTCCCATTCCCCTTCTTCCCATAATTCTTCCTGCTACTGATATTTGATTATCAATCAAAGTTTCACGTGTTTCGGAGTTGATAAATTCATCTACGGCTTGTTTGCTTGTATGAGTTCGATGAAACTTTGTGGGGTAGGGGTTAATTCCCTTTTCTCTGATTCTTTGGAGCTTTTCTTTTCGAACACGAAAAAATTCGTTTTCAGATTCAGGCAATGTATGCACCTCTAACATATCAATTTTTCATGAAAATTGTACTATCGAGTAAATGAAGTGTAAAACCAAATTTATAGAAAAATGTTAATAAATCTTGTACAAATTCTGCTTTATGTGTTCTTGATTCATTGTTAATATCATTTAGATTGCATGGTAAATCCATGAGGTTAGATTTTTATGTCTATTAGAATTTCAGGAGGTAGATTAAAAGGGCAGTTGATAGGATCACCTCAGGCTGCTAATGGGGTTAGGCCTACTACTGAACGAGTGAAGTTAGCTATTTTTTCAATAATTCGTACTTGTTCAGTTCAAGATAAAAGTGTATTGGATTTGTACTCGTGTACAGGAGCTTTAGGGCTTGAGGCGATTAGTAGGGGAGCGGCAACAGTAGACATGGTTGAGAAGAACTTTAAAAACTATAAATTAATTCTTGAAAATGTGAAGAAATTAGATGTTCAAGACGTGGCTAAAGTTTATAAGTCCACTGTCAAAGATTTTTTAAATCACATAAATAAAAAATATGAATTAATTTTGGTGGACCCGCCTTTTGAATTAAATGAATGGGAAAGTATATTAATGAATATAGGTCAGAGGGGAATTTTAATAAATGGAGGTGTTTTGGTAGCAGAACACTCTTCAGCTTTGAGTTTAGAAAAAAAGTATGGTGAATTAGAAATGTNAGATCAACGAAAGTACGGAGATTCTTTAGTTTCCTTTTTTGAGGTGTGTAATGGCTAAAGCTTTTTATCCTGGNAGTTTTGATCCNGCACATAATGGNCATATTGATGTTGCTTCTAGAGCGTCTGAATTGTTTGATGAAGTNATAGTCGGCGTTTATGAAGCNACTCCCAATAAAAAATTGATGTTTACTACAGATGAGCGAGTAGATTTGTTTAAAANATCTTTGTCAGCACCAAATGTAACAGTTGTTCCATTTACGGGATTAGCGCCNANTGTAGCTAAAGAGTTTGGAGCGTCTGTAATTTTAAGAGGCCTTAGAGCAGGTTTTGATTTTGANCAAGAATTTGAGATGGCTTTAATGTGGAGAAATTTAGTGCCCGAAATTGATGTTGTTTGTATGATGACAGCTCTTCAGCATCAGTTTATTTACTCAAGTCGAATCAAAGAAGTAGCTATGCTAGGTGCCAGNATATCTGATTTGGTACCCCCACATATAGCTACAGCAATTCAAGAAAGAATTTAGTAAGGAGAAACCAAATGCAATTAAATGAAATTTTGAAAGAATTGAATTCAATTATAGATTCAGGTAGGAAAGTACCCGGATTTAACGGGAAAATGATGATTGATTCTGAGAAACTTTCTGAAATTTTTAGGGAATTATCTAATAGTGCAGATGCAGGATTGAATGAAGCTCAATTAATTATTACTCAAAAAGAGAGTATTTTAGAGCAGGCTCAATTAGAGGCCAATCGTATAAAAGANCAGGCAGAAAACTCTGCTTTGGAAATTCAAGAAACTGCTAATTTGACAAGAAATGAGCGGCTTTCTGATTCAAATATTATTAAAGAAGCGGAAGAAACTGCAGAAAAAATTGTTCAAAAATCTCATGAAGATGCTCAAAATATAATTCAAGATGCCCAAAGACAGGCATTTAATTTAATTAGTGAATCAGANTCACGATCAAGTGATCAACGTGATGGAGCTGATAGATATTCCAGAGAAGTACTTTCTAATTTAGAAGAGAGATTGTCTGATGTATTAGGTCAGGTCAGAAGAGGATTGGATACACTTGGATCTGATCAAAACATGACTGGAGATAGGTCAAACGGTAATCATACTATAGTCAGTTAAGATTAGTCAGGTAATTGAGACTCTTGAATGATTTGCTCAAGTACTTTTGAATTTTTTTCAATATTGAATCCGTCTACACAATATTCATGAACTCCTGATATACCATCTACCGCTCCTAGTTCTACTAATTGTATTAATAAATTTTCGGTGTATTGAATAGATGGTAATAAGTTTAAGTTTGTCATTTTAGATATAGCGCCAACTAGTCCATATCCACCCCAATTAGATACACTGCTTATTATTAATTCAGACACTTTTGATACCGCCGGAAAATTTACAAGAGTTTTTGAATTNATTATTTGTTGATATAAATTTCCCATTCCTATTTCATTCCCTCCGTCGCCAATTCCTATAGATTTAATTTTAGAATTAAATAAGGTGTCAATTCTAGCAACATGTTCAGTAAATTTAATGTCCCTCATATTTCTATATTGATTGTCAGAATGAGAACCTGGACGTTCTATTGATATCAAAAGAGAAGGAGTTTCTTCCAAAATGAGATTGTTTGAGAAGATTATACTTTCTTCTAAATTAAGTATAGGAAATAAAATTTTCCTAGAACTTGGAGTCGCAAATTTATTAATATAAGGGTCTATATATTGGTCTGTAATGTATACAACATCAAATCCTAGTTTTTCTAAAGCATTTCCGATGGCTATTGCTCCCAATGGACCGTCAGTTTCTATAGCTTTAGATTTTTTAATAAAAAATCCAGTTGTTATAAACACNGTTCCAATATTCTCTAAAGTTAATTTTGCAGCATTTATACAAAAATCGGGGACTAAAAATTTTGATAATTCACTAATTCCTCTTGTGTCGTGCTGTAAAATGATTTTTTCAAAACTCATTACAGAATAGAGTAATCTTCATCTTTTTTGTCTGTAACAAACATATGNCCAGGNGAATGAGTAATCATGATTGATGGCTTGGAATTCATTGCTACTGATTGAGGTGTGACNCCACAAGCCCAAAACACTGGTGTTTCACCTGAATGTATTTCAGGAGGGTCACCGAAATCTGGAGAATTTAAATCTGATATTCCTATCTGTTTTGGGTCTCCTATATGTATGGGTGATCCGTGTACATCAGGAAAACGAGATGTAACTTGAACACTTCTGACAACTAGATCTGAAGGAATTGATCTCATAGATACAACTAATGGCCCAGAAAAAACACCTGAAGGGGTTGTCGGAATATTTGTAATGTACATAGATACATTTGTGCAGTTATCTATGTGAGNAAGTTTAATCCCATTATTNATTAGAGCTGTTTCAAATGAAAAACTACANCCTAACAGAAATGTCACGTAATCNTCTTGCCAAANNTNNTGGATGTTTTGTGTTTCATCACTCAAAGTTCCGTTAGTGTANACNCTATACAATGGGACATCTGTTCTTATATCGCTACCGGGTGCAGTNATTTTAGCTTCAAATTCTCCAGGTTCTAAGACTTCGATCAANGGGCAAGGCTTAGGGTTNCGTTGGCAAAATAAAAGAAAATCAAATGCATATTGTTTTGGTAATATAGCTACNTTTGTTTGNATGTGGCCAGGNGCAAATCCTGACGTAGGTTTATAGAATTTACCTTCTCTAATANTTTGTCTTAAATTTTGAGGTGAAATATTTGATTCAATTAAAGATGTCATATTTTTCTCCGTCTCAACATTGTACACTGTCTTACGGTAGCTAATAAATTTCATGATATTCTTTTGTTACAATCGGGGAGTGGCGCAGTTGGTAGCGCACACGGCTGGGGGCCGTGAGGTCGCAGGTTCAAGTCCTGTCTCCCCGACCATTGAGTAATTATTATACTTATTGAAAATTGAAATATTTGCGAACGAATTCTTTAGTCAGTTAACTTAAATCAGTGTTTTGAATCCAAATAGGTTTTAAAATTTGATGATGAAGAATTGCTAAGTAATTAAAAATGTATGATTGGACGATGTTGGAGCCATTTGTCAGATCTGAGAACTTGGTCTTTAATTCTGATGTAAGTAGTTTGATGATTTAAAGAATTTAAAATCACAGGAATCCATTTTGAAATTAATCGATAGGTTTGTATTTTGAAGAATCTAATAGATCAAATACTGTAGTAACCCATTGTTCAGGTAAAATTAATACAGGTTGGTAAGGATCAGCATTATCAGGTCTACCATATCTAGTTAGAATGTTTTTACCTGTATCTCCAATTAAGAAAACATTAGATTTTTTATAAGTTCTGCCTTCTTCTGAAATATCATCATATCTGATTTCAATTAACATACCATTTTCAGATATTCCCCATTCCGTATAATCTTTGTCGGGAACTCTGTGAACTTGGATAGCTACATTTTCTGGTCTACGTAATACATTTAAAGATTCTAAAAATTTTGACTGGTTAACAGGTCGAGGGGTTTCGTCTATCCTGAAATCTGTTAAAGTCCAGTTTTCAGCCTTGTCGTCATATAGGTAACTGACGTAATTTGTTTGGTTCTCAGGGTCAGGGCTAGGTTCAAAAATGTTTACTTCATCTATTCTTTGTGGGTTAATCAATGTATACCATTGAGGTAATGGAGGTTCCGTTACCATTCTTGCAATCACGTCTCCCCAGACATCTGCAATTAAAAACAATTGAGGAAAACCTGTTACTTGACCATAGTGGTGATTGCCATCAGTTGTTTTATCACCTAATTTAAATTGTAATGTTCTGTTTAATGTTAGGCTTATAGTTACAATTGTATGAGGATTATCCAATCCGTATTGTGCAGGGTCTTCAATGATTACGGTTGTTTCTGATAAATCTCTTTTTGTTTGTGGTCCACCTAAAAGAAAATCAACAGCTCCCCATCTAATTCTGTCCGGAGGAAGTAACTGATCAGTATCAAACGCCCAAGTATTTGATTCCGTTCTTACAAATGAGGTGTTATCTCCCATATGATCTATAGAAATTCCCATCATATCGTCTACGTGCACTTGATAAAACCAAGGTTTGACAACTTTAGCTTCTTCTGAATTAAAGGGATTTATGATGTATACAATACCGGCTATGATAGCAACAAATAACAATGCAAATGTATATTTAATATTCATTATCTACGTCTCCACCAAACTATAGAAGCCATTAGAATCATTATTAAAGGCGGGAAAACCCAACTAGACCATTTGACGAACTCTTTTTCTAATGAATTCACCACAAATTCTCTATAGGGAACTAATTTGGGGCGAATAGAAATTAGTTCGTAATCTTCAGCCAGCCAATTGACTGAATTTAGAAAAATATCTCCATTATCATTGCTGTAAAAATATTTGTTTGAAGCAAAATCTGAGTCACCAAAAACTACTAGTTTGAATAAATCTTGAGTAGAACCTAGATCTTCAAATGTTCCTGTAGCTTCTATAACTCCAGAAATAGTGTATTGCCCAGTATATTTTTCAACGTTATATTCCGGATCTTCTCCAGGTGCTACAAGCCAACTAATAGGAGTTGTAGCTGCTAATTCATAAAATGTAATATGGTCTCGTAATGCAAATTCTTCAGGTGGAGCTGTTTGGAGAGCAGCTGTATCAGGGAAAAATGCCACCGATATATCATCTGCAATATTAATGTTTTGGTGAACTGCACTGGTAGCAAATTGTGCATTTGCTTTTTGTAATAGGGGGGTGAGTGTTTCACCTCCAACATTACTGATAGCATCAGCAACTTTTTGAGGAGTAACTACTACTCCGTAAAGGTAAATCAGGTCATTGAATAATTTTGGTGGATTGGGATTAAGCATCATTAATATTCTTCCACCAGATTTCGCATAATTAACTAGTGCTTCATATTCAATATCTGTTAAATCTTGGTCAGGGCCTGCAATTATTACTACTGATGCATCACTAGGTACCACTTCAAATTGTTGTAAGTTTAGGGGTAAGACAAAATAATTATCTCTTTGCATGCCAGCTATAGCTAAATCTAAACCGTAATCTTCTTGCTTTTGAAACATTGGATCAGATGTAGAAGTAAGTTCACCGTGTCCAGTTAAGTAATAAATTGTTTTTTGCCTTTTACCGGTAGAAATTAATATACCAGTAATAAATTCTTGTTCAGTAAAATTTGTAACAACATAGTTTTGTTCATCATTGTAAGAAAAAACAACTGAAGGATATTTAGTTACCCCAAAATTTAACGCTTCAGATCTATTAATTTCAGGGTCTACAAATCTATAAGAAAAATTTTCAGATTTTCTGCTAAATTCATTTAGAATATCTTCTACTGTAGTTTTGGTGTTTTCGCTAGCCGTGTTTTCAACAAAAAAAGCATGAGCAACAACCTTTTGATTTTTATCTTCTAAATCTTTTAGTACACTCACAGTTTGGGGAGAAAGTGTGAAAAACCGAGTAGCAGTAACGTCAATTCTGTTTGGATTAGTAAACATGAAATAGTTTGCCACTAGCAATATTATAAATACAGCTAATGTCATTAATGCAGCATTTAAGCCAAATCTGCCTCTTCTTCCAGAGACAAATATAGCAATTGCCCTAGGAGATAGTCCTATAGCTAGAAGAATCAATATTGCGCCCAAAGATGTGACTAATAACAACACATCAGACATTTCTTCAAATGTTAGATATAAGCCACCGCCTAGTAAGAAAGCAAAAACACCAGTGACTCCTGATATAAGGCTCCAAAATGAAGTGGATTTGACCAAGTTTATTAATATATATATATAGCTGTTTTCTTGGTTTTTATTCATTATCGCCACCGCCTAGTTTCTAAGGAACGGATTGTTAGGAAAAGAAATATAACAATTAGACTTAGGAAATAAATAATGTGGCTGGTGTCAATAATTCCTCTTGAAAAATCAGTTAATCTTTGATCCATTGATAACGAGTTTAGAAATGTGGCAGCAGTTCCTTCTACTAGGGAAGCTACTGCATCAATAAATGAGAAAATTACAAGAATTGCTATAGACACTACTGCTGCCACAATTTGGTTACCAGATAGGGATGATCCTAGTATCCCTATGGACAAAGCAGCTGCTCCATGTAATACCAAACCTAAATAAGTACTTAAAATAGGTCCAGTATCAGGTTGTCCAAATATATAAAGTAATAGTACATAATATAAAGTGGCAGATTGGATAAATAGTAGCATGAATAAGCTTGCTAAATATTTCCCAACAACTACTTCCCATTCTCGTACAGGGGATGTAAGTAGCAATTCTAATGTTCCTAGTTTTTGTTCTTCTGAAAGTAGCTTCATAGTGATTAATGGAGCAAGAAATATAATAAATGAACCAGACCAGTTAGAAATTCCTCTAACACTAGCTTCAGCGAATGGTCTTGTAATATCAAATACAAAGAAAACCCCAGTTAATACTAAAAACATAGCACCTACTATGTACGCAGAAGGAGTCGAAAAATAAGATCTTGTCTCTCTAAAAGTTATGGCAATTAAATTTTTCAACTGATATTTCCTAATATTTATTATTCATGAACAGTAATTTTTAAAAATATTTCTTCAAGGGACATTCCAATTGATTGAAGTTTCAATAGTTCCCATTGGTTTTCTAAGATTACAGATGCTAATTGAGATCTGATTTCAGACCCAACATCTACAGATATTTGATAACGATGATATCCGCTACCTGTGATAGGTATTCTTTCAATAGAATTAACGTGATCTACTTTTTCTAAAACAGGGATAATTTCTTGGTTTGGGCCTTTAACTTCTAACTCAACTCTTTCAACTCCCGATAGATTAGTACCCAAGTTTTTAGGATTATCTACCGCAGCTATTTGCCCCTCATTGATTATGATCACTCTGTCACAAATCATACTGACTTCGGGCAAAATGTGAGAACTTAGAATTAAAGTGTGAGCTTCTCCGAGGCCCTTAATTAATTGCCTAGTTTCGACTACTTGAATAGGATCAATCCCAATAGTGGGTTCATCTAAGACTAATACATCTGGTTCATGAAGGATGGCCTGTCCGATTCCAACTCTTTGTTTGTAACCTTTAGATAGTTTTCCTATTATCGTCTTGTAGTAATCTTGAAGGCTACAAGTTTCTATAACTTCAGTAATTCTTTGTTTTATTTTTTTAGAATTCATTCCTCTGATTTGACCCATAAATGATAGGTATTCAGATACATTCATTTCTAAATATAATGGAACTGTTTCAGGAAGATATCCTATATGCTTTCTAGCGCTTAAAGATTCTTCTAAGATGTTAAATCCTGCAATTTCTACTGTTCCAGAAGAAGGGGGCATAAATCCGGTCAGTATTTTCATAGTTGTAGATTTACCCGCACCATTTGGACCTAGAAATCCTAAAATCTCTCCTTTAGGAACTTCAAAGCTGAGATCCGTGATTGCGGGGAATTCACCATAAAATTTTGTAACTTTATCTACTTTAATCATTTAATTAATTATTTATATTAATTTTCACTAGCTATAAATAGTAATTCAATAAAAAATTATGTTCAAGCTGAAACAATAGCTTCGCATGATAAAATTCTGTTAATAGAGAGTAAAACATGAAAAATGAACAAATTTATCTAGATCATGCAGCTACAACTCCCTTAAGGGCGGAAGTTTTAGATTGTATGATGCCTTTTTTAACAAATGATTTTGGAAATCCATCATCGCTTTACCAACAAGGGCAAATTGCCAGAAAAGCTGTAGATGAATCTAGAGAATTAATTGGAAAGGTCTTAGGGGCTAGAGTTGGTGAAATTGTAGTTACTAGTGGAGGTACGGAATCGGATAATGCTGCAATTAAAGGTGTGGCATTAGCTATGAAAAGCTATGGAAATCATATAATTACCTCACAAATTGAACATGAAGCAGTGTTGAATTCTTGTGAACAATTGAAAGAATTTGGTTTTGAAACTACATTTTTGCCTGTAGATTCAGATGGATTAATTAACCCTGACGATGTAGTTAAAGAAATAAACTCAAACACTATTTTAGTTAGTCTAATGATGGCTAATAACGAAATAGGAACTATTCAACCTATTAAAGAGATAGCACAAAAAATTAAAGTAGAATCTCAAAATCTAGGACATCCTATTTTATTTCATACTGATGCGGTTCAATGTGTAGGTTCTTTGGAAGTGAATTTTAAAGATTTAGAAGTAGATTTGCTAAGTTTATCAGCTCATAAATTTCAAGGGCCTAGAGGGGTTGGTGCTTTATTAATTAAGCGTAATACTCCATTTTTTCCATTGTTGACGGGTGGAGGACAAGAAAGAGATCGCCGATCAGGAACAGAAAATGTTGCTGGAATTGTGGGAATGGCTAAAGCTTTGCAACTATCAAGTTTAGAGAAAGAATTAGTCAATCAAGAATTGATTTTTTTGAGAGATATGATTATAGATGGAGTTTTAAATTCTATCGAAGGCAGTTTTTTGAATGGACATCCCACTCAAAGGCTACCTAATAATGTCAATTTTTCTTTTGATTCAGTAGAAGGTGAGCCTATATTATTAGGATTAGATTTTGCAGGTATTTCGGCATCTAGCGGAAGTGCTTGCTCTGCATCTGTTAATGAGCCGTCACATGTTTTGATCGCAATTGGCAGAAGTAAAGAACTAGCACAAAGTGCTTTGAGAATCACATTAGGACCCAGCAATACAAAATCTGAAGTGCAGTACTTTTTGGAAACATTGCCCCAATTGATTAAAAAATTAAAATCTATGCCATCATTACAAAAATCTTAATTTGTTGTATTGATTGAAAATTAATTGTTAGGTACGATAATGTGATTGGTGAAAAATGAAAATTTACATTTCAATATTAATTTCAATTGTTTTTTTGATGGCTTGTAATTCAATTGAAAATATTAATCCTTTATCAGGAGAAAATAGAGAATATCCTTTTGCATCTGCCGGTAGAAATATCGAAGTACATGCTAAAGAGCCTCAGGTTGTTGATGTTGCATATTTTGTAGATTCAATACCTGGTCCAAATGGTCAAATAGTTTCTAAAAAATTTGAATTGGTTCCCTCAGCTTCAAATAAGAAGCTGGTTTTATTAGATTTAATGATTGTGAATAGATCTAGTACTGTTATTCCTATGCTTTTTGATGAAAATGCAGTGAGAATAGGGGATCGTAGAGGTAAAAGGATTGAAGCATCCAATCCATATCAAATATCAAAAGAATTAGATTTAGCAACTGAAAATAATGGTACTGAGGTGACTCAGCTTGTATGGGGTGATATTGAGCTTCCTAGACAGACCCAGATTGGTGGGACTATGGTTTTTGAGGTCCCTAAAGGTTTACTGCTAGGCACATTGTTTTGGGATGAGATAGAATTCATACCTATAGATTACATTGATTACAATAAAAATAAATAAGGAGTAATTATGTCAGACCCTGTAGAAATAACCGATCAAAATTTTCAGCAAGAAGTACTTAATTCAGAAACTCCAGTATTGGTAGATTTTTGGGCTGATTGGTGTCAACCATGCAAAATGATCGCTCCCGTAGTTCAGCAAATTGCTGAAGAATATGATGGAAAAGTTAAGATTGGTAAATTAGATGTTGATAGTAATCAACAGACTTCTCAAGCAATGGGAATCAGAGGCATTCCAGCTTTAATTATTTTTAATGATGGTAAGCCTGTAGATCAAATTATAGGTGTTGTACCAAAATCGATTATTCAGAAAAAAATAGATGAGGTTTTATCCTCTTAGTTTTGGGGGCGGATGGGGCCTGGTGGTCCCCGCGGACTTCAACTCCGTTGGCAGCGGTCCTTCGATTGGTGCGGTGGGTTCGACTCCCTCGCGCTCCCGCCATTGGGAAATTTTATGGGAAATAAATATTGGTTAATGAAATCAGAGCCTGATGATTATTCTATTGATGACCTGATTAATGAACAAAATTCTACTGCTGAATGGGATGGAGTAAGAAATTATCAAGCTAGAAATTTTCTTCGCGATCAAATAAAAATAGGTGATCAGGTTTTGTACTACCATTCAAATTCCAAACCCTCAGGTGTAATAGGTACTGCCAAAGTTGTCAGAAATGGCTATCCTGATTTTACTGCTTGGGATCCAAATTCTAAGCACCCTGATCCTAAAAGTACTCCCGAGGCACCAATTTGGTACATGGTAGATATTATGGCGACTAAAAAGTTTAATCAAATTATTTCTTTGCAACAAATAAAGCAAATTCCTGAATTATCTGAAATGGTATTAGTAAAAAACTCTAGGCTTTCAGTTCAGCCTGTTACTAAGCAAGAATTTGAAATTATAGAGAAAATTGGTTTAAGTAATTAGTTTTGAATAAATTCTATCCAATTGCCTTCTGGATCTTGGCAATAACAAATTCCTTTTTCTTTTCCATCTTCTGTAACACTCATGATTGGTGGGGTAACAAACTTTATGCCTTTAGATAATAAGTTTTCATAAAGCTCTTCTATTTTTTCAACGTTGAAACAAATGTGCGATGCTCCTAGTTGATTTCTATCTAAATGCCCAGATGGACTTTTAGGGTTAATAAAATATACTAATTCAAGAGCATGTTCTCCGCCTTTACCTACAAAAACTAAGGTTCTATGAGCGCCAGGTATACCTGTGTGGTCTCCTGATGTAGAAGCTAGACTATCTACTTCACGTTCAATTTTCAAGCCTAAATCATCTCTATAGAAAGAGACCATTTTTTCTAAGTTTTTTACTACAAACCCAGAATGATTAAATCCGGTAATCATAATTATCCTATTAATTAATAATTGCAAAAATTATCTATATCAATGTACCCTACATTGATGGAAAAAATTATACAAATATTAAGAATACCGTATATTTGGGGAAGTTTAGCTTTATTGAATGGATTAGTTTTTGCAGCCCAATCTATCTCAGTCTGGATTGTTGCTGCTTTGATGTTGCTGTTTATAGTTTTTTTGAAAATTCAAGGTGAAGCTGAACATCATACTGAAGGTAAAATTTTTGCTGGAGGACCATTAATTATGATTGGCTGGATAATGGGGTTTTCTATTAGAGGCATTATTTTCTAAAACACATCAAAAATAACGCGTGTTTTTTTTGGTAATGGTAGTAAATTGGACTGAAGGTTAATTTTAAGCGCTCTTTGTGCCGAAAATAGAATTTTCAAGTGAATCTAGAGAGGTACAAGGTAATTCACAGTGGTAATTGTTACAAATGAAGACAGTTGCTCCTCCTGATTCTGGAGACCTTTCTTCAAATAGGGGAGAAAGTGATTCTATTCTGTCATTTTTACTAGAGAAGTAAGCATTTCCTACAACTACCTTGTTGGGTATAAATTTTTTGTAAAGATATTTATGCATTTCCGACACTGATACAGAATCACAAGACAATAGACACACTTGAACTGTATCTGTGTAATGCATAAGTAAAATTTTTAACCAATTTGAGAACCCAGTAGGAAAATCTCCTATGAAAGAAGCTGTAATATTAAATTGGGATATTAGTATATTTAGATATATTAATATCTCAATTTAACATAACAGCTTCTTTTATAGGAGATTTTCCTAGTGGGTTCTCAAATTGGTTAAAAATTTTACTTATGCATTACACAGATACAGTTCAAGTGTGTTTGTTATCTTATGATCCAGTATCAGTGTCA
>PBFH01000002.1 GCA_002719885.1 Rhodospirillaceae bacterium | reverse complement strand
ACTGGTGCGTTAACGATTAGTATCAGGGGTCTAAAGGGGGAAAATCTCTACACGAAGACAATATCAGCCGCTAGCTAAGAATTTTTCAACTCGTAAATTCTAAACCCATTTCTCTATAACGTTCTGGGTCCTCCCTCCAATGCTCTCGAACTTTAACGAAAAGAAACAAATGTATGCGCCGGCCAAAGTGCTGTTCAAGATCCTTACGAGATTGGGCACCCACACGTTTCACCTGCTGTCCGCCTTTACCCAAGACAATTCCCTTGTGCCCTTTCCTCTCAACATAAATCACCTGGTTAATTTTTATACTTCCATCTCGTCGTTCTTCCCAGGAATCTGTTTCAACCGTCAGGGAATAGGGCAATTCCTGATGAAGGGTTAAAAACAATTTTTCACGGGTTATTTCCGCAGCAAAAAGACGATCATTCATATCGCTAAGATGGTCTTCGGGATATAGCCAAGGACCATCTGGGAGGCATTCACCCAAAGTAAGCAGGAGAGCATTAACGCCATCACCTTTTAGCGCGGAAATCATAAAAATGTCTTCAAAACACTTTGACCAATTAAGATTTTCGGCTAATTCCAAAAGTTGAGGTCGAGGTATTAGATCGATTTTATTTAGGGCTGCATAAACTTTTTTCTTTGAGTCTTTTATGCCCTTAATAATAAGTTGGGTTTCTTCTCCTATTCCCCTTTCTGAATCAATTATAAGAATAACCTGGTCTGCATCCGCAGCTTCAACCCAAGCCGCTGAGACCATTGCCTTCTCTAACCGACGATTTGGAGTAAAAATACCTGGTGTATCTACAAAAACGATTTGATTATTGTCTTCTGTTAACACACCAACAACTCGAGTACGAGTTGTCTGAACCTTATGGGTCACAATTGACACCTTACTTCCCACAACACGGTTAATAAGGGTTGATTTTCCAGAATTTGGAGCTCCAATCAGGGCCACTATTCCACAACGAGTTATCTCACGTCTAATCATCACTAATTTCCGTGACATCATTAAGTAGCTTCAAAGCGGCTGCCTGTTCTGCAGCCCTCTTCGAAGACCCCCGAGCAGTTTTTGGCTCAAAACCATCCAACATCACCTGTATAAAAAAAATAGGTTGATGGTCTGGACCCTCCTTTCCAATTTCCTTGTAAGAAGGCAGTCCCATTTTTTTTCCCTGTGCCCACTCCTGTAAGGAGGTTTTTGGATCTATTCGCGGTACTTGAGCATTATCACTTAGACGACAGATGAATTTTTCTATGACTTTTTTTGCGGGCTCTAACCCACCATCACAATAAATTGCTCCAAAAACTGCCTCCACAACATCCGCCTGCATAGAATCATTTAATTCAGCACCACCACCGTAAATAATATAGTTTTCCAATTTCATATCGGCGGCGACCGAGGTTAAATTCTCACGATCAACAAGGGCGCTCAAACGGCGGGACAATTGACCCTCATTTTCGTTTGGATACCTACCCATTAAAAATTCACTTACTACTAAGCCCAGCACTCGATCGCCGAGGAATTCTAATCTTTCATATGTCTCTAATTTTGATACATAAACGGAACTCGCGTGCGTTAAGGCCTGCGTTAAAAAAGACTCATTTTCAAAGTGATAACCTATTTCACGACAAAAATTAACTAATGAGTAGCCAACGTTCACCACTACTTAATACCCTGAAAAAACCTTTGAAATCTAGCCGCTTGGTACCAACCCCACGGCTCAAAAAGCGAAGCGGTTCCATCTGTTGAAAAGAATATTAACTCCGCCCGACCGACAAGGTTTTCGACCGGTATAAATCCTACACCATTTATTCCATGTCGGTTTGGTATTCTGCTATCCATGGAATTATCACGATTATCACCCAACACAAAATAATGCCCTTGGGGCACCAGATATTCTGGTGTGTTGTCAAGTGGACCGATGTTTCCACTTTTTTCAATAATTTCGTAGCTTTTGCCATTTGGCAGGGTTTCGACATAACGTTTAGCGGCAATAAAATTACCATTTTCATTCTGCATCGGAAAAGGCTCTANTTCCTTCCGCTTAACTCTCTTATNATTNAGGTATAANAAACCAGACTTTAGCTGAANTCTATCNCCTGGAAGTCCTATAATTCTTTTTATATAATCGGTNTTATTATCACTCGGNAATTTNAAAACAGCGACATCTCCCCGTTGNGGNGAAGCAGAGAANACCCGACCTNTAAATGGTCCNGCACTTANNGGGAATGAGTGGCGGCTATANCCATANGANTATTTTGATACAAANAAATAATCGCCAATTAACAANGTAGGTATCATCGANCCTGACGGTATATTAAAAGGCTCATAAGCTGCAGTGCGAATNATCAAAGCNATTAAAACCGCGTAAATAATNGTNTTGGTNGTCTCCCAAATTGAATTTTTCATGTGATGTTTTTTTCCAAAGTCAAANATTGGGATCAGGNNCAAANGTTTTANATCGACTNGNNTTGATAAAGACATNTAGAAACGATGCTGTCAATNAATGTTGTATTATTTANNCAGNTNATNTGTTTNGAGCAGAAATTATGACAAAGGCCTCTGCAATCGGAGGTTCATCAGTCATACTGATATCAATTTTTGAAGTCATNCCAGCNGGTGTTATATCAGCTAATCTTNGTGCTGCNCCACCCGTCAATACTATANTAGGCTTTCCGCCTTTAAGATTCATTACACCCATATCNCNCCAGAAGACCCCTNGTCTGAAACCTGTNCCCAANGCCTTGGAACANGCTTCTTTAGCAGCAAACCTTTTCGCATAACTAGCNACTCTATTCTNTCTATTTTCNGATNTTTGNCGNTCNAGATCNGTATANATACGGTTTAAAAANCTNNCTTCAAAACGCTCTAAAACTCTTTCCAGTCGNCGAATATCAATTATATCAGTTCCGATACCNAGGATCATTTNAAGNACTCATTATCANANATTTNNAATCGAGCTTTGTTCATCAAATTACGCATTCTAATAATAGATTTTTCCAAACCCCCAAAGATAGCCTCTCCAATTAAAAAATGCCCGATATTAAGTTCCTTGATTGAAGGGATAGAAGCGACCATTCCTACCGATGAGAAATCCAGTCCATGGCCCGCATGGCATTCTAGCCCTAATTTTTTAGCGTGCGAGGCCGCTGCAACAATTTGTTCAAAAGTTTTGCCATGTTCAATTGAACCGGGCTTCGTGAGACAAAACGAACCAGTATGAAGCTCTACTACCGGTGCTCCCAATTTTTTTGATGAATCTAGCTGTTCCAAGTTTGGTTCAACAAATAATGATAATTTAATACCAGCGTCGCCGAGTTGTTTAACAAAAGGTTCCAATTTAGCAATATTATTTTTAATCTCCAGTCCGCCTTCCGTGGTTCTTTCCTCTCTTTTCTCTGGGACTAGGCATACCGCATCTGGCAAAACTTCTAGGGCAATTTTCAACATTTCTTCGGTTGGTGCCATTTCAAGATTCAACGGGAGNTCAATCTCATTTCGTAACATCTCAATATCGCGGTCATTTATATGACGTCGGTCCTCCCGCAAATGTGCAGTAATGCCATCTGCGCCCGCTCTATGAGCTATCTCCGCCGCCCTTACCGGGTCAGGGTNCCGCCCTCCTCTTGCGTTACGGAGGGTAGCAACGTGATCAATGTTAACCCCTAAACGTAAATAATTACTGTCCATTTTTTACGGCTAATTTATCCCATATAGCGCACGGGGATTTTGTTCGAGAATTTTGTCAGCGACACCCTTGCCCAAGCGACTGTCTTCTCTTAGCAATTTAACCGCCAAAACCTCACTAGACGGATCATGATGCCCATAGTCAGTACCAATAACTAAATTATCCTCCCCAGCGTATTTGATAACATAATCTAGGTGATCTGTATTTTCACAAGCGACATACATATTATTTTCTTTTAACGGATTTTCATACCAGTCCCAGCCGTTACGCCGGAAACGATCTTCTAAATCACACAAAACGTANGGCACCCATTGTGAGCTAACCTCTATAAAANCCCACCNTACAGCAGGAAANTTTTTAGGAATTTNTTTNTCTAATAGCGTGTGGAATGCTCCGATAACTGCAAGNTTAAATTTTGTAAAGGAAGTATCNGTTTCGAAAAAATCATGATGGAAAACACTACCATTACCNGAATGCATNCAAATTGGTAAATCAAGCTCCGATGCCACTTCCCACAAAGGATAAAANACCGGATCACCTATCGCTCTGTCACATTCTAAACCTCGCAAAAAAATGCCACAGGCATTATTTTCTTTTGCGAATATCAATTCTTCCCTNATTAAATTTGGCGACCGCATTGGGGGAAGAGCAACCCACCGCATCCTACCATTAGATCGGTGGCTTATATCAGCAACCCATCTATTGTAAGCCCTAGTTAACGCTAAGTCCGCGTTAATATCGTCAGTTACCGGACGCAGATATAGGGTCGGGTAAAGAATCTGAATATCAATCTCGAGCTCATCCATATGAGCTAGTCGCCCAGGAATATCCTCCATTTCAGCGATCGCTCTAGACATCTCAGTGCCTACATTACGATCTTTACCCATGGGACGATTACCTACCAACCAATAATTATGCTGAGTACTATGACCATCATTGGCTTTCAACTCGGGCCCGTAAGTTTGAGTGACAATGTACGGAGTAAAGCGTTTGTCTTCTCCTTCAAGGTAATCCCATGTTTTTGATGTTTCCAAAACATGTGCATCTGAATCAATTGCGCCCATTTGACAATACTCCAATGATTTTGTTCTATTGAATAACTCTCGATACCTTACTTACAGCCGCAATCCCCCTGAGAGACGCCATAATATCATTCAAATGTTTACTGTCACTAACCTCAATATCAAGTAACATCTCCATTAAAGTAACTGTACGCCCTGTAATTCTCAAATTTGTTATGTTACCCTGCCCATTCGCTACCACAGTAGCAACACTTGCGAGCCCTCCTCTTTGATTGGCAACAACAAGATTAAGACGTCCGGTATGNGTCATGTCTGCTGTTGACTCTAGATCCCAGCTAATATCTACCCAACGCTCCGGCATTTCGTGGAAACTTTCAAGACTAGCGCAATCTATAGTGTGCACAGCCACGCCCTTNCCTAGTGTCTGGATTCCCACTATTCTATCACCCGGTAGCGGATGACAACAATTCGAGTAATGAACCGCGACCCCGGGAATAAGGCCACGGATTGGTATNGCACCAGCCAAACTATTATTTTTATCAAGAGAACTATAAACTCTATTACTACTAGTCACCTTATTAATGTTTTCTTCAAATTCTCCATTTAAAACAAACTCCACAATACTATTTGCGGTATAATTTCCGCGCCCGACCGAAATATATAGTTCATTCAAATTTTGAANTTTAAGCTTCGCAACAATAATTTCTAAAGCGTTTTCGCTAAATTTAAATCCAAATTTAGAGAAAGACTTTTCAATCATCGCTTTGCCAAGCCGCTGATATTCCGTTTTTTCCTTAGTCTTTANAAACCTTCGTATTCTTGAGCGCGCCTTAGCAGTCACAACAAACTTCTCCCAGTCAGGAGAAGGGATTCCTGGCTTAGAAGTAACAATTTCTACCTGATCGCCATTATCCAATTTCGTATTTAACTGTACTAATCGGCCATTTATTTTAGCACCTACACAGCAATCTCCAACCTCTGAATGAACAGCATAACCAAAGTCGACGGGCGTAGAACCGCGAGGTAACGCTATTAACTCACCTTTCGGTGTAAAACAAAAAACCTGCTCTTGAAATAAGTCAAGCTTGGTATTTTCAAGAAATTCATCAGGGTCGTCGGCATGCTCAAGAATATCTAAAAGCTCTCTTACCCAACGATATTCAAAAATTTCTTTTTCAGTCGCTGAACTTTTATGCTTATATTGCCAATGCGCTGCCACGCCCAACTCAGCGGCTTCATCCATTTCTTTGGTACGAATTTGTACCTCTATGCGGCGTTTATGGGGTCCAATTATTACTGTATGAATAGACTGATAACCATTACGCTTGGGTGTTGATATATAATCTTTAAAACGGCCGGGGACACAGGAATAATTACCGTGNATAGTTCCTAACGCTTGGTAACACTGGCTGATATTTTTCATTACTACTCGGAAGGCCATAATATCCGACAATTGAGCAAATTCTACGTTTTGTCGCTGCATTTTTTGCCAAATTGAATAGGGTTTTTTTTCTCGACCTGAAATTTCCGCNACTAACCCCGATTTTTTCAAAGCATTATTTAATTCAATCGATATTTCCTCTTTGACCCCAGTTTCTATTGATTCAGTTCTCAAAAACTCCAGTCTTTTACATATAGTATTGCGTGCATCAGGGTATAACTCTGCAAAAGCTAAATCTTCGAGTTCATTTTTTATAGCGTGAATACCAATCCTCTCCGCAAGAGGGACGTAAATATCCATAGTTTCTCGGGCAATACGGTCCCTCTTTTTTGAGTCGACAATAAATTCCAGTGTACGCATATTATGAAGCCGATCAGCCAACTTGACCAACAACACACGAATGTCTCGTGATGTGGCCATTAATAATTTGCGAAAATTTTCTACTTGGCGCTTGTTGGCTGACTGCAACTCAAATTTGGAAAGCTTTGTTACACCATCTACCAAACGAGCTACAGATTCTCCAAATTGGGCCTGAATTTCATCAATTGTCGCGACAGTATCTTCGACAGTATCATGGAGAAGGCCTGTTATGATGGTATCAGAATCTAACCGCAAGTCTGTGAGTATGCCTGCGACCTCTAACGGGTGAGAAAAATATGGATCACCTGACGCTCGTTTTTGTGAACCGTGCGCGACCATCGAAAATACATACGCACGATTAAGCGCATCTTCCTTTATTGCATTATCATAGGACTTAACGCGGTCGACTAGTTCATATTGACGGATCATATTGACCTCCGCCAGTTTTTAAAATTTAGAAACGCAAATTCTATTGTCCATTTCAAAAGAAAAACACGTGTCCATTAATATATTGATGCAAGAGCCTAGTCTCCCTTGAGCTCTTTTTCCGGAACATCTTCAAACATCACTTCAGCCTGTGTTTTTGCATCAGCTTCCTCTGCTAAAGCCGATAACTCTGCTTCTACCGATGCAGTCANTGCCTCTTCTATAGCAAGAAGTTCTTCGGCCTCTTCCTCGGGGTCATCAGTTTCTCCATGATGTTGAAGACCTAAAATTAGCTCTTCCTCCAATTCCGACGTTTCTATGGTTTCGTCTGCAATTTCACGTAATGCCACCACAGGATTTTTGTCATTATCGCGCTCAACTGTAAGTTCGCTACCCACTGATAATTCACGAGACCTCTGGGCTGCCATTATAACGAGTTCAAAGCGATTGGGAATTCTTTCTACACAATCCTCTACTGTAACCCGCGCCATGCGTCATACTCCTTGCAATTTCTAGAATCTGTTTTCCATATAAATGGGCGGGCAATATATGTGCTAATTCATCAACATGGCAAGCATTTCTGTTGTTATTATAAAATTTCTTAAATCACACCCTTTCACAGCGTTGATTTTTAGGTAGCTCTTTTATTAGTTCCAAAATATGTTTTCCGCTAACGGGGTGAATCCAATTTGGAGCTAAGTCAAAAAGCGGCAACAAAACAAAGCTTCGTTCAGTTAACCGTGGATGTGGCAAACACAGTCCGCTGTCCCCTTTTTGCCTATTGGCTTTGTTGTGGTATGCAATCAAGTCGAGATCAATGAGACGGCTTGCATTCTTTACGGTTCTTATACGACCGAATTTGTCCTCTATTTCGTGAAGAAATGCTAACAGTTTTTCAGACGAAAACTCCGTAGTAACTTCAAAAACAGCGTTCAAATAATCGGGTTGATCAGTTAAAGGTACGGGTGCACTTCTGTACCACGGCGAGCACCTAACCACTTTACAATCGTTCGNGTCTAGGACTTGAAGAGCCGATTGCAAAACTTCCAATGAAGAACCAAATTTCCGACTGGTGAGATTTCCTCCAATACCAATAAATATCATAACGAAGCAACTATTCCTTCAATTAGCACCCTATCAGGTTTGTCCTATGGATTGTTATGAAACTTAANTTTTTATCAGAAATTTTTACCCTGTAATGACACTATCAATGCAACTCAAAAAGAAAAACAATCAATTTGAACAAATATTTCGGAACTTTTAAAAAGATTAGGTTTATTATTTGCATTTTAAATGTGTTTAAAATGATAATTTGTATAGTAACAAAGTTAATTTTATTAATTTGTAGCTCCAAACGCGTCTCTGTGATGCGAAAAATGGGGTTTATATTTAATATAGGNTATTTATCCATTGAGTATGTGAGTAATGATCAAATTGGTACAACTACCAAGTCAAAATTGTAAAATCTGTCCACGTCTCTCTGGTTTTCGGAAAGAAAATAAAAAGAAATTCTCAGACTGGCATAATGCCCCGGTAACACCATTCGGAAGTCTTTCTTCACAATTATTGATAGTGGGTTTGGCGCCTGGCTTAAGAGGGGCNAATCGGACGGGGAGACCTTTTACGGGGGATTACGCCGGTGTTTTACTATTTGACACCTTGCTTAATTATAATTTTGCAATGGGTAGCCACGAAAACCATGCTGATGATAATTTTGAATTACTTGATTGTCGGATCACCAATGGAGTGCGTTGTGTACCTCCTCAAAACAAGCCCATCGGTAGTGAAGTAAATGGCTGTCGCCCTTTCCTTAAAAACGAAATTGATGCCATGCCTAACCTCAAATGTATTTTGGTCTTAGGTGGCATCGCTCATAACACAGTTTTGCGTGCTCTAGACCAAAANGTCTCGATGTGGAAATTTAAACACAATGCGTTGCATAAACTTCCTAACTTACCTTTACTTATAAATAGCTATCACTGTTCAAGGTACAATACCAATACGGGCCGTTTAACAGAAAAAATGTTTAATGACGTTTTCCAATCTATCCGCAAATTTATTTAGGATAAATCTGNNAACACCTCGTCAGGGTGCGATGAAACATCGAACCCATCGTAGATTTTTAGAATTGTTCCATTCTCACTAATTAAAAATGAAATTCTAGTAGCCCTCTCTTGGTCTTTGCTTTCAGCCGCACCATAAGCGACTGCAACATCACGTTTAGCGTCACAAAGGAGATTTATTTTCATCCCACATGATTCACTCCAGTCTCTCAAATCATTAACAGAACTGAAAGTAATGCCGATTAATTNGGAATTTTTATCTTGAAACTCTTGGACTCGGTCACGGAACCCCTTAGCTTCAACTGTTCAGTTTTTTCCGAATGCTCTTGGAACAAACCAAAGAAGAACTTTTTTACCAGAAAAATCGGATAAATTTACTAAGTCCCCGTTTTGATTTTCTAATAAAAACAGAGGGGCCTCACTACCAATTTTTAACACACTCATATCTTTTCCTTTTTTAATCGATTTCTATCATTTTTAAATCTTCAGCAGTTTTAATTACTGTAGCGTTCTTCCTTCCAATGGTTGCCATTATTGTGATACCCGCGCAACTCCCAATACACAGGTTGATCAGCATGCAAAATTCTACTTTTCTTATCCATGTCGCTCTTTTCCAAAAATACTGACTGGGCAACAGAGCTCTAACCCGGCCTCAATGCCCTGCTGATAATAAATCCTCATTCCACTTGAACGCCAACATAACGTTAGGTTCCGTAAATTGTTTAATAGAAATATTGGTTTTATAACCATCGTTGCTATGAAAAATGCAATGTTTAACTGTGGATAATGGTTTAACTGTCTCGATAGTTTGACTTGCCTTTATACCGATCCAGCGATTGTCGTAACGCGACCAACCAGTAACACAGTGAACGTCAGAATTCATTTCCTCATGAGGTTGACTGAGGAATTGTGACCAAGTCCATTTAACAGGTTTTCTAATATCACCATCAATAGTCAAAGCCCATTTATCAATGGTCCAATTTGGGTTTAGTGCCAAGATCAAGCTCTGGCCAATTTTTTAACAAGGCGCTGACCAGCGCGGTAGACGATTACGCTTCAAAATACCAGACCCATTTTTTAATCATTTTTAAACTCTTAACATTTTTTGACTTTAGATTATTTCCTATTTTGACTCTCACTAAATAAATTAACCCTTGTCACGCATTAGTCTTGCTTTTTGTCTACCCCAGTCTTTTTTCTTTTCTGACTGTCTTTTGTCGTATAATCGTTTTCCTTTAGCAAGGCCAAGCTCCAGTTTTGCCATCCCACGATCATTAAAATAAAGTTTGAGGGGCACCAGTGTCATGCCTTCACGCTGNATCGCACCTATAAGTTTTCCTATTTGTCGGCGGTGCAATAATANTTTTCGGGGTCTTCGNGGCTCATGATTGAACTGACCAGCTTGTTTATATTCTGGAATGTAACTGTTAATCAGGAAAAGTTCGTTAGATTGNTCNGTAGCATANGANTCACTGATGGTTGCCCTACCTTCTCGTAGCGACTTCACCTCGCTACCGTTCAGNACTATNCCCACCTCAAGACGTTCCTCTATCGTGTAGTTATAATGCGCCTTGCGGTTTTGTGCCACAACTTTGACCGGATTAGGTTCNCCCGCCATCACAGCTAGTTTAGCAATCCAGCAGACCTCATGGATNCTTCAATAATTTGTTTGCTGCTATCAGATAACGGTCCCAATGGCAGACGAGTATCCGCTTTACACTTACCGAGAAGGCTTGCACCATATTTTACCGGACCGGGGTTAGATTCACAGAACAAATTAGTATGAAGAGGCATGAGCCGCTCATTCAAGCCCTGAGCTCCGTCAAGGTCACCCCTCCGCCAGGCTTTATGAAATTCTGACATTTCCTTGGGAGCAATATTGGCGGTGACAGAAATACAACCNACGCCACCCTGAGCTAAAAANCCAATCTGTGTTCCATCCTCGCCGGACAATTGTATGAAATCCATACCAATTGCATTTTTCTGGAGTGTTGCTCNACCAACATCGTTTGTTGCATCTTTNACGCCAGCAATATTGGATAATTTGGCCAAGCGTGCCATNGTCTCAACTGACATNTCTATGATNCTGCGTCCCGGGATATTATATATNATAATGGGTAAATCTACTGCATCATTAATCGCTTTATAATGAAGATACAAACCTTCCTGGGTAGGTTTATTGTAATAGGGCGTGACAACTAGAGCTGCATCTGCACCAGCTTTTTTGGCATGTTCCGTCAACATTACTGCTTCATCGGTTGAGTTTGAACCTGTGCCAGCTATTACGGGAACCCTTCCATTTGATACACTTATACACATTTCAACAACACGTTTGTGTTCGCTGTGGCTAAGTGTTGGCGATTCTCCAGTTGTCCCGCAGGGAACGAGACCATCTGTACCTTGTTCTATTTGCCAATTGACAAAATTTTCATAGGAATTTTCATCAACTTTACCTTTATCAAAAGGCGTGATGAGTGCACAAATAGATCCGTGGAACATTGTTATCCTCGTAATTCTTTAAGTAAAAGACCTAGCGGCCTTAATATTTATTCGAAATAGAGACTAGTTATTAAAACTGGGGCAGGCAAGCCATTGAATTACTGATGGCTTTTTAAGAAAAAGTATTATTTTGAAATATAACTATATTTTAACAAATATATTATTTAGAACAGTCCAAATTCAAAAGTAATTGAAGTATCAGCTCTAATGGTATTGGGAAATAGCACAGTAAGTTATCAAGACGTGATCAATGCGAAGCGTCGATTAGCTGGGGCGATAAGAAAGACGCCGTTGATACAATCAGAAATATTAAGCGATGCCTTTAATGCAAAGGTTTTTATGAAAGCGGAAAATTTACAGCTAACTGGNTCATTCAAAATTCGTGGGGCCATAAATTTCATTAGACAGCTCGAAGAAGACGAAAAAATTCAAGGCTTAATAGCTTATTCCTCTGGAAACCACGCCCACGCCGTGGCAAAGGTTGCNAGGATAGAAGGACTGACCGCAACAATTGTCATGCCCAAANACGCCCCGCGNATAAANATTGAGGCCACGAAAAAGTTGGGNGCGGAAATTGTATTTTATGATCGTAACTCTGANTCTCGTGAAGATATAGCTAGAGGGATTNTAGAGGAGAAGGGTGGTATACTAATTCCTCCCTTTGACCATTCNTTTACAATTGCAGGTCAAGGGACTGTGGGATTAGAAATTATCGATCAAATGGCTGCCTTAGATGAAAAACCCGATATTGTTTTGGTCCCGTGTAGCGGAGGCGGACTGATCGCCGGCATCGCGATCGCCATAAAACATGTTTTACCAAATGTTGAGCTTTACACTGTTGAACCTGAAAACTTTGATGACACCGCAAGATCNCTNAAAAATGGNAAAATTGAAACNATTGCCGAAAACCAACGCTCTATTTGTGATGCTTTGCAGGTAAATAAGCCCGGCAAATTGACTTTTTCTATTAACAAAATACTTCTGAGTGGTGGGCTTACNGTAACAGATGAGGATATACTTAAGGCTATGTCCCTGGCATTTTTTAGAGAAAAACTGGTGNTAGAACCGGGCGGAGCCGCGGCTTTAGCGGCTATAATGGCTAAAACAATTGATATTGGAGGTAAAAATGTAGTGGTCGTGCTTTCAGGTGGCAACGTTGACCCCGAAACGTATAAACATTCTATAGAATCTTTATAGAATCTATTTTTTGTTAAACTCAAATATCAACTCTGAACTCATCTCGAACCCCAGAGGCCCAAGATAAACCATGACCAGAACAATCCGGCGGACTTATCATACCATTTTTATCGACGATCGCCGTCGTATAAAATAGCGGCTCCAGTAATGGGAAGTGTTCCAACCACTTAACCGCAGGATTAGCCACAGCAACGTGCACGAATAGAGCAGGTAAAAAATGNGGTGCAACCACGAGACCATAGTNACCCGCGATTGTCGCAATACGCATNGTTTCCGTGATGCCGCCTGTCATGGCCAAATCGGGCTGCACTACAGCGCAAGATTTTGATTTAAAGAATGGTGTTAACTCAACCAAACCTTGGTGGTGCTCTCCAGTTGCCAAGGGNATTGGCGAATGTAACGCTAGCTGCTCATATCCTTTAATGTCCTCGGCCTTAAGGGGTTCCTCTAGCCATGCTAAATTATAATCAGCACATGCATTGGCAAGCCACTTGGCGGTGAGTAAATCACATTTTTCATTTGCATCACCCATAATCTTCACCGTATCTGGCAGAGCTTCACGGACTGCCCTTAGTCTTTCGATATCTTCGAAATCACCCGCAAAACGCAATTTAACTGCTGAATACCCTTTATCCACATACCAAATGGCCTGTTTAACTGCATCTTCGGGTGNTTGCTTGGGACCGAACCCNCCGCTGCCATATACCGGTATGGGTTTGGAANTGCCNCCTAAAACCTCGCCCAAGGTTTTGTTTTGCGTTTTGGCCCACAAATCCCATGCTGCAACATCGATAGCAGAAATCGCCAAATACCCCACACCCCTTCCCAGACGATTTAGGGACCTAGTTAAAAAATGCCATAGGGCTTGAGGAGGAATTTGTGTTTTATCTATGACAAATTCCTGAAGCATATTCGATGCCATCAACGAAACGGCATGCCCGGCGCCTCCCAAAACATAACTAAAGCCCATGCCTGTTTCACCACTCGATGTGTTTAACTCCACTACTATGATATCTACCTCTGTTATACCCGAACCCCCAGTTACCCCCGGCAGTGGGTAACGCCAAAGTTCTGATCGGCCAGAATTAATGACTAAAGGTTCCATTTAATCCAANCTCCCATCAACCCAAATTTCTATATTCACTTGATCACTATCTTGTAGGGAAAGTTTCTCCCTAACGTTTTCAGATGCAATTAATTCCACTTGATCATCTGGATAATCTTTCACATCCGGGAGAATGATAGCTGCTTTAATCTTTCCAGATATTTCTGCTTTATAAACAAATGATTTACACCAGTTTGGATCTGGAGGCTGTATTAATTGACCAGGTACAGACTTTATACAACTCCAAACCTTCATATCCTCATTAGAAGATAACTTCACGTTAACCGTACCGGGAAAAGGCAGTTGGCCCAGTATGTCATAAAAAGCTTGATTGGCCCACTCCACATTCATAAATGCGGCCGCCTTACCAAGTCCGGTTGTAATTCTACCAGTTAACATTTTATTCTGCATTGGCGCTTTTCCTGCTCCTAATATTTAAAAATGAAACTTGTCTACAANNTTTACACATATATATTTCTAGNGACTTGGCGGGTGTAGCTCAGTGGTAGAGCACGAGCTTCCCAAGCTCGGTGTCGAGGGTTCAATTCCCTCTACCCGCTCCAAACCCCAGTTAAATGATTTTTTTATCACGTAGCTCAGATAATTCGGTGTCTCCCATGTTAAGGAAATCGCGAAGCACGTCCTCTGTATCTACACCTAGAATGGGCGGTGAGTAACGGTAGGTAACCGGCGTATTCGAAAACTTAAGAGGACTGGCAACTAACGGAAGGGTACCTCCGTCAATAGCCTGATGAGGCATATTTATTATCATACCTCGGTCCTTTACGTGTTGATCATCGAATACCTGCTGAACAGTGTTAATAGGTCCACAGCCAATGGTTAACTTTTCGAGTTCGGTCAGCCATTCACCAGACGACTTTGACGCTAAAACGGGTTTTAGTACCTCAATTAACTGCTCACGATTATTTACACGGTCTCCATTGGTCTTAAATTTATGATCATCCGCAATGTCTATTCGGCCGGCAAACTCGCAAAATCTTCTAAATTGTGTGTCATTTCCAATGGTCAACATAATGTGTCCATCTGCTGTAGAAAAAACTTGGTAAGGCACAATGTTTGGATGTCCATTTCCNAGACGTATGGGATTTTCACCACTAATAAGGTAGTTCATTGCCTGAATTGATAGCCATGCTACTTGAGTATCCAGCATTCCGACATCAATAAATTGACCTTTATGACTGACTTCTCTTGACCTCAAAGCAGCACATATTGCTACTGTTGCATACATTCCGGCCATGATATCTGCGATTGGTACGCCTGCCTTCATTGGCTCGCCGTCGGGGTCACCCGTAACACTCATGATGCCGCCCATCGCCTGAATAAGGGGGTCATAACCAGGACGCTCCGCATAAGGCCCTGTTTGACCGAAACCAGTAATGGAACAATAAACCAGCCCAGGGTTGAGCTCCTTAAGGTCTTCATANCCNAGCCCATACCGNGTGAGATTTCCAAGTTTGAAGTTCTCTACCANAACATCAGCCTTAGTCGCAATTTTTCTTATCAATTCTTGACCTTCGGATTTAGAAATATCAATTGCTACAGACTTTTTATTTCGGTTTGCCCCCATAAAATAGGCACTTTCGATAGTATCGTTACCCTTATCGTCTTTGAGAAAAGGAGGTCCAAAACGTCTCGTATCATCTCCGCTTTCAGGGCGCTCTACTTTTATGATTTCTGCCCCCATATCTCCAAGGGTTTGNGTGCAAAAAGGACCGGCCAGAATCCTAGTTAGGTCAAGTACACATATCCCATNAAGGGCACCAGCATTTTCTTCCATANTCTATCCTGTACTCGTTTNACATATTTTTCCAAGANGTTAATAAGCTANGCAAACCTCAAGTGAAACCCNGTCACCATGTTGACACCGACATTACCTTATTTCACCCTATAATTAAATTTGTAATGATTAGAAAANATTATGGATAAAATCGAGAAAAAGCTCGAAGCTTTAGACTTTCAACTTCCNAAGCCATTTGTATANCCGAGCCCTAACCGCACCGGNTGCGTTGTTACAGGTAATCTCNTTTTTATTTCTGGNCACCCGCCACCATCTAGATTTTGGTGTAAGNGTGTATGGGAANGTTGGNGATACCATNACAGAATCAGAAGCAGTGGAATCCGCGAGAGCTACNGCTCTCTGTATGCTTTCGTCTGTCAAACAAGAATTGGGNACGCTCGAACGAATTACGCGAGTAGTAAAAATTAACGGGATGGTTAATTCTGCTCCTGGATTTCAGAGACAATTTGCTGTTATAGANGGAGCATCCGATCTTNTATACGAGNTATTCGGACCNCATCGCGGTCAACACGCCCGCAGTGCGGTAGGCATGTTTGAATTACCNCGTCAATTTTGTATGGAAATTGAGGGCNTTATGCAGATCTCCAANTAATTCTTATATTCCACAACTTCNTGCCTCTGCTCTCCCAANCCATCAATTCCCATTTCAATTATATCNCCNNCNNGCANCCATNTTGGNGGNTCAAATCCCGCNGCAACCCCATGAGGAGAACCCGTTGTCAAAACATCCCCGGGATTAAGTGACATAAATTCACTGACATAGGATATGAGCTGAGAAACTCCAAATACCATGTCCGAGGTATGACCATCTTGGCGCATTTCATTATTAACCTTAGTCCAAATACGTTTGGATTGGGGATCCCCGAATTCGTCCGCCGTGACGAGCCATGGTCCTAACGGCCCAAAAGTATCAGCACTTTTTCCTTTAGTAGTACCGCCAGACCTCTCTCGTTGAAAACCGCGCTCTGAGCCATCATTCATTATCGCGTACCCAGCGACGCATTCCAGGGCTTCAGATTCCGAGACATTGATTGCCTTTTGACCGATTATAACCGCAAGCTCAACCTCATAATCAAACTTTTTAGAAGTTTTGGGTTTTACCATAGCGTCATATGGCCCGGTAAGAGAGCTAATAGCCTTCACAAAGATCACCGGCTCCTTTGGGGGCGTATATCCCATTTCCAGAATATGGTTCATATAGTTTTGGCCAATCGCAACGATCTTTGGAATTCCGAACAGGGGAAGGCCCAAACGTGGATTCCCTGATACCTTTGGCAATGATTCCACATCGATAGACAAAAGTAGTTTAAGTCCTGAGGGTGAAATAATATTTGGCGTAATTTCATCAATCTCATTGGATAGATCTCTGAGAATACCCCTACCGTCAATTACCCCAGGCTTTTCTGCATGATGTTTACCGTACCGTACCAACTTCATTTTCAATTCCTCATATCGTATTTTAATAACCGACTTTATTGTCACCTTATCGCAATATCGGAAAGTTATGAAAAAGAATAAATTTAAAAAAAATTTAACAAACTTTCATGGCGAAGACCCAAGTTAACGATCTTGATGCAATATTTAAGATTTTCAGTTATGATAGGTATATGAAAACAAAAAGCACTACTGTTGCTAGCACCTGTTGGGAGTGCAGTACCCATTGCGGAGGTCTATTCACAACTGAACAAGGGCGCGTGACCGGCATTACGCCCAATATTAAACACCCTGCTTCACGAGGGGCGTTTTGTGTTAAAGGTCTGCGTGGATTACCAGAACTAACCTACCACCCGGATCGCATTTTAAGGCCAATGCGCCGAAAAGGAAAACGAGGACAAGGTAACTGGCAGACTATCACATGGGATGAAGCACTTGATGAGATGTGCGAAAAATTTCTTACGGTTCAGAAAAATTATGGGCCTCTATCGCTTTGTGGTGCCGTTAGCAATGCCCATTTTAGCCGCGGTGTCTCTCTAGCTCTTCTCATGCGTGCATTTGGATCGCCCAACTGGATGATGAACCAAGATTTATGTGGAGGCTGCCGTGCGTTGTCTGACAAAATCACGGGACTAAATATTAATAACGGCGAGGATATTGAAAACACCCAATGTGCATTGATAGTCGGCAGAAACCCATCTGCTGCTGACCCAACCCAATGGCTCGCTATCAAACGGGCCAAAAAAAGGGGTGCAAAAATTATTACAATTGACCCTGCCCGCACCCAATCAGCCGTGATATCAGATCTCTGGCTTCAACCAAAATTGGGTACCGACGCTTCGATAGCACTTGCTATGATGAACTGGATAATCTCTAAAGACCTCTATGACCATAAATTTGTTAAAGACTGGTGCCACGGGTTCCAGGATCTTACTGAGCGCGTCAGAGAATATACACCGGAGATGGCAGCCCAAATTAGTGGTGTAAAAGCACAGGATATAATTACGGCTGCCCAGTGGTACGCAAAAGGTCCTTCGACCTTCATAAGCGGGCATGGTATCGACGCCTTCAGCGCCGGCGTGCAGACCTACCGTTCTTTCCACACCATGGTCGCTATTAGCGGCAACCTTGATCGCGTGGGAGGAAACCGTCGTATTAAAAAACCAGCTGGCTTTACCAACTATATTGAGGTGCTTCATAAGCCGGAGTTCCGGCTGCCAATTGAAATCGAAGAAAAAACTATTGGTGCTGATCGCTTTCCTCTTTGGGCTGGCCCAAAAGGTTGGCAAACTGCCTGTCATAATCCATCAGTCATAAATGCTGTGCTAACCGGCAAACCCTACCCGGTTCGTGCGATGTATGTAACTGGTGTTAACATCGTGGTTACCTATCCCAATACCAAAAAAACAATTAGAGCTCTCAAATCTCTCGACTATTTATGTGTTGGTACGCACATGATGACGCCCACGGCAGAATTTGCGGATTTAGTTTTACCAAAAACCACAGGCTTAGAGGACGAAGAAATTTCACTGGAAGCCAACGGTCCGTGCCTAAGTGTCGTTCAACCATCTCACCCACCGCTTGGGGAAGCCAGAAGTGATTTTTGGATTGCAGGAGAAATCATTAAGCGGCTCGAGAGACGAGGACATGAGCAAGCAAGAAGTTTTTTTCCTTGGAAAACAAAAAGGGAATTCAATAAATACCTTCTGGGAGACTCGGGTATTAACTACGACAACCTTTTGAAAAAAGGTTATTCAAGATTCAACTATGAACTAGGAAATTTTTCTCAAGATGGGTTTAGGACATCAACAGGGAAAATTGAACTATTTTCTGAAACCCTGAATGCTCTCGGCCTAGACCCATTGCCAAATTTCACCGCAACTTCTGGTAACGCTAGAAATAGGGAATTAATTGAACAATTTCCCTTTTTGCTTTTAACGGGAGCTAGAGAAAAAGCATACCACCATTCAAGATTTAGAGAGCAGGCCTGGGCCCGCAAAGTTGCCCCTGACCCTTGGGTACAACTTCACCCTGACACTGCATCTCATCTAGGGGTTAAGACGGATGACTGGATTTTAATAGAGACATGCGATAACCCGGGGAAATGTCGTCTGAAGGTAAAAGTGACAGATGAAACAATGAAAGGTATAGCGCGCACAGGAATGGGCTGGTGGTATCCTGAAGCTCCCGGCCCGGAGCACGGCGCCCTGGATATAAATGTTAACGCCGCACTTAGTTATGATGGGCCCAAAGATCCGGTAACCGGTTCCTCTGATATACGCGGAATTCCTTGCCGCATTTTACCAGTTTAAGAAGTTACGGCGAAAGGATAAGGATATTTAAATACGAAAAGTGGAAAATTTTTAGAGCTATACGTCGTTTTCATACCCATTAGAACCATCAGGATAGGTAATGGGCTTCCCTCTCGCCATTCAGTTTCTATAGCACTTGAATATCTAAGTAACCAGATTAACCTCTTCACGTTGACTATGGTCTGGGACAATAAAATTACCCAGAATAACAATTGCAAGGTTAGAAATCACGCAGTAATCGGCCAAAACCCTCTACTTGGTCCTTTACGCCAGCCTTACGCATCGACTCCCAGGCAATTGCTTGAAGAGAAGTCATCACGCTCACATCAAATTCTTCTTCTAAGGGTTTGATCGCATCAATTACGGTCCAATGTGGACACCCAAAATAAAGTGTATCTGCCTCAGGGTTTTCCATTATTGCTCTTCTTCCCCACTCCAATGCATAATTTGGCGGCAACTTTCCCAACTCAAACAAACTATAACCACCAGAAAATACACCGCTAGTTTCAAGCCCAAAATAGTCATTCATATGTTCTTCGTGACGTTTGTTTTGATCCTCCAAAAAGGGATGCACGATGCACACTTTTTTCGTACCTAGAGCCGAAAAGGCGTTTCTTTGAGCAATGGCTGAACAGGAAACCTTCACACCAATTTCCTTTTCTAGTTTTTTAATCAAGAGGTCAATAGCCTTATTGCCTTTGGCAATATTAATAGGCAATCCTCCGAGTAAAACTAGATCAGCACCCGCCTGCGCCATAGTATACGCGGCCTCAATTGATAATTGATAGCATTTTTCAAGATCATCCGGAGACCTTGTGCCTAGTGGGAGAGTAATCATCATCAATGACACACCATCTGGCACAATCCGATACCAATCAACGGGATAAACTTCTGTTGTAACCGCCGCAACGGTATAGCCAATCCGAGCCCTATTCCCAATGATTTCATTCCTAGGCATTATTTTTTCCAAAGTTTATAGACCTTTTTTATTAGTGGACTATCGGGAATAATACACGAGACATGTCCAGGTTTTGAAGTATTTTAATTTGGTTAGCGCGACGTCACAGCTGAATACAAATGTGTTAATATATAAACAGAGAAAGGTTATTTAAATTTTTAACTTCGGTAAATTATTAACTGTTACAGCGCAAAAATACCCAAAAAAAGTTGCTATAGCATGCGGTGACAACAGGCTTAGTTTTATGGCGCTTGAAGATACTGCGAATAGTCTTGCAAACGGCCTGATTGACATTGGGCTTGGTCTTGGCGACCGAGTAGTCATAATGTTGCCCAACTGTCTTAATGTAGCTATTAGCATGGCTGCTGTTACAAAAGCCGGTGGGATTATCGTACCAGTTAGCACCCGTCTGACCGGACAAGAAATCAAATACCTGATAGATGATTCAAATCCCTTCGCAGTAATCTATTCACCCGATTGCCGCGATATAATTAAAGGCCTTTCCGCGGTGAAAAGCTTTATAAAAATCACCACTAATGTTGCTTTAAAAAATGAAATTAGTCTTGACCAAATAATCTCTAACCGCCCCTGTAAACCACCGCATCTCTCTGGAAAGCAAAATGAAGAAGCGCTGCTTTGCTATACATCAGGAACAACGGGGGAGCCCAAGGGTGTTATTTCAACACACCAGAACATTATTTTTGGCCAATGCTGGTTAGGCGCATTGGAGTGGGAACTTCACAGCACTGACAGAATGTTGTGCATCACTCCTATGGCGCACCGGATTGGTATAGCAAGGCTTGCGGGATGCTTCTGTCTAGGCTCAACATTAATCATCCAAGAAAAGTTCGATCCCTTGATGACGATAGGCCTAATTGAAAAAGAAAACATTACTCATTTAGGGGTTGTTCCTACCATTGTCCGAATGCTTTTACCACAAATGGAAAAATATCCAGCTAAATGCAAAACCTTAAAGGGCATACTCGCAACTGGAGAGAGTTTCCCTATATCACTGAAAAAACGATTATTCGCAGCCTTACCTGATTTACGACTGTATAGTTTTTACTCGCAAACCGAAGCGGGGTTGGTCAGTTGTCTAAAGCCAGAACAACAGGAAACCCACCCAGACTCTATTGGCCTACCCGCCAATGGAGTAGAAATTCGGATTGTCGATAGAAACCTTAACGATGTACCAGTTGAGTCAACGGGCGAGATGCTTGTACGCTGCGGGAAACCAGGCGAAGCAACCGTTATGAAAAGGTATTTTAACAGACCAGACGATACGGATACTGCATTTGTTGATGGCTGGCTTCGTACTGGTGATTTGGGTAGGCGTGACAAAGATGGTTACTTTTATTTCGTCGACCGTCTTAAAGATATGATTATAAGCGGCGGCCTAAATATCTATTCACGGGAAGTTGAAATTGCCCTTGAAAGCTATCCCAGCATATCTGAAGCCGCCGTAATCGGAGTACCAGATTCTCTTTTTGGAGAGACCGTAATGGCCTTTTTAACATGCAAAGAATTAACTTCACCGCCCTCAGATAAGGAACTTGCCTTACACTGTCAGAAATTAATCGCTAGCTACAAGAAACCGCGTCACATTCACTTTTTGGACCAGTTACCCAGAAACAGTAACGGTAAAATAGCTAAAGCAGAACTCAGGACATTGTCGGAAGAGGTTTTAGACCTCTAAGGGAACCAACTCTAACCCTCTCGATATACCTGTCTTACCAGTTTTTAGGTCAAACATAACCTGGTCATAGCTTCCTGGTTTTGTCGTGCGGACGGTTATTGCAACCGATCTTGGGCTATTGCCATTTTCAGCATGCGGAATGTGCGGCGGCACTATGTCCACGGTGCCTGCCGGTGCCTCCGACTTAATTTTTAATTTCAACTCTGCGTGCCCGGTCTTGCTTCCATCATCTAAACGTTCATAAACATGCGTAACCTCTTGTCCGAAGAGAACGCCATATACTGTCCATGTGGGACCATGATCATGGGCCATCGCGACATGTTTGGGCTCTCGCACTAGGCCGCCAACAAAAAAATCGTATTGGGGGTCGTGATGCAAAATGTATTCCCTTCCTTTTTTCCTTTCCCAACTTTTTGATGTATTGATAAACTCTTGATCCAAAATCAAACACTTGAGAATTGGCCTAACACCCTCCCAGTGTTTTACCTCCGGCAACCCCTTAGCAAAATGAACATGCATGTCCTCAATAAATTTATTGAACGCGTTATGCTTATATTTTTTCATGTAAAGCTTCCCCTTAAATCGAAGTTTATTTTCGTCAGATGTAATTTTTGCTCAAAATATATGCACCATCATGTCATAATAATTATAAATTAACCCGTTTCATACCATTTGGCGGATACCGGTCGCCATCAACCGATTTACCATGGAATATTTTATCCAATCGAACCAAATTTTCACTTGTCAGTTTAACATCAATAGCATCTAAATTTTCTGACAAATGCACTCGGCTTTTACAACCAGGAATNGGAAAAATATTTNCACCCTGCGCAAGCAACCAGGCCAAAGAAATTTGAGCAGCTGTTACACCCATACTAGCGGCAAAATTTTCAAGCTGAGATACACATTCACGATTTTTTGTATAATTTTTTTCAAAAAATCTCGGAAACTTTCCTCGAATATCATCTTTTGATTGCGCACCCGGTGAGTTGACGGCTCCCGCAAGAAACCCATAACCCAGAGGCGCATAGGCCATGAGTGCCATACCAAGGTTGGTGCAGGTGTCATGGTGCCCTTTTTCAACATCTCGTGTCCATAAGGAGTATTCGAATTGCAGTGAGANAAGTGGATGTACTTTTGATGCCCTGCGGATGGTGTCAGGCGCAGCCTCCGATAAACCCACAAAGCGCACCTTTCCCTCTTCCACCAGCCTTTTAATTGCTCCGACCGATTCTTCAATTGGAATGGAAGGGTCTACCCGCGATTGACACAAAGTATCAATGTACTCAACACCAAGATTTTTTAGACTCACCTCACATATTTCTCTTAATCTGGTGGGGGCGCCGCTACCCGTCGCAATGCTGCGGTCATTTTCATCCCTAACTGTACCGGTCTTGGTATGAATAAAAACTTGGTCACGCCTTCCCTTTATTGCTTTTCCTATAATCTCATGATTGTGCCCAGCCCCGTAACGNGCAGAGGTNTCAATCAGNTTAACACCACGCTCCATTGCTGCGTGTATNGTTGCTATAGATTCTCTGTCATCAGCTACCCCNTAAGCTCCCGACATACTGAAACANCCAAGGCCTATACGGGATAATTTTATTCCAGAGTTNCCAAAATTCCGATANTGCATTTCAACACCTTATTTCAGGGGTAGTCTTCTGCCGCAAGCCACTCTCTTGGCACTATTTTATTTGATTCTTCGCCCTTCATTTTATTGTAAATAACCGAGCCAGCAGCAGCGAATTGCATACCTAAACCGGTGTTATTTTTGTAATACACTATATTATCTTNTGTCTGCTTTACTGTAGTTTTTTCGATACACAGATCACCAAGCTCAACAACTCTNTCTCTTTGAACATCACCGCTTTCGATAAGGTCGAGAAGTTCGGTTTGCCNATTAGATACAACACTATCCCAATCATTAATGATGATATCCGNTGATCGAANAAAAGTTGTTTNGTCAACTTCGTGNCGCTTNAGNGTNANGTCAGAGTTTGCNACAGAAATAACCATCTGACCGGGCTTCAGCATATTTCCGTCGAAGGTCGGTGTCGTGGAATTTGTCATTGAGCAAACAATATCAACGCCCGCAAGAACCTCCTCGGGACTCTTCACAGGTATAATTTCTACACCCGGCAACGAAACCTCATTTGGAAAGGCTTCACGGTTTTGCCGCGTCGGGCTATAGACCTTAACACGTTTAATGGACGGGCGGGCTGTGCAAATCGCTTCGTAATTCGCCTTAGCCTGTCGACCTGTCCCAAATAGACCCAGTTCACTTACATCCTCGCGCGCTACCTTATCGACGGCAACGCCAGTGGTAGCTCCAACGCGAATACCACTCAATTGAGACTCATGCATAAATGCAACTGGTTCAGCATTGTTGAGATCATATAGAATTATCACCGTCCAATTTGCAGAATCNGGGCTGCTGGTTGTCTTCCTTCCGGGCACACTATTTTTAGCTAGCATATTGGAGCCGGCACGAACGCACGCCATACCATAACTTGGAACCGCGCCTATATGAACATTAGCAAAATACTCTCTTTCAGGGTCGTTTGGGGCTTCTACTCTGTACCTTAGACGAGGCAAAGTTTTTGCCTTCCCTTTCGCGAAGTCACCAAAGCATACATCCATGGCCTCGATGCATTCAGCCATGGTTAAATGCTTTCTAACGTCTTCGTCACTAATTATTATAGCCACTCTATTCTCCCTAGTTTAATTTCTGGTTTATAAATACAAATAGCTTAAATTAATCAAATTCTCCAACAGGATAATGNACNCGATGACGATCACCATAAAAAAACTTTCTAAAGCAGCCGGAGCCGAGGTAGTAGGCCTAAATTTAAAATCAAACCTTACTCCTGATGTTAAAAATAAGCTGACAAAGGCATGGCATGATCACATGGTTTTATTAGTTCGGGGACAANAAATTTCTAAAATAGAGCAAGAGAAATTTTGNCGNGTATTCGGTGANATTGCAGGNTTAAAGTCCAAAAACTCANANGNAAANTTTTTNTATGTNACCAATAANGAAGACCCCAACAATGCAACTGCTGTCCAACTTGGGGAAATGATGTTTCACCATGACCAGGCGTACGCGAAAAACCCATGCAAAGCTTCCACCCTATATTCAATCGAGGTTCCGGATGTTGGTGGTAACACCTGTTTTGCCAATTGCTGTGCAGCTTATGATCAACTCACTGACTATTGGAAACAGAGATTGGAAGGAAAAACTGCCCTAAACTACTTCAATTATGATACCAACCCTAGCCTACGTCCTGATAAAATAGACCCCGAAGCACCCCAGTATTCGCACCCAATAATCCGAACACATCCGGAAACTGGACGAAAATCTATTTACGTAAGTCGTTTAATGACAATAAAAATAAATCAAGTGGACGAAAAAGAAAGTGATAAAATTCTTAATTACCTTTTCGATTTAACTGAGCGTTTTGAAAATGTTTATGAACATGTTTGGCAGGCAAATGATCTTGTGCTCTGGGATAATCGNTGCACGGCTCACGCACGAAAATCGTATGATCCGGAGAAGCGGCGGCTCCTTAGGAGGATGACTATCATTGATGAGAACCCTGTCTCCTAGGTTTTTTTCAGTGGGAGGAANTTGGAAACTATACAGATCTTTAATCGACGAAATNANTTTGATTTTATTGGATTTCGTACCGGGAAGTTCCAAACTAAGATGCCCTATATCAAACAGGAAATAAAAATAATCTTTCTGCATTAGATTAAAATTCATCTTTATGTTAGAGGTATAATCAATTTATCGAAAAGAGAGGTCGCACGAGGATATGGGCGTAAATTCACAATTATTAAAACTTCCGGTCGGGGAATGTACTGTGACGCGCAAAGGCGCTGGCCAACAACTGTTGCTTCTTCATGGCGGCGGGGGTTCGATCGCCGACCACCCAGTTGTTGATCAGTTAGCTGAAACTTTTGATGTAATAGCGCCTATTCACCCAGGCTTTAATGGGACTAAAGTCCCGGAACATTTTGATGGTATGCCTGAATTGACACATTTTTACCTTGATGTGCTGGATGAATTGAAAATCGAAAATGCCGTATTGATGGGTATTTCAATGGGGGGCTGGCTAGCAGCAGAACTCGCATCAATAAATAGCAAACCATTTTCAAAATTAATTATGGTCGATGCGGTCGGTGTAAAAATTGGAGGACCAACAGATCGCGATATTGTTGATGTGTTTGGCATCCCGCCAGATCAAGCAACAAAGTTAATGTATCATGACCCGAAAAACGCTCGGGATATGAGNAACCTTTCAGACAAAGAGGTACAGGATGTGGCGGCCAATCGAATAGCACTCGGTCTTTACACTTGGGAACCCTATATGCATAACCCNAAATTACCCCANCGTTTACACCGCATCAAATTNCCAACTCTTTTTCTGTGGGGAGAAAGTGACGGNCTCGTTACTCCTGCTTATGGAAAATCNTATGCCGATTTAATCCCTGGGGCCAAGTTTGTTCNAATCCCGGAGGCGGGACACTCACCTTATGCTGAACAAACCGAACGGTTTGTCCGCGAAGTTTTAGCTTTTACAAATTAACGGAAAAAAAAATGAGAACTTATTGGTTTACAGAGGACGCTTACCCTGACCTTCCCCCTCAAGACGACTATGAATCTATACGCGTTAATTTACCAAATTCCCACTTTGATCCGCAAAGAGGTCATGAGCTCTATAACTGGTATCTTGATTTATGGTGTATGGCCGAAAGTTACGGCCTCGATATAATGAATAANGAACACCANCAGACNGCAACTTGCATGGTTCCNGCCGCTCCCTTNATGCTGGCNATNCTGGCTCGCGAGACAAAATCAGCACGATTATTGATTTTAGGTAACCCNATTGCAAATCGTCGCAACCCTATTCGGGTCGCTGAGGAAATGGCTTTGATTGATGTAATTTCAAAAGGAAGGTTGGAGTGCGGTTTTGTNCGNGGTGTGCCTTATGAAGCAGCACCGGCAAACCGGACCCCNCTCCGCGGGAGCCAAAGGCTTTGGGAAGCCCATGATATGATCATGAAGGCTTGGACCACTCACGATGGCCCTTTCAATTATGAGGGTCGTTGGTTTCAAGGNAGACAAATCAATATTTGGCCAAGACCATACCAACAACCAGCACCACCTGTCTGGGTGACCATGGGCGGGCGNAACAGCACTACNCCCGTTGCAAAGCATAAGCATGTAGGNGCCGTTTTTCTTGCAGGCTATCCNCGAATTCGTGAAATTTTCGACGGATATCGAGAAGATTATTTGCAAATGCATGGAGAACATGCTCCTTTCGATCGTTTAGGTTATTTGGCCCTGNTTTATGTTGGTGAAAATGAAAAAAANGCNCGNGAAGGTGCTGAAAAACTCTTGTGGTATATGAGCGCCAACAAGGTTCCGGGATACTGGTCAAATCCTCCAGGCTACCATCCACCTCAGGTNGCGGCGCAAATTATGAAAGGCGCTAGAGGGGGTGCAGGAATACCGCTAACGGCAACACTTGATGACCAAATGGCNAGNGGAAATGTTTTTGCNGGAACCCCGGATCAAGTCTACGAACAAGCTAAAAATTTCTGGGAATATTCGGGTGGNTTTGGCAACATGCTGATGATGGGCCAGGCAGGATTTCTAACTCATGAGGAAACTGAAACATCGATGAGGCTTTATGCTGAAGAAGTATTTCCNCGNCTGAAAGAGTTAGAGGCNTCTACCACTCCCGCTGAGGCNTGGGAAAAATCTAAGGCAATGAAGCAACGCGATAATATACCTTTGGATGGTTTTGCACTGGAATTCGTTCGATANTTTTNTTTGAGNAAAGATTTTTAAAATAAATCGAAATATTCNNTATGTTCCCAGTCGTTTGGCTCTGANAAGAAACGNGCAATTTCCGCNTCCTTGATAGCAACGATGTAGTTTATAAANTCATTGCCGAGTGCCTGCCGAAATGTCGTGCTTNTNCGAAGAGCGGCTAACGCATCAACAAGGCTCGNAGGNANTGTGGGCTTGCCTTCNTCTTGATAGGGNGTAGACGAAGGCAGGCCNGNATCTATTNCATTTTCAATNCCATCCAGACCAGAAATAATCTGTGATACAAAATACAGATATGGATTAGCTGCCGGNTCACCAACCCTATTCTCAATTCGTGTCCCCGGNTCATCAAATCCACCAATAGACCTAATCATTGCTCCACGATTGTCTCGNGACCANACANTNCGATCNGGAGCNAGAGTAAANGGCTTGTAGCGCTTNTACCCGTTGATTGTCGGCGTTGTGAATACTGANGCCGCTTTTGCATTCTCGAGTAATCCNCCTACGTAATTTAAACCAAGTNGGGATANCTCGGTNTCATTTTCAGGTACAAANAAGTTTNTACCTNTTTTTATATCCCATANAGACTGATGCAGATGCCAACCGCTAGAGAAGAGATTNGGCAAGTTGGGACGGCACATAAAGGTCGCGTGATAACCCTGACGGCGGCATATTTGCTTCACNGCATTTTTAAATTGAACCNCGGNATCTGCCGCTTCCACGGGTTCCATNGGATGAAATGTGACCTCAACCTGGCTAGGACCAAATTCTACTTCAGTTGAACGCAACGGTAATCCCATTTCTAAAATNNTTTTCCGGATCAAAGACATTATTGTTTCATGCTGATCCCCACGGATTTCTGTAAGATACTGGAAACCATGAGATACAAGATCAACGGATGGCGGNAGACCNGGCTGTCCGGCATCTTCCGGACGAATTGGCTCAGNTCTTAGTTGAAACAAATGAAATTCGAGCTCCANTCCCAACTTAAGTTTATAGCCCAGTCCCGACATACTTTTCACCGCTTGCTGCAACAGCGCCCTAGTAGAAAACGGAACTGGTTCGCCATTGGGAAAATATATATCNCAAAGGAGCCAACCTGTCTTCTCGGCCCAGGGNAATACCTTGAAAGTTGCAGGATCGGGTANCATCACAAAATCGCCGGCTCCAGTCATAGNCTCTAACCCGAAACCTCCTCCATCTGTCCATATGGGATAAACTGTCTTATGTGAGGTGTCCTTGGCTAAAAGGGTAGTTGTCATTGTAATTCCGCTTGTCATCACGGATAAAAGGTCACTGGCTACAATACTTTTTCCCCGAAGGATGCCGTGTTGATCAGAGAATGATAAACGAATAACCTCTAGTTTTTCTTCCTCTNCAATCCCAACAACTTCCGCGATTTTTTCTTTTTGCAAATCTGTCAGTAAATCAAACTTTTCTGCAAATCTGACCCTCCCNTGAGATACGTCATTAGCCATTAATCAATACTCGCCCACGGAGAACGATCTCNTCTNGCACAATCATAGTCATACCAGCATTTATCCAAATTATTNCTTGTGCCAATAGTATCTACGGCTATGGGACCAGTCATATCCTGTTCCAATGACGTAGTNGACGTCACCTCACCTCTTTCTAAAACATTTATCNTTTCGATTANCAGCTTTCGATAGGCAATAATTGCNTTATCTGTTGACCCAAGATGCTCTTGGCTCCGATTGAAGATACTNCCNGGGGANTCAACAGCCCAATTATCATGGACATTAATNTCAAGGCCCATTCCAGTNTATGTAAGGGTTTCCTGTTCCTTAGGATTGTAACCCCAGTCATTTGATCTATTTCGTATNGGTCGATAATCGGGCAAACTATAAAGNTCTCGTCTCTGGTTTCGCATAGCNATTTTATCAACTTTATTTTCAAATGCAGTAAAGATNGCATACCAGTAACATTCTCGATCATTTATTGGGACATGCCACTGGCTAATAGTCATATCATTACTCATCGGTATTACTATAGCATTNGGAAAGGCAAGATTAGTAACCCTGACGTGNACACCAAAATTACCAAGATCTCGTAACGTTTTTATCCGAAAACCAGAGTTGGTGTTTTCGATTTTAATCTCTGGGCTTACCGCNTCGCGCAACAGTTTAGTTACAGGGACCTCCGCGGTAGCATCTCTGAACTGAAGTCCATAACCCTCATCTGGTTTTTCATCCTCAAAAAATCGGTGTAAAAAAGANGCATGTGCGGGNTCAATGCCAACCTCTAGAGCCTGAAGCCAATTCGCATCAATGTGACCTTTAAAAGCGAAGGTATATTCCTCCGGCGCAATAAAACAATCGAAGGAAGGCAATGGCGGNGGTTCAGATGCTCCAAGGTAGGCAAAAATAATNCCTCCACGCTCTATACATGGATACGCCTTGTGCTGGATTTTTTCATGAAATTTACTTNNCGGCGGTTCNGCNGGCTGTTCNAGACAATGTCCCTTTGAATCAAACAACCAGCCATGAAATGGACACCGGATACCGCCATCTTCCAAGCGTCCGAATTTTAGATCTGCGCCACGATGTGGACAATTTCTACCAATTAATGCGTAACCATTATTTTCATCCCGAAATAGNACGAGATGTTCNCCTAATAATTCNACAGCAACTGCTGGTCTTTCTCCAGATAACTCCTCAACCAGCGCNGCGGGCTGCCAGTATCTGCGCAGAAGCTCNCCTGCCGGGGTCCCAGGTTCTGTAATTGTCACTCTAATATTTTGTTCTTCNCTTAACATTCGCGCAGGCTAGAGGGGACAGACAGTATGTGCAAGTTCCTACAGGCATCGCTTGTAAAATAAACAGATGCTTTGTAGCATGCGATTAGCCTAAAAAANATTATAATAATTAATTCAGGGAACTATCCTAAGTGGAAATAGTACGGAGTTATATCCTCCCGGTCATCCGNGCCTTTTTAGGATNACTACTNATCGCGAGTGTATTCTTAATTGTCGCGAATGCCATTGGGCGGTATTTATTTCTCGCCCCCATTATTTGGGCTGAGGAAATACTTGGGTATGTTCTCGTTTGGGCCGTTTATTTNGGTGGCGTCCTTGTCACATGGGATGGCGGTCACCTCAAAATGGATCTCCTNTCACGCACNTTGCCNTTTATTCCCAAAACTATAGTAAANGGTATTTCGGTTTTCGTTTTCATTTTNATAGGNGGATTAATTGTTTACCAGTCTTGGTTTGCAATCGCTGAGCTAACACATGTCAGTCTTGTTGCTGANGTGCCCATGAACCTTATGCANGCAATAATTCCTACNTCCTTTGTATTTATTATTTTCTGCATCCTNTTGCGCCTNCGTAAAAATTTAACGGGAACACTTGAAAGCGAGGCAGAACAAGTAGAAGCACTTCGTGAAGCGGCAGCTGCTGCAGAACGTGCAGGTAAAACAGTTTCGAAGGAATAAATTTATGGAAATGTTTCTTGTTATGGGCGTTTTGCCCATCATCCTTCTTGTCCTAGGTTTTCCTATTTTTGTAATCCTTATGGTCTCATCTGTTATCACCATCCTCTTTATAATGGACTTGCCGATAACCATGGTTCAAATCGAGCTTTTTGGCAGTGTAGACAATTATAAACTCATAGCGGTCCCGTTTTTTATTTTTGCAGGGGCCATCATGGCGCAAGGAGGTATTTCTCAACGACTTGTTGAATGGGTTGTCTCTCTGATGGGCGCAATCCGCGGCAGCATTGCCCTGACTACTGTAGGCGCTTGCACCATCTTTGGAGCAATATCGGGGTCCAGCCCTGCTACGGTTGCGGCTATTGGAGGCATGTTGTTTCCATCACTTCGAGAAAAAGGTTATCCTGAAAAGTTTGCTAGTGGTCTTTTAGCATCATCAGGCGCGATTGCCGGTATTATACCGCCATCCATTGCCATGATTTTATATGGTGCAGCAGCGGAAGAATCCGTTAGACACTTGTTTATAGCCGGAGTGCTCCCTGGTCTATTTATAGCTTTCTGTATGGGTGTTTATATATATTTTTATGCCCGAAAACGCGACATTCGCGAAGGTACCAGGTTTGAAGTCAAGCGCGTGGCGCGTACTACTAAAGCGGGGGCATGGGCTCTTGGCACACCACTAATCATCCTTGGTGGTATTTATGCTGGAATATTTTCTCCCACAGAGGCGGCCGGCGTTTCATGCCTATATGCCGTTATTGTAGCAATGTGGGTATATCGTGATATGAACCTCACCGGCCTGTGGAAAGTTACAATAGAGTCGGTATACCTCACCGCACAGGTGTTAATTATTGTTGGTGCTGCGACCTTGTTTTCGCGCCTACTGACTATCGCCGGAGTTCCCCAGGAAATGGTTAGCTGGATTCATAACCTCGGTTTGCAACCTTGGATGGTTCTTCTGATTATCAACATTTTTTTATTAGCGGTCGGTTGTGTCCTAGATCCGGCTTCAGCAATTTTGGTTTTAGCACCCATACTAAAACCCGTAATCATTGCAGCGGGCATTGACCCTATTCACTTTGGAATCATCATGACAGTGAACGTCAGTATTGGAATGTTCACTCCACCCTTTGGTCTTAATATATTTGTTACCCAGGCACTCTTCCGAGTGCCGCTTTCTAGCCTTTACCCGGGGCTAGTTCCGTTTATTATTATCAATATAATCGCGTTAGGCGTAATTTCCTACTGGCCGGACCTTTCACTTGTTCTTGTCCGGCTTTTAGGTTGAAATACTAACTGAGAAAATGAGAAGTCGTTAAGATTCGGCTTAAACAAAAGAGGAAAAATGATAATGAAAATTAAATCGATTCTAGCCTGCACTGCCGCAGCCGCTATACTTTCATCGGGGGTGGCTAACGCACAGCACAAAATGAATATTGGCATGGTTACCATCAATGACCCTCAACATGCCTTCGCAAAGCACTACGCCAAATTAATTAACAAACGTAGTGGTGGTAAAATCAATGCAAAGGTATTTCCAGCTGGGCAATTAGGAAAAATTCCACGGCAGTTAGAAAATCTAAAAATCGGTGCGCAGGCTGCTTTCGCCTCCCCACCGGGTTTTTTAGCAGGCATGAACCTTGCATTTCAGGCACCCGATGCACCAGGAAAATACAAAAATTATTGGCATGCCCACAATGCCTTCACTACTCCAAAATTCCGGGACAAGTTCCTTAAACTCGCTGACAAGCACGGAATTATTGGGGTTTCAATCTATAACTACGGACCAACATCGATCGCATCTCGTAAGCCCATCCGAACTTTGGCAGATCTCAAGGGGTTGAAAGTTCGCGTTCTTGCCACAAAGATGGAAAGTAAACTTTCTAAAGTTCTAGGCATGACAGGAGTGCCAATGCCATACTTGGAAGTGCTTCCGGCTCTGCAAAGAAAAACGATTGATGCCTGTCGGAGCTCCATTGTGGTAATGGGTGCATCAAAATTTTATACAACTACCAAATCAATTACCTTAATAGAGTCCGGGATGATCCCAAGTGTTCTTTTTATTTCCAAAAGGTGGATGAAAAAGCTGTCCGGTGACCTACAAAAACTTGTTATAAAAACAGGTCGCGATGCAGAGGCTTTTGCCGGCAAGTATGCTTACGATGCAAATAAAAAAGCAGAAGCCCTTTGGCAGAAAAATGGAGCAGAGGTAATCCGTTTATCATCAACTGATCAAGCGACGGTCATTAAACGTTTAGCACCACTTGGTGATGAATTTCTTGGAGGCAATCCAAAAACCCAAAAAATGTATAACATTTTACAAGGAGTGCTAAAGACCGCTTCAACAAAGGCACCTTAATGATTTTACTAAAATGTTAAAAGTAATGTTGGGCCAGGCTTATTAGCCTGGCCCTTCTGCGTTTATTTATCGAAAGTAGGCTCCAATGAATGTGGATAGAATGTTTGATTATATAATTATTGGCGCCGGATCCGCGGGCTGCACTCTAGCTAACAGGCTTTCTGAAGATGAGGATGCAACTATATTGGTAGTCGAAGCTGGAGGCTCAGATCGCGATCCTCTTATTCAAGTTCCACTGGGCTGGGGGAAGATACTATTTAACCGGCTACACGACTGGGGTTATTTTACAGAGCCAGAACCTGCATTAAACAACAGAGAAATTGAATGCGCTCGAGGCAGAGTGATAGGAGGCTCGTCATCCATAAATGCCATGGCTTACGTTCGATGTCACCCGAAAGACTTTGACCGTTGGGAGAGTTTAGGCCTAAAGGGCTGGTCTTACGCTCATGCCTTACCATATTTTAAGAAATCAGAAGATTGGCAATATGGCGAAACCGAAATTCGTGGAAGCGGAGGACCTTTAACCACGATAAAGAATATTTACCCTGACCCGTTAAAAGAAGCATGGCTTGAAGCAGGGTTGTCTGCCGGCTATCCCGTTACCGAGGACTACAATACAGAAAACGAGGGTTTTTGTGTAATGCAATCGACTATTCGCAAGGGACGACGGTGCAGCGCAGCGGCAGCCTACCTACACCCGGCAGCAAAAAGACCAAATATTACGATTCTTCAAAAATCGACCGTTACCAAAATNTTGATAGAGAANAANCGNGCCACNGGGATTACTTATTTAAATAAAGGACAANTNGGAACTGCNCTCGCNAACNANGAAATAATTTTATCNGGTGGNGTAATAAACTCGCCACAATTANTAATGCTGTCAGGAATTGGNAGCCCTGAACACCTGAATGAACACAATATCGAATGTGTAAANTCNTTACCTGGTGTNGGCCAAAACNTGCAAGATCATATNGGCGTNGGAATTGAATTCGAAAGAACTCACGATGGTCCATTTGTTGGNCGATTGCGGTANGATCGAATTGCACTCGCAATGCTNAGAGCNTATTTCTTTGGCAAAGGTTTCGGAACCGAAATGCCGGGACCCATTATGGCTTTTTTGAAAAGCGATGATGCTCTGGATCAACCAGATATTCAGTTATTAACAAGATTCATCCCGCCAGAATCACAGCCCTGGTTTCCAGGAATTCGTAAAAAACCCAAGGATGCCTTTATGTGTCGGCCCGCAGTCCTTCACCCCGAAAGCCGCGGTGAAATAAGGTTGAAATCAGATAACCCTCTGACAAAGCCAGCCATACACCAAAACTTTCTCTCTGAGGAAAAAGATTGGGAAACACTTAGAACCGGATTCGATATGGTTCGTCACATAGCNAGCCAAAAACCATTAGATCCATTCCGCGGCAAAGAATTGCAACCGGGTTCCAGCGTCACCTCTAAAGCAGATATTGACGAATATATTCGGCAAACTGCGTGGACCGTACACCACCCTGCCGGAACTTGTAAAATGGGCACTGATGATGACGAAATGGCAGTNGTCGACAATGAATTTCGACTTCGAGGCGTCNATGCCCTCCGGGTTATAGACGCTTCCGTGTTCCCGGACATGCCGGGGGGTAATATCAATGCTCCTATAATCATGATGGCCGAGAAGGCCTCAGATCTAATTCGAGGAAAAAAACCGCTGAGCCCCATTGATTTACAGGGTTTATAAAATGTTTCCTGATTAAAAGGGAATAACGAATTTGNTATAGGATAATTTTTCTCAGCTCATATAAGGTGACTTAACTCTTCCGTTTATCTCTTCAGAATCTGAACCATACCGATAAGCACGGAATAGTGAATTACCGGAACCGCCCCGTTCAAGTCCAAACCAATTGTAACCACCAAAAAATGGTGACACATACTCCCATACAATTTCCTGTTCCGGGGTTACCTCAAAAACTCGGCCCATCTGGCCCTCGCAAATCAATGTATTTCCAGACCACAGCCTTTGTGCCCCCGATATATTAGGACTAAAGAATGTCCAGGTGGGCTGACCACGATAATCCCAAACCTCTTCGCCGGTTTCAGGGTTTAATTCAATTACACGNGAAAATGGGTTTAAAGGTGTATAAATGCCATTTGCAAAAAATAGTAGATTACCGTTGTCCAACATTTGAACGTCATGNGTTGTTCCCCACATAATATCTTTTTTCATCCAACGAAANTTNTTAGTCTTNCGATCGATGATTGCCAAAGTATGAGTNCTCCTNAAACTNACNAGNACATCNCCATTTTCNANGGGAAAACACGCATTNGCGTGGGCAAACTCCTGTCTATCACAGACNTCTATGAGCGNNTGTTNTCCTATATCTTCATCNANATGAAAATGCCATTCCCAGACCGTANCACCTTCCGNATTCACTTCACGNATATAATCACCGTATATGACGCCGTCATGTTCGGTACCCGGAATACCGCCAACTACTCGGTTAGCATATTCATCTGGCAATGGTTCCCATCCTAAATAAATTGTATTTCCATTTGTACACCTGCGAAAGTCGTGATGCTGTCCGTGATCTTCATACTCCCAAAGGATATTTCCTTCCCAGTCATATTCGCGCATTAACCCNCCTTTACCNCGTCTTAGTGGAGGGCCCTCTTTGGTGCGACCTGACCAAAGGAGGTTACCGGTGGGTAGTAAATAGGCATAATTACCAGGCGTTAAGGGAAACTCCCATTTATGCAGAACTTCTCCCCGCATGCCAATGATGTATGCCTCCTTGCTGACCAATGGTACAATCAAGGTGTAGCCATCTGTCGCCTTTTGTTCATCGTAGAGCAAAATTCCTGTATCGCGATGACGCATAGCTAATGTTCGCCTTATAATTTATTTTATACTATCGTGAAATTAACATAGCACAATCAACCCTGACCCGCACATTCAGATCGAACTTTTTTAGAGGAGATAAGACCCTCAAAATGGCGAAAATAAATCTTGATAATTGGGCAATTATGCCCAAGGAAGTGAAATTTACAGCAACTGAAGGAAAATTGACTGGATACCTGTTTATGCCACCCGGTAAAGGCCCCTTCCCGTGCGTAATAGACAATCACGGAAGTGCAACACCACCGGGAACAACTGATTTATCCCACCCTCAGACAGCTGCTTTATTTTTGAGTTGGGGCATAGCGTACATGTTTCCTCATCGTGCTGGGTATGGGAAGTCCCCTGGTGTACCCCTTAGTGAGGAGGTAACCAGCAAGCGGGGCACAAAAGCTCATGATAAACAAATGTCCAAACGTCTAAAAAAAGAAAACTTGGATGTTATCTCCGCGCTAGATTTTGCCTGTAATTCAGAACTAATTGACAAAAGTCGTATCGTCGCAATGGGCAGTTCACTGGGTGGAATTCACACACTCCTGGCTCTTGCGGTGGACCAGAGGTGGAGATGCGGAATAGACTTTTCGGGCGGAGCTAGCCAGTGGGCTAAACACCCCAAAATAAAACAAATGTTGCTTGATGCCGCACAAAAAATCCTCAAACCCTTATGCCTCATCCAGCCGGAAAACGACTTTAACATCGCNCCCACAAGAGAAATTAGCGCAATCCTCCGCGATCGTAGACACCCTCATGAGGCACGGATTTTTTCTCCTTGGGGAGTGGACGGACCTGAAGCCCATAGATTTTGTGCGGCCGGTCAACAAATCTGGGGGCCCTTTGTTAAACAATTTTTAGAAAAATTCTTATAAACCATGTTAGAAACTCCTCCATACGCATTACCACCAGATCCCAACACAAAGCACCCCTCTTTCGTAGTACCTGTTAATGCCTGTGACACACATTTTCATATATTTGGGCCACCCGATAAATTTCCCTTTTCTCCTTCACGACGCTACACCCCACCGGGAGCACCGCTAGAACACTACCAGAATGTACAACGCATAACAGGTCTCACACGTGGTATAGCTGTGCAACCCACNGCACACGGTCTAGATAACTCTGCGATACTTGATGCTGTAGCAAGGTCGAGGGGTAATATGCGAGCTATAGTAAGATTTAATTTTGAAACCTCTGATAAAGAACTAGAAGCTTTAGGCGAGGCCGGAGCGTGCGGGGCAAGATTTTCTTTAATGTCAGACCGTCCCGGAAATTTAGAGATGATCAAGCATGCCATACCACGTCTTAAAAAACTCGGCTGGTCTTTAGTACTCCATGTTGAACCGGAACACCTCGTTGCCAACGAGGGTTTTATTAGGAAGATACCCATTCCTACTGTAATAGATCATATGGCTAGGTGTAGTCCTATGGACGGATTAAATCAGCCTGCTTTCAAACTTTTGCTGGACTTGCTCAAAGACGATCGTTTCTGGGTAAAGATTTGTAGTGTGGATAAAATAAGTACGATTAAAGAAAAAAATATAAAAAACAATTTACCTTTCGTTGATGTTATTCCTTTTGGGCAAGCAGTAATTGCAGCAGCGCCTGACAGGGTCATTTGGGGAACTGACTGGCCCCATGGGAACACTTTCAAACCAGGGCAGATACCTAATGATGGCGATTTGCTCAATTTATTGAAAAAAATGGCGGGTACAGAAAAAATACTTCAAAAAATTTTAGTAAATAACCCCNGTAGGCTATATTTTAGAAAATAAATAATGAAGGGTGCCGCTTAAAGGATTATTTTGCTATTATATTTGCATTGCGGTTTAAGACTATCGTCTGATTGAAAGACTAGGTAAATTTGCAAAGACGATGTGTAGTCATTATGGATACCATAATCACGGTATTACTGAGAATTTCCGGAGTACCAGATGCTTATACGACCCAAAAATTTATTACAGGCGTTAACCGGAGCAATTATATTCGGTTGGCTATTTACAGCAACTTTTTCATACGCCCAAGAAAATGATAAATATAGCCAAGATGAAATTCTAAATCGGGCTTCAGATTTTTTTGGTAGTGCTAGCGCAGGAATTGCGAAAGGAATTGAAAAAATATTCTCAGATCTGGGAAATCCTAACGGCATAATCGAAGGCGAAGAATTCGGGGGCGCTTTTTTTGTTGGCCTACGGTATGGAAAGGGAATACTCAAACGGAAAAAATCAAAAAACTATCCAGTATATTGGCAAGGCCCATCCGTAGGTTTTGATTTTGGTGGCAATGCCTCAAAGGTTTTTACGCTGGTATATCACCTGAGAAATCCCGGAGATATTTATCGACGTTTTCCCGGAATTGATGGAAGCTTTTATTATGTTGCAGGAATAGGGTTAAATTATCAACAGGCTGGCAATGTTACGTTGGCACCCATTAGAACGGGAATCGGTGTTAGAGCAGGTGCTAATGTAGGATATCTACACTATAGCCAAGAGCACAGCTGGCTGCCCTTTTAATTCATTATCTAGCAACAATTGGACGTTAGTCCGCCATCTACAATGATCTCGCTTGCGGTTACATAACGGGATTGATCACTAGCCAAATATGAAACGGCCTGTGCGACGTCGATTGCCTCTCCCATACGCCCTAATGGAACAGACTTTGCTCGGCGTTCAAAAACCTTTTCCATTGTTTCCGGATTTTCTGACCTTTCTCCCTGCCGCACTTCAGCCATTGGTGTGTGAATCTTTCCAGGGATTACGCAATTAGAACGTATTCCTCTCCTGGCAAACTCTAGTGCTAATCCACGAGAAAACCTTATTAATCCGCCCTTTCCAGTCTGGTAAGAATTCATTGGATGTTCCGGTACACTGATACCTGAAGTAGACGCAGTATGAATGATAGACCCACCACCTTGTCGTTCCATAATTGGAATGACTGCTCTACTCGCCAAGAATGAGGGTTTTACATTGAATAATACATTGTTGCACCACGTATCAACATCCATATTTAAAGGGCCCTCCTGTCCGGCTGAGCCACCGACGTTGTTATGCAATATATTAATTTGGCCGAAAGTTTCTTGGCATTTTGCAATCATTGCCTCAACTTCTTTTGGTGATGTAGCGTCTGCTTTAAAAATTTCACAGTTTCCAGCTTCAGAGATAATGAGCGCCTTTGTCTCCTGCACTGCCTCAAGGTTCTGGTCCACAGCAAAAATTTTCGCTCCTTCTCTAGCCATTAACAATGCGGATGCCTTTCCATTACCCATTCCTGGACCAAGGGAACCAGCACCGACAACCACCGCTATTTTACCATCTAGGCGGCCCCCTCTATGTGGCTTTGCTCTCACTTCCGGACTTGGCACCTTAATTACGGCTCCTTTTCTTGGCTTTCGCCAATCGAGGGGGCGCCCGGCTGTAATGCCACCATCAACGACTAGTTCAGTCGCCGTGATATATTTTGCTTCCTCCGAGGCAAGAAAAACGGCAGCCCAAGCTGTATCCCAAGCATCACCCATATACCCAACGGGGATCATGCGGTTCCGTTCATCCAATGCGGCTGCCCGAGATTTTGGTGTTTCATACATTCCATTAATTCTATCTATAACAAGGGGCGTTGCCATCAAACCGGGTAAAATACAGTTTGATCGCACTCCATGCCTGGCCCACTGTGAAGCTACAGACCTTGACAACTGTATTAAAGCAGCCTTGCCTGCTTGATAGGCCACAATGCTTCTCTCCAAATTCTTAATACCGGCAATGGAGGAAACATTAACCACTGCACCACCGCCTCCTTTAGCAATTACCGGTAAGACATGTTTATTGGTAATAAAAGCTGAATCGATATTGACGGCCATATTTTTTTTCCAAGTATCAATCTTCATTTCAACCGGATCACCTAACGCCGCCGCCCCTACGTTATTATGCAATATATCAATGCGACCGAAGCGGCTAATACATTTCTCTACTATGTTGAAGACAGATGCGCTATCTGTGACGTCAGCAATGCCACATTCAATTTCACCTCCTTCTTTTTCGATTATACTGGCGGTATCTTCTACCGCTTTGGAATTTATATCTACGGCAAAAACCTTTGCACCTTCCCTTGCATACAAAACTGCTGCCGCTTTCCCATTGCCCCACCCGTTTCCACGAGAACCTGCGCCAAAGATTATAGCAATCTTACCTTCGAGACGTTTAGCCATCATTCATTCCTGTTAATAATTATTGTNCNGGAAGAATAGAACGCAGCCAATGANNAGAACAATAGCGTGCTAANATNAATAAGCTCCTTGGATTTNGTTGATTGNAGNNAACAAAAATATTGAACTTCTATGAATCATCACCAAATNAANAAANGACGTTTTACTTTATAAANCTTGATGCGTTGTAGCCTTGAAAAANTTTGTNNTAATATTGGTGATATGTGGNAGCATATTTGGTTGTNCTGANNGTGTATTTTCGAAAAGTATTTTCGAACAGGGGAAAAGGATCTTTAATAAATGTCGTTCATGCCATTCTCTGACCTCGGGTGTCAGTAAAATTGGNCCTAGTTTACATGGTATATTCGAAAGAAGAGCCGGNACTTGGCGAAAGAAAAACGGAAAACTTTANAGGTATTCAACNGTTCTAAANAATGCTGGNCAAGNGCANNCTGATAAAAGGGTNCCNCCTTTANTTTGGAATAAAAATACTCTCAATAAATTTCTTGAGGCACCGAGAAAATATCTTCCNGGAAATAAAATGAGTTTTATNGGTTTGAAAAAACCAAAAGANAGAGAAGCNCTGATTTTGTTTTTAAAAAAGGCNACAAAATAAACCTAAATTTNACAGTGTTNTTTTTCTAGTCGACGNCGGGCTAATTGATTGGAAACAACCAAGGNCAATGCAAAAAGNGCCAATAAATATATCCACTCTTTAGCAGGGCGNTCANNTTGCTCAACGTCCAAATNAATCACATAGTCCTCGTNAGGTCTCATGCCCAATTTTGCAGCAGGACTATTNAAGGNTATATTAANTATAGGGTAACGCCCATTNTTNATCTTTCCAAGTTCTAGACCATAAGACTTTAGGTTNGAATTTCCGGAAGANTTTAACAGAAATAATTTAAACCGATCCCCATAATNNGTCTCCCGAACAANATGTANTCGGAACGTCAANCCAACGTCNANCGAGAACNCTCCNTTAACCGTTCTATTTAAATCCACAGATTTAAAGGAGGGGTAAACCCTATCTAGAAGAANGTCNGGCCTAAAAAACCCAACNATTGCAATGACGAGAAAAATANNTTCAAACCATTTAAGACGGACAAACATCCATTGTTGAGTTAAAGAACTAAAGNACAANATNGCAAGTAATGAGACACAAAATATCATTAAGCCATGCCAAATACTGGTTACACCAATAAGAAGTAACTCAGTATTAAAAATAAATACAAATGGTAANATTGCTGTCCTAATATCATAGAAAAANGATTGCACCCCTGTTTTTAANGGNTCNGCTTTTGAAATNGCTGATGCCGCAAAGGCAGCTAAACATACCGGNGGCGTTGAATCNGCAAGAAGNCCAAAATAGAAAACGAACAAATGGACTGCAATCAAAGGCAACACNANACCTGACGCNTNTCCGAGCTCNACCAAGACGCCAGCCAAGAGCGACGCGACAACTAGATAATTCGCTGTTGTAGGAAGNCCCATTCCCANNACAATACAAAGAGCNGCAGTNAGNAGAAGGAGTAAATACACATTGCCGCCTGATAGCGCTTCNACAACACCGACCATGGCATTATTTAGACCAGTAGANGATACAGCACCTACGATAATTCCAGCAGCTGCAACNGCAACGGCGATAGCNATCATGTTTCTNGCNCCNGAAATAAGNCCGTCNTTAATATCCNNTATGGCAAANAAAATACCTCGGANAACCGGTTGANCTTGATAGTANCCAGCGATGANCCGCTGACCNANTATAATTAACATCATAACCATTATTGAATAAAAGACAGCGCTTCCAGCCGTCCAACGTGCGACCATCAGCAAATAGACTAAGACGGCTATGGGNGCCAAAAAATGGAGNCCCTGNTTAAANGTTCTCCAAAGAATAGGAACATCAGCNCGGTCNAGNCCTTTCAAACCCAGNTTTAANGCTTCCANNTGAGAAATGTAAAGNAGTGCCATATAACTTATAACTGCCGGAATAAANGCAGCGACCACTACATCGAAATATGGTATACCNATTGTTTCAGCGATAATAAAGGCAGCAGCCCCCATAATGGGAGGCATAAGTTGACCGTTAGTCGAGGCTGCAACTTCTATAGCCCCTGCTTTGACGGCAGGAATACCCGTTTTTTTCATTACCGGAATAGTAAAGGTACCAGTCGTCACAACATTGGCTATTGAAGAACCTGATATTACTCCGCTCATCCCGGAGGCTAGTATCGCAGCCTTAGCAGGGCCACCGCGGTATCTCCCAACCATGGCAAAAGCTAAATCTAGAAAATATTTTCCAGCACCCGCTTTCTCTAGTAGAGCACCGAAAAGCACAAAAAGAAAAACAAAGCTTACCGATACATCTAGTGGTATGCCGAATATGCCTTCACCTGTTAACCATTGATAACCAATTAATCGCTCAATTGAGACACCCTTATGGGAAATAATTTCAGGCATCGATTGCCCGAATATTGAAAATACTATAAAGGTGAGGCAAACGAGAACCAGAGGCCATCCAACTGCACGGCGGGCGGCCTCAAGCAACAATACAATACCTATTCCTCCTACAATGGCCTCAATAGGAACTCTAAGACCCCATATCTCACTAACCAATAGAACGCCAACACGGTTATTAATACCTTCCTGTGCAATCATCGGATAGAGTGCACAAAAAGCTGCCCCGACCCCTAATAAAAGGTCAGATATTGGCAAACNAGAGNTTCTCTTCCTTTTTGTTGACGGAAAAAATATAAAGCAAAGTAGGAGAGCAAATGCCAAATGCACCCCCCTCGCTGGAACATCCACAATAATCCCAAAATTTATTAGGAATGGAAAAGGAGAAGCAATCCACAGTTGAAACAAAGACCAAGCTAATGCCAGACTAGCAATTAACTTGATTACCAATGGTCCCGGATCTACCCGACCCGCTTCCATATTACTTAAAATCTCATCTGCATCCACGGCTTCATTTGTTAAATGATTTTCCACCATGTCCGCCATTATAGGTGTTACCCTTTAAAGTAAAACGGCGGATGCTATAACACACCCGCCGTCTTCATTATTACTATAGAAGAATTACTTCCAACCCTTTTCCTTATAATATTTTAGCGCACCCTTATGCAAAGGTGCAGAAAGACCATCGCTAATCATCCGTTTTGGATCAAGATTACGAAAAGCCGGATGGAGTTTTCGAAAGTCATTAAGGTTTTCCATAACAGCCCGAGTTACTTCATAAACTGTCTTCTCATCAACGTCGGAACTGGTCACAAATGTTGCCATCACACCAAACGTTGTTACGTTTGACGTCGTAGTTTTATAAGTTCCTTTTGGAATGGTAGCCCAAGCGTAATATGGACGTTCCTTGACGAGGCTAGCTGCCATTTTATTATTAAAATTTACTATTTTTGCGCCGCAGCCATCAGTGGCAACTGACACGCCGGCATTAGGCACACCGACTGTATAGATGAATGCATCAATCTTTCCATCACAAAGAGCTTTGGATTGCTCGGATGAAGTCAATTCGGTTGCAGCTTTAAAAGCGCTTTTCTTCCAACCGGCACGCTTCATCAAGAACTCCATTGTGCCGCGTTGTCCAGATCCGGGGTTGCCAATATTAACGCGTTTACCCTTCAGACTATTCCAACCGGAAATTCCTGAATTACCTCCAGCGATAATGTGTAGTGGTTCTGGATGAACAGAGAAAACGGCGCGTACCTTTTTGAAAGCTTTTCCTTTCCAAGGACCTCCACTGCCATTATAGGCATGATGTTGCCAGTCGGATTGGGCTACCCCAAAATCCAACTCTCCAGCTTTGATCTGCCCAATATTATAGTTTGACCCACCAGTGGATGGTGCGGAGCAACGAATGCCATGTTTACGNCCTTTTTTACGACCTTCGGCCGCTTCTTTATGAACAAGACGACACACTGCGTTACCCACTTGGAAATAAACACCNGTAGGACCTCCTGTTCCAATTGAAATAAATCGTTTCTTACTAGCAGCATTTGCAGTCACCGTTAGCCCTAGTGCCAATACACATGCCAAACTTGAAAGAAGAATTCTTTTCATAAGTTACCTCTCCCTAAAAAAGTTGTTTGTTCGAATGCTATGGCTGCAATTTTATATCTAACTGCCACAAATTTAGTGACAATCCAGAACAGCCATTCAACCGACTTGTTAACCATGCCTCCTCCACAACCATAGAGTCAATTGGCTATAAAATTTTTCGAATTTTTGTTTAAGATTCTTAAAATATTTAAGAGGTTGCGTTTTCTATAAAATCAGAAAACCTCCATGCTCAAATTAACCTCGTCCTTTGGGCGGTTGCGCAGCAAATTCAGAACCAATGAGGCAAAACTTACCAACCTTATCCTGCCATAGCTCCTCAGTTTCATGTATGGCGCCTAGAGCTCGAGCCACTGCTTGAAATCCATCATCAGAAAAAAGCTCTGCTATTTCAGAAAAGTATAATGGTTTTTTTGAGATTGCCTCTCTTATTTGTTCCGATAAATGGTTTATTTTATCATCGGAAAAAACCGGAGCGGGGTTTTTTGGCGGTCCATCTCCGAGCATGTCCTGTATGTTAACTTTATCAGCATAAGCATATGATATTCTTTCAAATCTCTCACGAGGCAAATTATCACTAATTGTAGCGTCAATGCCCATCTTTGCTGTTGTCGGAATTTTTCCAGGAATAATTGTCAAACTTGGATCTAAAGGCTTAGATCGCGCACCAGAAATAATTGTAACATCCTCGTCAGCCTGAACACGTGTTGCAATAGCCCACTCCACGTCCATGCCATCAAAAACGTCGATATCTTCGTCAACTACAACGACGTGTTTCATATCTGCAACAGATAATGCAGCTAGTATGGCATTTTTTCCGTCTCCTGGTAGGGGTTTAACGGCGATAATAGCATGCCAGTGGCAGCAACCACCNGGCGTTATATTAACAGCTGTTACCGTAACGCCAGCCTCGTGTAACGCTCGGCGCACTGCNGCTTCATATATGGGCCCACTCGGCCAAATATTTTCCCACGGCATATGTAAGGCGTAATACATAGGATTTTTACGCATAGAAATCGCCTTGATCCTAACATGCGGATTCCAATGCAAGCCGCCCATTAGNCTAGTAAATTCTCCAAAGCGCCCCTCGGGTTTAGTCCAACCGGTTGGAAGCAGCTCTGCCTCAAGAACGATCTCCGCATCGGCTATACAAGGAGTTTTAATTGTCTTACATGGAGTTAATTCCACAGCCTCTCCGAGCATACCTCCCGCCATCGCAATTTCATCAACCCCAGCAGCAGCCTTGAAACAACCGGTAATAAGAGCTGAAGGATGGGTGCCGATATTTACGGAAATGGGTAATGCCTTACCTTTTGAAAACGCTTTTTCAGCTAATTTGCGCAAATTGTTGGGAGTAACTACATCGATGCCTGTTGTATTCCTGTCTTTTATAAGAAGGCGATAAATTCCTGCGTTAAGACCAAATTCCGGGTCCTCAGCTAAGGTAATTCCCGCAGTCATCATTGGGCCGCCATCGCGCACGGAAAAAAGAGGCACGGGCAGATTATAAAGATCTACTTGTTTTCCCTCCAGCAACACCTCCCGGACCGGACCGGAATTAACCATTCGAGGTGGTATAGGTCTATCAATTCCGGTGCGCAGCCGACCTTCAATTTCGTTGAAGTCGCAATCCATTGCTATTGCTAAACGATCTCGACTATTCGTAAGCCCAGAAACAACTGGGATATCATAGCCGATAACATTGCTAAATATTAGGCCTGTTTCAGATTGGTCTACCAACGCCGCAATATGACGAATATCAGTAGGTTTGGTGATTTCACGGATTTGATCTGCTGCACGAAGATCATCGACAAACTGTCTAAAACTGGTGGACATAAAAACTTCCTGATATGTTGAGATAATTAACTAAAACTTATCACCCGCATTCGAGCCAAACAACCGCCAGGAATGATAGTTAAAAAAAAGATCAGTTTGATTTAATCGCATCAGAAATTTTTTCGGCGCACATAATCGTCGGTATATTTGTGTTTGCACGAGGAACACAAGGAAATATAGACGCATCACATACACGTAAGTTTTGTACCCCATAGACGCGACCCTGATTATCCGTCACTGACATTGGGTCATTACTCTCTCCCATCCTACAAGTCCCGGAGGGGTGCCAGCATCCGGTCACACCATCGCGAAGCCATTCTTCCATTGCGGCTTCATCACTCAGTATAGATTTTAGTGTGACACCCTGCGTAATAAAACTATGTATTGCCGCCCGACGGATTGGACCCGGGATATCCATGAAAGCCCCTAAAATAGAAGTTAATATCTTATTCTTCATATTTACTGCACCAATACGACGAACTCGTTCCGAGTAACTGGAAGGAAAAGGATCCTTTGCCACCACTGATAATACCGGATCACGGAAGAGTCGTGCCATTCTGCGAACAGCATCTGCCATGCGGTCGAAATCACGACGGTCTGATAATAAATCAAATGCAACGTCTGGTTCATCAGTAAAGTTTCCCGAGTTCAATCCGACCCTGCCTCGAGAATAGGGTTTGTTACACCATAAAAGGAAGGATCCAAGTCTTAACCCCACTGCGTGCCAAGCCGATTTAGCCGTTGCTGATACGTACATATCGTTAGCACCGCAACCCTCCAACTCTGAACTATAACGAAATGCGACATGAGCATGTCGCTTTCCGATTTCATTTAGTCTCGCATCAGCGCGTAAATAAGCAGAAATAGCTATGGTTGGGTGCTCATTAAGGTTTGCTCCAACGCCCGCCCGGTCAGCAATAACAATAATTCCATGGTCTGTTAGATGTCTTCCCCGTCCAACTCCAGAGCGCATTAAAATAGTTGGAGAATGCAGTGCTCCCGACGAAATAATGATTTCATTTCCAGAACAATTTTCCGAAATTCCGTTTTTATAGATACGCACACCGATGGCTTTTCTGCCATCAAAGATAACTTTCTCAACAAGTGTTTCTGATAGAATTTTTAGGTTGGGACGACCTCGAACTTCTGAATTCAGATAACCCATTGCGGCAGAGAGACGATGATCATCCGGATGGTTTGAAATAGCGCAGGGGAACCAGCCGTCTTCATAGGGGCCATTTTGATCTTCCAAACGCGATAGCCCCGAATTTTCAAGGGCCACAGTCACAGCATGAGAAAATCCGCACCATTCGTTCTCTTTCACTCTCCGTATTAAAATAGGACCATCACTGCCATGCAATTCACCCCGAAAATCCTGATCGGACTCAAGCTTCTTAAAATATGGAAGTACTCCGTCCCAACCCCAACCTTTCGCACCCAATTCTTCCCATTCATTATAATCTTGCGGTGAGCCACGGTTGGCCATTTGCGCGTTAATACTTGAACCACCACCAATAACACGTGCCTGCTCCATGAACCTTAGAGGAGATCCACCCGGCAGATTTGAATTATTTGTTACATGACGAATTTTTAAGTTTTTCCAGTGATAATCGGGGTTAAAGGCCGCAGCCATTGGATAGGATGACCGAATATCTTCAGGCTCCTTACCTGGATAAAAATCCCTACCCGCTTCAATCAGAAGAACATTGCAGCTTTCATTTTCTGTTAACCGGTTAGCCAAAACACAGCCAGCTGAACCGCCTCCTGCGATGATGAAATCAAATCTCATATTTAAATCCTAAAAAAACAATCTATTTTTTCAATCAATGCCTCGCCCCAGATGGCCGGCTAGGCCGCGTCAAAATAAAAAGTGCCGGTGGCAAAAAAAAAGCACCGACAATTAATGGCAACACCCAATCATCCGTCACAAATAGGATTACAATAAATAGACTGGACAATATTGTCGTTATAGCAAGAATTTTTGCCTTAATTGATATAACACCCCGTAGATTCCATGCACAAATGGGAGGACCAAGTTGCGGATGGTTGTAAAGCCAGTCATGGAATTTCTTGGACGTTTTGGAGAAAGCCCATAAGGCAACAAGCAGAAAGGGGGTTGTTGGCAAACCAGGAACGAATACACCGATTAGTCCTAACCCAGAAAAAGCCCAACCCACCGATAAAAGAAATAATCGCATGAAGTTCTACCTCAAACGGGTTCCATAATTTCAGATTATTATTTATTAAACACTAATTGTATCGCGCTTAAAATATACCTCACTATTTTTTTAACTTTTTGGCTTTTGCCCTTGCCCTGGTATCAGAACAATTAACATTGCCAAGAAAGCAAAACCACCAGCGACAAGAAAAACCCCGCTACCTAGACCTTGATCCATAAGCCACCCATACAGAACCGGGGTGCCGCCTTGTCCAAGAGTATAGCCCAGGGTTACAAAACCAAATGCAGTGCCAACACTACGTGATGGTGAGGCTCTGCGAACCAATATATCCCTAGATGCGTTGTATAATCCTCTCATCAACCCAGCAATCGAAGCCATAAGAAAAACAAGCCACAATGTTAAATAACCACTACCCATTAAAAGGACGCAAAGTGACATGACAGCGAAACAAACGACCACGACAATATACTCCATCCTCACCCAATCAGCGAGCCACCCTCCGGGCAATGATCCAAAAATAGCTGCAACGAGAAAACACGTTAGGATCGCGCCTGCAATTTCTGGTGAAATATTATTATAAACAATGGGTAAAGCCGGAATTGAAAAAGCCGTAAGCCCCGTGCCAGCTGCAGATGTTAAGACATAGAAACAAAAGAATAAAATCATCGGTCTGGTTAGCATTATTCGCCAATCTGCTTTTTCAGGCGACTTTTTTGATGCACTGGTTTCGCTGTCTTCTTGTGCCATGCGGTTTTGAAAAACCGATCCACAAATTAAAATGAGAAACCCCATTAATACTCCAAGTAAACCAGCGAGAGTTAACGAAACCTCCCAACCAAATATGCTTCCTAGAGGTACCATGACCACTGGCGCTGCAGCGTAACCGATGGAGCCACCAAAAGTATGAAAAGCGAATGCCCGTCCTTGATGGCTCTCCCTTACGTTATTGGACAAAATAGAAAAGTCTGCCGGGTGAAAAACTGCATTACCCATGCCAGCAATACAAAATGAAACTAACAATACGGTATAATTAGGGACCATTCCTGCGAGAACTAACGAAAACCCCATTATCACCAAACCACCTATAAGCACTGCGCGGGCACCTATGCGATCAACCATTAGACCAATTGGTACTTGTACGATAGCCGTTGAAATAAAATACAATGTCATAGCTATGCCGAGCTCGGTATAGCTGACCCCTAATTCAGGTTGAATAAAGATAAAAAGAGGCGGCAAAACGAGGTGATAAAAATGGCTGACGAGATGTACGCTACTAATGAGGCCAATCACTGCACGTTCGCGGGGTTCTATCGCAATTCTTACACCCGATGTCACTTTAAATGCCTACCACGAGTACCACTATTTAACAGCACAGTTGAAGCACCGACAACCGTGAACACGGCAGATGCAAAAAAAATCATATTGGGATCAAATTGATCAAAAATATAACCATAGACTATGCCGCCTAACGCCTGGCCGACCGTAAACCCTGTACTTACGAATGCAAATACGGTACCCACTGGTAAATTTTTAATCACGCTTCTAACCGCGACATCACGCGTGGCATTAACACCACCACGCATGGCACCCGCTATAAAAAGCGTAATTATTACCATCCAAAATGGTAATACACTCGTCCCTACAAGAAATATCGCTGAAGCTGCTACACCAAACCCCGATAACATTACAAAATCAAATCTTTTGGTCTTATCAGCCAACATTCCGCCAGGCAAAATAAGCACAAGGGTACCGATTTGGTAGGCTGTCAGAGCCCCAACGACCGCTAACGCTTGCAGCCCATACAAGGGCTGTAATGCTAAAACCGAAAATTGGGTTACTCCATAATTACCTAGTGAGGAGAACACATAAAATAAAAAGAATAACATTACCGGTTTAGATACTAGTAAACCTCTCAAACTATCACCAATTGCCTTTTTTTTCTTGACGTTGGTTCCTTCAGTTATACAACTAGCCGACATGGTTATTAAAATAGCGATGCCAAAACCCAATAGCCCAAGAATTATCATGGCACTGCGCCAATCACCTGTGTACAAAAGTAATCCAGCCAAAGGTGCCCCTATAATAAAACCGATTTGTCCCGAAAAATTATGGATTGAAAAAGCTCGACCGATCCGATTTTGACCAACAGAGGCATCCAATAATGAGTAGTCAGCCGGATGAAAAACAGAATTACCAATACCGGCTATTGCCATCAAAACAATGAGCATCCAGAAAGATGAAGCTAGAAATCCAATAAAAAAAATAGCTAAAGAATTTAATAATAATCCAAATATCAATACTCTTCGTCCACCTATCCGCTCAACAATTAAACCCATTGGCGTTTGAAAAAGGCCAGTCATTACAGAATATATTCCAAGCGACAGTCCCCATTCGAATGCACTTATTGCGAAAGATCCCATCATGGAAGGTGCTAAAGGTGCAAACGCTATCCAATATAGATGACTTAACATATGTGCAAACCCAATCAGACTTATGGCTTGCACTTCCCTTTTAGGAAAGCCTGCTACCGCTTCCATTTTTAGTTCTCCACCTAATATTAATTAAATTTGAGGCTAGCAGACAGAGTGTCGAAAAAACTTTGTTAAGGGTAAGCTCAGTTCCGTGATATTTCAACGGCATAGACTTATAAAGTTTATATTTTTCATAAAGCCGTAACACTTCTCCGCCAAACAGACCCTGAAGAACATTCGTCAACGATTCCTAATTTGAAATAGTTGCATTCCATCACAGAAAAATTAAAAATAAAAAAAAAGGAAAAATAAGATGGTAAAGGGCCAACTGAGGCATATCGCAATATCGGTTCCGAATAAAGACACCGCGGCAAAGTTTTATGAACAAACTTTTGGACTGGAACGTGTTTCCGAATCCAGGGTTGCAACACGATTAACCGATGGGGTCATGAATCTAACACTTCTTCAATTTGAAACTCAAGAAGACGCAGCCGACAATCGAGGAAAGGATTTTGTTGGCCTACATCACTTTGGTTTTTGGGTTGATGACGCGGAAGCTTCTATCGCCGATGTAGAAAAAAATGGGGGTGAATACCATCCCGGGCCGAAAGAGACAAAAAATGCGGAGATGAAATTCTGTGATCCTAATGGGGTTATATTTGATATCTCTACCCACGGCTGGGATGGGGCAAAACGTTAGTTTAATGAAACGTTCGTATATTTCCTCAAAATATCAACGTTCCCGTTCCTATTCACCTGCAGTAATAACAGAAGGGGGGAAAACTGTCTGGCTTGCGGGTCACCTAGCATGGCAAGACAAAACTGGCAATTCCCTGGAAAATGATTTTGATGGTCAAGTGCGTTGTATTTTCGAAAATATTGGAAAAACTCTAAATGAGGCAGGTGGTACTCTCTCAGACATTGTTACAATGACAATATTTTTAACTAATGTCATGAATAACACTCGTTTTGTTGAAATTCGTAAAGAATTTTTTGTCGATCCGCATTTTCCTGCATCAACTCTTGTAACCGTTGCCGCCCTAAATCGACCGGATTTGTTAATTGAGATTAATGCTGTCGCGGTAATTGATTAATCAAGGATTAATTATATATTGTATAATTAAGGCTAATCTCGACCAATCAAGGCAACGAGTAATGCCATTCTTACATGCAGCCCGTATTTAACCTGTCTAAAGTAGGCTGATCGTGGATCTGAGTCTAGTTCTATCGGTATTTCGCCGACCCGAGGGAGAGGGTGCATCAAGACAAGATTCGTTTTTGCAAGATCCATGTCCGAACGGGTAACCGAATAGGAAAAATCTATTTCCAATTCGTCAAAAAAGCGTTCTTTTTGGACTCGTGTTACATAAAGGATATCAGTATCTGCAATCACCTCGCCTAATTCTCTGTGTTCCGTATCATTTTTATGAAGGTAAAATCTGGGCAAGCTCAACTCCGGTGGCGAGACTAGATTAATTTTAACATCATACATTCGCAATAATTTAGTAAGGCTATGAACCGTTCTTCCGTGCTTAAGATCTCCCATCAGAGTTACATTCAGCCCATTTAATCCATCACGTTCCTTTGAAATCGTGTAAAGGTCCAATAAAGCTTGGGTCGGGTGTTCACCAGCTCCATTACCGGCATTAATAATAGGAATAGAGGCTACCGAAACCGCACGTTCCGTTGCATCTTCGTCATAATGCCTTAGAACCAACGCATCAGTAAAACTTTCTAGGGTACGAATTGTATCCTCTAATGTTTCTCCCTTAGTAACTGAGGAGTAGTTAACTTCGTTGATAGGTATAACACTGCCCCCAAGTCGGGTCATTGCTGCATAAAAGCTTGAAGATGTCCGAGTAGAAGGCTCATAAAACAAATTAATTATTGATTTTCCTGTAAGCGGCATTGTTCTACCCACAGATAATCTGTCGGCTAAAGCAAAAATTTCATCAATGTCCGGCTTTTTGAATTGGTCAACTGATACAACAGCCCTCCGCCAAGGAAGGCTAATATCTTTTGTATAATAGGTATCCAACTTCGACTACTCCAACTACCTATCAGGAGTATCTAGATACTGCAGTATTTGTCGAATCGACAGACTCAAGTTCTTTATCTGAAAAAATACCTCAATTTGCTCGTCTTGATACTAAAAGGCAGAGAATGGCTGCTAGGGACATGGCGGCAGCAAACCAGAACACGTTAAGTGGTGAACCAAGATCTAAAAACCACCCAGCAATTGCCGGCGCAGTCCCATTACCAATGGTAAATCCAATTGTGACGAAAGCTACTACGCCTCCTAAAATCGCTGGAGGCGCATCATTTCTGACCATTAGATCACGTGCTGGCGCCACTATGCCTTTGGTTAATCCTGCAATAACAAGCATTACAACGCAGGACCAAAAGCTTATGATTCCTAATGCAGCCACTCCCGTAACCAACGTAGCAATCATCATTGTCACTATTAGCACGATATTATGTTTATTTGTCTTATCTGCAATTAGACCTCCTGCAATGACGCCAACTGACGCTGCCACTAGATATGCCAATAAAATAAAACCTGCGAGTTTTTCGGACACACCGTAATGGGATACCAGGACAACTATAGTAAGACCACTCAATGCACTAGTCGCGGCAGAAGACGTAATAAAATAAACAAAATGGGAAAGTATTCTTCTGGTTAAAAGCGCATCTCTGGTTTCTGTAATTTGGCCAGCAGAGCTCTTACCAACCTCATTAGAATCTTTGAGGTATTTATGGAAACAAAGGAGAACGCCTGTTATCAGCAAACCACAAATACCAACAATAAATAATGCTGTTTGCCAATTTGTTAATGACATTAATATTGGCATTACTATCGGTACGGCAAAAAAACCGGCTGAACCACTAAAGCTGTGGACACTAAAGGCACGACCTAGTTTGTCCTCGTTAACAGAGGAGGACAGTATAACATAATCGCATGGGTGAAAGACACAATTACCAGCACCGGCCAACATAAATAAAAATAGCAATATCCAATAGGAACCACTCAAACCGGCTAAGGTAATAGAAAGAGCGAGAATAAACATTCCACCAAAAAGAACTCTTTTTGCTCCAATTCTGTCTACCAATAATCCTGCCGGCATCTGAAGTGTCGCACCAGAAAGAAAAAATCCCGACGAAATGAGTCCTAGTTCAGCGAACCCTACCCCTAAATCATTTGACATTGCTATGTATAGAGGAGCCAAACAAATAACATAGAAATGACTAATAAAATGTCCGGCACTAATAAGACTTATCACACCGACTTGCTGTCTCTTAGTAGAAACATCAGAATATGTTATTTCAGAGTTCATAACACATACTGCGATTATACATTATGCGAATAATAAACATTATTAGCTTTTTAGTAGGGAACAAAATTAAAGCAATCTAAAAATAGGAAAAGACTGAGAAATTTATAGATTCGTTGGCTACTGCCTCTATTTTATTCGTCGTAGAATTATGTTAATCACCCCGCCATCCTGACTAGTTCTTACAAATTCCTGACCGGATTGTTCACAAAACAGCTTGAAATCTTTAGGAGCTGAAGGATCGGTTACTAGGACTTTCAATTCTTCCCCAATTTCTATAGTCTTTATGTATTTCCTTACTCGTAAAACGGGTAACGGGCATTTGAGCCCTTGAGCATCTAATTGTCCCAAATTGAGTTCCTTCAAAAACGTTGGCTGGGGCACCTGGATTCGAACCAGGGATCACGGGATCAAAACCCGTTGCCTTACCGCTTGGCTATGCCCCATTTTGCTGCGGAAAATAAAAGGGTTTAACTAAGACCGCAATAGTTTCTGATAATAATGTAGCAAATTTTATTGAAAACAAGATAGAGTATAATATTGATATCACTTTCTTTAGCTCCCAACGGGGAGCTAATGATTACTGAAGATAAGTTATATGATAAAATTGTTTAGAGTTTTATATTGTATAATAAAATTTAATAGGCGAACTTCAGAAAATAAGTTCCCTGAAACCATACAGAAGTATATTGCATAATTATGGTAGCAAATGTTTCCCCTTGGAGCGTGAAAGGAGTGGAGCCTGAAGCGAGAGAAGCAGCAAAAATAGCTGCACGTCGAGCGGGCCTTACTATTGGCAATTGGTTAAACCAAATTATCCGCACGGCAGCTGCGGAACAGCTTACAAATTCGAATGGTATGATTAATTCCAACCGTCCCAATAAAGAAACACCGGCTGGAAAAGCTGCGAATCTTCCATTTGAAACAATTAAACAGGCCCAAGACTACCTTTATGATCAACAATATAATCAGGCTCGAAGATACAACGTAGCGCAGGATTTTAATCAAAACTCAACAAATAAAGATAATTTTAAAAACGAGAAATTAACTCATGACAAGATAAACCAAAAGCTATTAAACGATATTGAATCTTTGAATATTCGATTAAAGCAGGTAGAGTTGAGCACCAATGAATTATTAGCCCCATTACTAGAAAAAATTAGTAATTTATCTTCGCAGCTAGCCGAAATTCAATCGAATAAAGAGAATAATATTTAAAAGGCATAATTAATGGTTTTCAAATCATTAAGTAAGTCAAAGCAAACGGCTACTGTAGAAATTTATTTCTTGTTAGTTAGAAAGTTGTGTTGGTTTTAGCCACCATTCTTTAAATCGACTCGATATCGCCCTAGCCGACAATGCTGCAGAATGCTCATCATTAAATATCCCGAAACAGGTTGCTCCGCTTCCAGAAACTCTCGCCAAACGACAGTTGGGTTCATCACTTAAAATATTCAGTATAACTTGCAAAACGGGTGCTATTTTTACTGAGGTCTCTTGAAGGTCATTTTTTTGGGTCGACAAAAATTCAATTAATGCCTCAATGTCATTAATTTTTGGTATTTCAACGTAGTTCGAATACTTACCTTGAAAGGTTTTAAATACATCAATCGTAGGTATTGGAACTCGGGGATTGACTAAAAGAATGCCGCATTTCGGAAACCCTTCAAAGCTAAAAATTTTTTCACCTCTCCCACCAATCCTCGCTGGCTTACCTTTTACACATACAGGAACATCTGACCCTAGTTTCAGACCGACAGTCATCAAATCTTCTTTTTTTAATTTTATTCCCCAAAGTCTATTTAGTGCTTTTAAGGTTGCTGCAGCATCTGCCGACCCTCCACCTATCCCCGAAGAAATTGGTAAATTCTTAACAAGCTTAATATATGCACCTCTCGCATAATTCGTTTCCCGAGCGAGTTCTTTAGCCGCCTTGATAACCAAATTATTTTTTTCAGGAGGAAGCATTTGTGAAAATGGACCACTAATTTCCAATCTAAAATCCTCACAATCTCTTACAAACACCTTGTCACCATAGGTCGTAAAGCCAACGAGGCTATCAAGTTCATGATAGGTTTCATTTAGTTTACCTATAATATTAAGGTATAAATTAATCTTTGCGGGAGCAGCCATTGATATGACCTTCGAAGGACTCCTAAAGGAATTACCACGAAAATTCATTTTCCAAAGACGCTTTTAATTTGCAGGCCTTCCCTTAGCTTTTTTTGAATAGAGGGAATTAATTCTTTTTTAGGAGATAGTGATAGAGCACGGTTCCATTGAAATTTTGCTTCCGATTTTCTTCCGACTTTCCAATAAGCATCACCAAGATGGTCATTGATAGTAGGGTCCTCTGGTCTCAATACTACTGCATGTTCTAGTTGTTTTGTTGCCTCTTTATACTCTCCGAGACGAAAAAGCACCCAACCTAGGCTATCGATAATATAACCATCATTCGGCCTTAATTTAACAGCAACCTCAATCATTTTCTGAGCTTTTTTAAGATTAACCCCTCGGTCAACCCAAGAATAGCCCAAATAATTTAACACCAATGGCTGCTGTGGATTCAGTTCTAAAGCCTGCATAAAATCGTTCTCTGCCCTAGACCATTTTTTGGATCGTTCAAATGCAATTCCCCGAGCATAGTACAAGTTCCAATGACTTTTATTTAATGATACTATTCTTTTAATTGCTTTATCATAGGCTTCTATTGCCTTTATAAACTTCTCCTGCGACCGATATAAATTGCCAATCCTTATTAACGGCTCAAGGTGGTTTTTATTTTCTTTGGACATCTTCTTTAATAAATCTATAGCATCTCTTGTCAGACCAAGTTGATCTAAGTTTGACGCATGACTTAGTCTAGCTGTCCAAGAAACTAGAGAACGCCTATCAACCTTTTTATAAAGCTCTACGGCCTCCGCATTTCGAGATAAGGATTCAAATAGTCTACCTAAGAGAACTGTAGCTAACGGAAATGAGGGCCGCAGTCGCAAAGCTAGTCGGCCGTATATTATAGCAAGTTCAGAAGATTGACCCCGGGATAAAGTGCCAGCAAAATTAAAGAAAACCTCTGCAATACCTTCCTGAGCATTTTTTACAAAATTCAGCGGTGAGACCTTAGTTTTAGCTCTTTGTATCATTCTATCAATGATCTCATCCCCGTATTCCTCTCCAAAACTCCTATAAAGTGCTTCAGCTTCCAGCCATCTTTTGCTTCTCTCTAGAAAAACTCCATAAGCCATAACTCCACGAACCGAATAGTTCTTTTTGAGGGATTTTTTATACGCTATTTCTGCCAAGTTAAATTGGCCGGCACACTCATAAATTAAACCAATATGCAATTGTTTAAGGGAATAAAAGGATTCAACATCTAATACTTCAATTGATTTTATGGCACCCGATACATCGCCTCTTGCAAATTTAACCCAACCCAACACAAGTGGAGCTAGATACCTTCCGACACCTTTTCGCGGTAAAATTTTGAGCCTTTTTTCTGCCTCGACAACTTTTCCATTTAGAATCTCCTCAACCAATAAACTTAAAATTGGTAGAGAATTATTTTGGTCTAGGGGCGTAATTTTTTCTGCTAGAACGGCTGCTTCAGCTAAACGTCCGCTAGCTAATAGAGACAAAAACGCTTGGCGACGAATTCTGATATCTTTTTGGTCAAATGATAGAGCAGCTGTCAAGTAATTTGCTGCATTACCAAAATCTCGTAAACTATGTGCAAAACGTCCTGCTAAATATTTTCCGGACACCGATGACGGCCTGATCCCTCCCATACTATTTGTTGCAATGTTTTTGTATTGGTTCGCAGATAATGATTTTGCTTTTAAGTCTTTCAAAGGGATAAAGAAAAATTGAAGTGCTAATGAAATTATTAGGGGTAAAACCGTTAATAAATCATTTGTAGAAGACAAGTGATTACTTGATTTACCAACCATATTTTTGTGCATCAAAAAATAAATATTGTTAACCCTATTATTTGATAGAATCGTCAGAACCCAGAAATTTCCTAGCATATGAGTTTTAAATTCAATTTACTATCCAATAAATATTCGATCAGAAATGTTAAAAAGTATTAGGAGAAATTTCTATATTACCTACATTGGTTACATATTTGGATAATTTGGTCCTCCACCCCCTTCAGGAACCACCCAATTAATGTTTTGGGAAGGGTCTTTTATGTCACAAGTCTTACAATGCACACAATTTTGCGCATTTATTTGGAGCCTTGGCCCATCACCATCGCCGTCATCAATGATTTCATAAACACCTGCAGGGCAGTACCGCTGTTCTGGAGAATCGTAAACCTTGAGATTAATCGAAATTGGAACAGAATTATCTTTCAATGTTAAATGGACGGGTTGGTCCTCTTCATGGTTTGTATTCGAAATAAATACGGATGATAATCGATCAAACGACACAAGGCCATCAGGTTTAGGATATTCAATTTTTTTGCTACGGGCAGCAGGTAACAGGGATTTATGATCTGCGTGTTGCTTAAAAGTCCACGGTGCTTTACCACGAAACAGATAGGTATCTAGTGCAGAGTAAATTAATCCGGCCCAAAGACCATATCGGAAGGCAGGCCTAATATTTCTAACTCGGTATAACTCGTCCCAAACCCAACTATTTTTTAATTCCTTCGGATAATTTTCTAATACTTTATCCCCCCCGTTCATTAATGCTTTAAAAGCAGATTCTGCTGCAACCATACCCGTCTTCATAGCATTATGGCTGCCCTTGATTTTGGGAACATTCACGAAGCCAGCTGCACATCCAATGATAGCCGCACCCGGGCAAACCAATTGCGGTATTGATTGAAAACCTCCCTCATTTAAAGCTCTAGCTCCATAAGCAATCCGTCGTCCCCCTTCGAAAGTCGGACGGATTGCTGGGTGCATCTTAAAGCGTTGAAATTCCTCAAAGGGAGACAAATAAGGATTATTATAATCAAGGCCTATAACAAAACCAACCGCTACTTGATTATCTTCCAAATGATATAGAAAAGAGCCACCGTAGGTTTTATTGTCAAGCGGCCAACCAATCGTGTGAACAATTTTACCCGGTCGATGACAAGTTGGTTCCACCTCCCATAATTCTTTTATGCCAATTGCGTAAGATTGAGCATCTGACTTTGATCGCATGTCAAATTTTTGAAATAATTCTTTAGTCAGAGAACCACGGCACCCTTCAGCAAATAACGTATACTTGGCTCGCAACTCGTATCCCGCCGAGAAATTATCTTTGTGACTTCCATCCGAAGCAACGCCCATGTCACTGGTCGATACCCCTGCAACAGCTTCATCATCATATAGAATCTCGGAGGCAGAAAACCCCTCGAAAATTTGTATACCTAGCTCTTCTGCTTGCTCCTTTAACCACCGGCACACATTGCCCAGACTTACAATATAATTACCTTTGTTATCCATTTGTGGCGGGGTAGGCAAAGCAAATGAATGCCCTTCGGTAAGAAATAAAAAATTATCATCAACAGCCTCGGTTTTTAAGGGCGCATCTTTCTCCCTCCAAGTTGGAATAAGTTCGTCCAAAGCCTTGGTTTCCAGGACCGCTCCAGAAAGTATATGAGCGCCAACCTCGGACCCTTTTTCCAGCAGACAAATATTAAGTTCTGTATCATTTTCAGCTGCTAGTTGTCCTAACCTTATTGCAGCTGANAGACCCGACGGCCCTGCCCCTACAATAACAACATCGACATCCATCGCCTCTCGTTCCATTAATTTTCCTTTTCTGTGCTACCTAGGTGTTTAAACATCTTAATTTATGATACATTTTTATTATGGAAGAAGAAAATAACTTAACTGAGATTCTGAAATGGCACGTGGAAAATGGCATTGATGAAACATTACAAGCGGAACCTCATAACCGCTTATTTCCGAGTGAATCGGAGGAAATTTGTATTAAAAACATTACGAAGCTCACTAGTGCCGAAACAAAATCGCTCTTAGATAATCCAACAAAAACTAAGCCCTCTTCAACCCTTATTTCACGCGAAGAGACTATTAGTTCAGCGTATGCCACTGCAACGTCGGCTAATTCTCTTAAAGCTTTGAAAACTGCTGTAGCAGAATTTGATGGATGTCCACTGAAAAAAACAGCTAAAAATTTAGTGTTTGGAGAAGGTCCTGGTGAAGCACCGCTGATGTTTATAGGCGAAGCTCCCGGGGCACATGAAGACCGCGAAGGTAGACCATTTATTGGACCAGCAGGGCAGCTTTTAGATCATTTATTATCCTCAATTTCTTTTGAGAGAAATGATGTATATATCACTAATATTTTACCTTGGAGACCGCCAGGAAACCGAACCCCAACACCAGCCGAAATTATAGCTTGCATGCCATTTATTGAACGTCAAATTGAATTAGTATCGCCTAAGATTTTGGTATTAGTTGGAGGAGTTGCAGCTAAAGCATTGCTGGGCTCTAATCAAGGAATTATGAGAATGAGAGGAAAATGGTTAGAATATAGTAGAGAGAAAGAAGGTATAGAAACCCCTATTACCACTCGTGCTATTTTGCACCCCGCCTACCTATTGCGATCTCCGGCACAAAAAAGAGAAACCTGGATAGATTTATTAGAAATAAAACGAAAACTAAATGATATGATTTAAATCTTCTACGTGAATAATGAATAACTTGCCTTCACTCAAAGAGAGCGTTAACTCTAAAATTCAAATGTAACTAAATATGTTTTACCTTCTTTAGGAGCTCATGTAGTTGTCGTATTTGAAAAACAGATTGATACGAAACCCCATGATCTTGGCAGTAACAATTTTATGCTCTGCCACTACTTCTTTTGCTTCAAACGACTTTAAAGTTGAAACAGGAANGATAGAATACCTATACCCCAAACCNCTAAATACCGTTGATACCAAATTATATAGCAAAATTTTTGCACTCCAAAAAAAAGGACGCTGGCAAAAAGCCAATCGGTTAATAAGAAAGCTGTCCAACAATTTGTTGCTAGGGCATACTCAGGCACAGCGATATTTACATCCAACTCATTATCGCTCTCGTTATAGGGAGCTAGCCTCTTGGCTAAAAGTTTATGCTGATCACCCCGACTCGAAGCGAATTTACAAATTAGCGCTCAGGAGAAAACCACTCAAATCCAGAGCACCATCAAGCCCCAATTTACCCAAAAATATTATATTTTCGGAGAGTGGAAATGGTGGAATTGAGCGTACGAGCCGTCGCGGTTTGAGATATAATCGAACCGCTCATATTTTACATTCAACAGTTAGGAGATTAGTTCAAAGACAAAGACTTACCATTGCAGAAAAGTTTCTAAAACAAAAGCGGTTCAAGCGCCTGAATATCGCCCATATAGACATCAATAAAATGAGAATTAGCAGTGGGTGGTTTTATTTAGGAAAAGATCATCGTGCACNCAAATTAGGCNCTAATGCTTCCAATCGATCAGGACAATATTACCCTTTAGGTCATTGGTATGCTGGATTGGCGGCATATCGGTCTGGACGTTATATAAACGCTGCGGATCATTTTCAGTCTATGGCAGCAATTGGTGGTCAGTCGCGATGGTCACAATCAGCTGCTGCTTTTTGGGCAGCCCGTTCTAATTTAGTTGCACGCAGGCCGGAACGGGTTACCCGGTGGTTGGGTTTAGCAGCCAGTCACCCACGAACGTTTTATGGAGTTATCGCTCGCAGAATATTGGGTCTTTCATCACCACTAAAGTGGAACATACCCAAAACCAAAGAAAAAGGCATGGGAGCAATCGCTAACAATCCACGTGCAATGCGAGCTATTGCCCTTATACAAGTAGGACAATTTAACCGCGCAGAACGGGAATTAGGCTATCTTGGGCTCAAAAATGACGCTGATACTAGAATTGCATTGTTGCATATGGCAGATTATTTTGGCTTACCCTCTTTGGCCCTGAAAACTGCGATTGCCCTCATGCGACAAAACCAGATCCGATTGGAACGCGGTTTATATCCTGTGCCCCGATGGGTACCAGGGGACGGTTTTAAGATTGATCGAGCTTTAGTATATGCTGTTATGCGCCAAGAATCAGCCTTTAATACTCGTGCTAAAAGTCACGCTGGCGCNCGTGGACTAATGCAATTAATGCCTGGCACCGCCGGATATATGGCGCAAAAAAAGTTTAGGGGATGGCGCCGAAATCAGTTATATGATCCAAGTCTAAATTTAAGATTAGGCCAAAAATATCTTGGGTATCTACTGCAACACGAAACCGTCAAAGGTAACGTATTGTTTATGGCCGCTGCTTATAATGGAGGCCCTGGAAACTTGGCAAAATGGCAACGAAGAATTTTCAAACGAACACAAGACCCTTTAATGTTTATCGAAAGCATGCCTTCTAGGGAGACCCGTGACTTTGTTGAAAGAGTATTATCTAACTTTTGGATTTATCGCGATCGTTTTGGTCAAAACTCTCCTACATTAGACGCCATTGCCCAAGGCCAAATACCGGTTTACATGTCAATTGATAAATAAACTGTAAAGAGTAATAAAATGTCAGGAATCGATAAANCAGCGCCCTTTTTAGCAGTAAACATTGCCATCCTAACCGTATCGGACACGCGAACAGAATCTAACGATAAATCTGGGGCGCTTCTAGTTGATAAGCTTAAAGAAGCGGGACACAAACTCGTCGAAAAGGCAATCATTCGAGATGATCAAACCCAAATTATATCCAAACTGCAAAGTTGGATTGCAAATCCAGTGATCGATGTGATTATAGCTACCGGTGGCACTGGAGTTACCGGAAGAGACGTCACTCCAGAGGCTTTCGCCGCAGTTTATGAAAAAGAAATACCTGGATTCGGGGAATTGTTCCGACAACTCAGCTTTAGTTTGATTGGAACCTCAACAATTCAATCGCGAGCTACAGCAGGAGTAGCTCGAGGCACCTACCTCTTCGCTTTACCGGGGTCAACCGGAGCCTGTCGTGACGCATGGGATGGGATATTATGTTCACAATTAGATATACGGCACANGCCATGTAACTTTGCTGAACTTATACCGCGACTTCGAGAAAATTAAATCGACCTTCTAACAAAATCTTCAACCGAATCTATATCATTTAGCGTATCGACAAACACCACCCTTTTCATGCCACTGTTATTGAGCGTGTCACTAAGAGCAAATGCCGTCGACCACCTCACGTTAGAAAACAGACCCCTAACCAATAAACCTGCCCGTGCACCAACTAACCAGTACCCACCATCTGGGGAGGGTCCAAAAACTAGATCATGTCGTCGAACTGCCGTAAATGCGTTTTTAATAATGCGATTAGAAATATCAGGAATATCACTTCCAATAATTAAAACCGGGTTATTTGGAAATTTAAGTGACACTCTCTCCATTCTTTGCCCAAGATTGCCAGTTCCCTGGGGAAGTCTGACAGGAATTTTTTTCCAAAACCTTCCTTTTAAAGAGGCAGCATCGGGGGTAACACATAAAACGGTTGTCCAAAAAGGGCTGCTCGANACTTTTTTAATTAAGTCCCTCGAAGTTTTCAGATAAAATTTTCTTGCTTCTATCTGACCAATACCTGCCGCTAGTCTTTGCTTTACGCGTCCTAAAAAGGGGGCACGAACAAAAATTATTAGAACAGGGGNACAAGTCATTTGTAAAATCGCGCCAAAAGTTGGGGTGAAACACCNAGAAAATAATTTACCAGTAAAATCAGGTTCCTTAATGACTGATAATAAATTCTATAATTTGTATAACGCGCAGCCGATGTTTTTGCGAAGCTTTTTAAAAATACTAAACGCCTTCGCCCTATCCGCCTTACAATATCAACATCTTCAAATACAGGAATTGATTTAAAGCCACTTAGTTCCTTGTATAGTAACTGACTTATCAAAAGACCTTGATCACCATAAGGTAATGAGAAGATTTTATTTCTCAATGACACTCCTTTTTCCAAAACCCTAGCCACTTGCCTTGTATCGTCTAGCGCGAACTGAAATACCGCAGCTTTTTCTAATCCCTTTGACATAAACTCCTTAGTTTCTTGAAACCAACCATCGCTGAGAACAGTGTCCGCATGCAAGAACAACAGCCATTCACCTTTTGCTTCCTCTGCTCCTATTTTAAGTTGCACACCACGACCNCGCACTGAACGCACTACCCTTGCCCCAAAACTTATAGATATTGCGACAGTATCGTCATTCGACCCACCATCACTCACTATAATTTCATCTACTAATCCCTTAAGTGAGTCTAATGTCGGAATTATGCGTTCGCCTTCATCTAATGTAGGNATAATNACACTTAACATAANAANCCGTATTTATNAGTTAATGTTCTTNNTTTGTTCTTATTNNAATNNTATAAGGNATNANAATNAATAAACTAGCAANTTTNAACGATANTCANCNAGAAANTNTCCNCAATAAACATGGNTTAGNTCCAAACNTAAAGGGTCNCGGTTCNANNTNNAATAGNACTNGTCNTTATGAAAAANAAACCCAGAATTTCANTNATAATNNCTNGCTTGGACAAAAAATTTAAATGTAAAAAAATTAATACCGCTTTAACAAAAGATAAATCTAAGACTATCATCGTTTATAANACATCCCCGGATATTTCTTTTGACCGATCAATTAATCCATACCGCGGCTCCGAACATGGTTGTANCTATTGTTTTGCTCGGCCAACACATNCAATTTTGGGTTTATCATCCGGGTTAAATTTTAAGACACAACTTTTTTACAAACCCGAAGCGGCAAAACCTTTCAAAAAAGAATCAAACGAAAAGTCCTATACCTTCCGCACAATTTCTACGGGCACCAACACAGGCCTACACCAACCCCCGGAAAAAACTGCGGCTTATCAGAAGTGTTCTTGAGGTACTTTATAATTTTTAACATCCGGTAAGTATTGTCACNAAGTCATCTCAAATTACAAGAATTCTCGATATTTTAAGGAAAATGGCGGAAAAGGATTGGCAAAACTAAATCTCTCAATCACGACACTCAGTCACCCTATCTCAAACGAGTTAGAACCAGGAGCACCAACCCCCATGACCCGCCTGACTACTATTAAGATTTTAGTCGATGCCGGTATTCCATGTAACACCATGATTGTCCCTATAATTCCTGATCTAAACGATCATGAACTCGAGANTATCATGGAAGCAAACCGTGATTCTGGTNCAAAAATGGTTTCCTATATTTTNCTTAGGTTACCTCATGAAGTTGCTGATCTTTTTAGAGAATGGCTCAAAACCCATGAACCTAATAAAGCAAACTGTGCCATGAATCTATTGGCTAGCACTCGTGGTGGCAAAGCCTATCACTCTGTTTTTGGTGAACGCATGACGGGAACTGGGAAATATGCCACCATAATACAAAATCGTTTCAATTTAGCCTCCAAAANATGCCGTTGTAACTGCGCCGATGAAGTACTTGATAAAAGTCAATTCGTTGATCCGATACATAATGACGAACAGTTAAGTTTTTTCTGAATAACGGAAACATCTCTTAATTAAGTGCGACTCGGCCCTACGTGCTACCTTTGTTATTAATGGAACATGTAACCGATCTATCTGGCCTTGCCTACGTGGTCATAACAGCACTGGCTTGTGGTATGGTTTTTGCACATTTTAAGCAACCGCCACTTGTTGGATACCTATTTGCCGGAGTTCTTTTAGGCCCGACAGGATTTGAAGTAGTTAAAAGTGAGGGGTTAGTCACTAGCTTCGCTGAAATTGGCGTTTTAATGCTTCTGTTTATTATTGGAATGGAGCTAAGTGTAAGGACCCTAAAATACACGTGGCGGCTTGCTTTACCCGCCGTCGTAATGCAAACAATTGCTAGCCTTCTNGCTATGTTAATAGCCTCTTTTTTACTTGGAATATCGCTTTCTGCTGCAATCCTTCTCGGATTTGTCGTCGCCCTTTCATCAACGGCCGTCGCCGTTAAATTGCTTGAAGAACTTGGAGCNCTCAGAGCTCGTGTTGGTCGAATTACTGTAGCCGTTCTGATTGCTCAGGACTTAGCTTTTTTGCCAATGCTTTTAATCGTCGAAAATCTTGGGTCAGATGGTTTTGATCTTGCAGCCGCAACACAGGTATTAATTTCTGGATTGTTATTATTCGCTTTGGTTCACCTTCTGTTGCAGCAAGGACGGCAACATTTACCATTTTATAAAATTATTATCGGTCACGTTGATTTATCTCCTCTGGCAGGCCTCGTCTACTGTTTTGGAGCGAGTGCAATTATGGGAGCAATAGGTCTTTCACCAGCATATGGTGCTTTTTTAGCCGGACTAGCCATTGGGAATAGTGCGGAAAGAGAACCACTGTTAGCAGTGGTGAGACCAATTCAGAGTGTTATGCTGATGATTTTTTTCCTCTCTATAGGACTGTTAATCGACTTAAATTTTGTTTGGGAGAATTTAGGCTTGGTTTTTCTCCTATTCCTAATTGTGACCTTGTTCAAAAGTGCACTTAATATCATTATTTTTAAATTATTAGGAGAAACTTGGCAGCGNGCCTTTTTGTCGGGCGTTATAATTTCTCAATTAGGCGAATTTTCTTTTTTATTGGCTGCATCGGCGATAGCAATAGCAGCAATTACGCAGGAAGAGGCTAAACTCCTAATTTCAGTAACCGTTTTGAGTCTGGCACTTAGCCCTTTCTGGTTATCAACTGCCAGACGTCTTCNGAGAATTGCAGAAAGAAGGTTAACTACTCTCAAACTAGTATTTGATGCGACATTCGTTGGAGAGCGTTTACTCGCAAAGCGAGGAGCTCGGTGGGCGCGACGCTTCACAACCAAGGCCCTGATTAAGGTGCGCTTTATTAAAAATAAAATGACCAAAAAATTGTTAGACCGGCATTCATGACACCTTTTAGAAATCGAAATCAATTTGAAAAAGGACAAACGAAATTTGGCCGATTTTAAATTAGAGAAACAGAATGGCGGTATAGTCGCTGGAATTGATGAGGCAGGTCGAGGTCCTTGGGCTGGGCCGGTGGTGGCAGCCGCTGTTATATTTGACCCAAAGAGAATTACTTTAGACCTTGCTAATCAAATTGATGACTCCAAAAAACTGAGCAAAGCGAAGCGAGAACACATCTTTAACCAACTAATATCATTTGCAAGTATTGGAATAGGGGCTGCCTGTACAGAAGAAATAGAAACGCTCAACATACTCGGAGCAACTTTAAAAGCAATGCAGCGATCGATCTACGCCCTTCCCGTAGAACCAGACTTTGCACTGGTAGATGGCAATCGAATCCCCAATCTTCCATGCGCAGCGCAAGCCATTATAAAAGGCGATAATATTTCTCTTTCAGTGGCCGCAGCCTCAATAATTGCCAAAGTTACTCGAGATAGAATTATGGCCAAACTCTCCTTGCGTTATCCTGGTTATGGCTGGGAACGTAATTCCGGTTATGGAACCAGGCAGCACTCAAAAGCTTTGGAAGAAATTGGTGTTACCCCGCATCACCGAAAAAAATTTAAACCGATTATCAATATATTGAGTCGTGAGCCCTAAGAATTCATATATTTAGTTAAAAAATGCAATCATCAAATTCTTCTAAGTTATTGAATCCAATAAATTAGTTGACGGCGAGTCTATCTTGAATCATGTTTCAAAATATGGTCACAAAAACTCAATTAATGCTCGACAAAATCCTAATAGGGGACTGTATTAAACACATGGGTTCACTTCCCGATAATTCGGTCGATATGATTTTCGCGGACCCACCCTATAATCTACAACTTGCAGGNGAGCTCCACCGCCCAAACAACACTCGGGTCGATGGTGTCGAAGAAGATTGGGATAAATTTTCTAATTTTGGGCACTATGACAAGTTTACGCGAGATTGGCTTACCGCCGCACGGCGAATCCTTAGACCGAATGGATCCCTATGGGTTATTGGAAGCTACCACAATATTTTCCGTGTAGGGACAACGCTGCAAGACTTAGGATTCTGGATCCTCAATGATATAATTTGGAGAAAATCTAATCCGATGCCAAATTTTAGGGGCAAACGTTTCACTAATGCCCACGAAACATTGATTTGGTGTTCTAAAAANCANGNGGCCAAACCTACCTTTAACTACAGGGCAATGAAATCATTAAACGACGANATTCAAATGCGCAGTGACTGGCTATTTCCNATNTGTGCNGGGAAAGAGCGCTTAAAACAGAATGGCANAAAGGTTCANCCCACCCAAAAACCAGAAGGACTATTACACCGCATAATTTTAGCATCAACTAATCCCGGAGATATTATATTAGACCCTTTTTTCGGCACTGGTACCACAGGTGCTGTAGCTAGAAGATTGGGAAGACACTGGTTAGGGATTGAGAGTAAAATTGAATATGCAGAAATTGCCCGGGTGCGCATTAGGCAAATCGAAGATAATACAAACGATATCTCAATTTTAACAACACCCGATAAACGCACAGAACCGCGCGTTCCATTTGGAAGTGTGGTAGAACAGGGGCTGCTTAATGCTGGGGATAAGCTTTTTGACATTCGGAAAAGAGTGACGGCTAAGGTAAATGCAGACGGCAGTATTGCAACTAAAAGTTTTCGCGGATCGATTCACCAAGTGGGAGCAAAAGTACAAAATGCACCGTCTTGTAACGGTTGGACATTCTGGCATACCGAGCGCCGTGGTAAGGTTGTCGCAATTGATAAATTAAGAGATAGGGTTCGCTCCGAAATGGCCTTAAGAAATGAAACTCGAAGTGCTGCCTCAACGGACAGAAATTAGAATTAAATTTTCGGATTAGGATAATTTAAGGGCATGCTGCACTACTTTCTTCATTACTGTCGGTAATGGGATTTCATGCATTTTCTCTGGTCGAATCCAAATAAAGTCATTTGGACCTCCTATCTTTGAAACATTTGTAGCCAGAATCGAAAGTTCTAAATGAAAATTGGTAAAAGTGTGTTTTATAACCCCAGGTAAAGGGTTCCAATTTGTTTTAAAAGGCGCTGTGTTTTGGGCATCTTTTGTTGACCATTCCTTTTCTAGCCATTCGGTTGATGGCACTACTACCATTCCACCTAGCAGCCCCTTATTTGGACGCTTTTTCATTAAAATACCTGCGTCTGGATGCTTCACCCAAAACACAATTCCATATCTTTTAGGTTTTGATTTCTTATCCTGTCGCGCTGGTATTAAGTCCTGTAGATCATTTTGGAAAGCCTTGCACTGAAAACCCCAAGGACAAATTCCACATTTCGGTTTTCTTGGCGTGCAAATAGTAGCGCCTAAGTCCATTATTGCTTGAGCAAAATCTCCTGGCCGTTCCTTCCTAGAGGGAGGAGAAATTTTTGCAGACAAATCCCTAATTTGACTCTTAATGGATTTCAAAGGTTGTTTAAGCGCATGAATGCGAACCATGACACGCTCTACATTACCATCAACTACATTTGCAGGGTTACCAAACGCGATGGCCGAAATTGCAGCAGCTGTATAAATTCCAATGCCCGGTAGGTTTTTTAAGTCATCTTCTTTCTCAGGAATTTGGCCACCTAATTCTTCTGAAATCACTTTTGCACAAAGATGCAAGTTACGTGCACGCGCATAATACCCCAGGCCTTGCCAACCATGAAGTATTTCATCTAAATGAGCACACGCCAAATCACTTATACAAGGCCACCTTTCAACGAATTTTTCAAAATATGGCCCGACTGTGGCAACCGTTGTTTGTTGCAACATGAATTCACTGAGCAAAACATGATAGGGTTGTATTTTTTGACCTTTAGCCGCTCGCCACGGAAGCGTTCTACCATTTAGATCATACCAAGAAAGAAGATCTTTGCGCATTTTAGCCAATATGTCGTTGTTTTTGTTCAATACAAATCTCTTCCCTGCTTGTTCAAATCTGAACAAATAACTATCGTATTAAAAGCTAAATTATTCTATTTAGCCAATATTTAAAAATTAATGCTGACGGAAATCTAATGGTTATAAAAAGGCAAAAGGACAGACAGTTAGATAAGAGAAAATCTCGAGGTCCTCAGGCTATCTCCGAGCTAATACCACAAATTAGCAAAAAATTTAGCAATCATAGAGGCTTTTTGCACCCAGAGATCCTAACTTGCTGGGGAGAAATTATCGGGAATAAATTGGCCTTAGACTCCACACCAAAACGCATACTTTTTAAAAAAGGAAAAAGACAAAGTGGAACTTTGTATGTTTCAGCGTCCGGACCCGCGGCCCTAAAACTTCAGCATGACGAACCAGAAATCCTCCGTCGAATTAATAGTTACTTTGGATATGATGCAATAGAAAAAATCTCTATAACGCAGGTTGCACCCCGGGATTTCTCTTCAAAACTTGAAATATCCAAAGACCACAAAATTTCGGATAAAAACTTAAAAGAAATCGAATCAAGAACCAAAATAATTTCCGATCGGAATCTACGCGATGCACTTAACATGCTCGGGATCGCCCTAAATGCCGATATTCGCAAACAAAAATCACAAAAGTAGGTTCTATAAAATTTAGTCAACGTGCCTACATCGAAAGCTAGACCAACAACCCTAGTTTACGCTATATATTGTGTTCAGGAGGGAAATATGCCGAATATATGGGTTTATGTTGTAGGGGGTATGGTAGCAATTGGTGCCATAATTTCAGTAAAGAGTATTATAGGCAACGATAGCAATCCCAAAAGTCTCTCATCTCAGCCTGCAAAAGCCGAGTTTGTCCCGGAGAAAATTGAAGTACCAAATCCTGACGCGATATTCAAAATTTTTGATGTTAAAAAAAATGATTTTGCTCTAGGAAACAACAATGCACCCATAACTGTCATTGAATATTCATCTTTGACTTGTCCTCATTGCGCGGAATTTCACAAGACTACTTTTCCTTTAATAAAAAAAGATTTTATTGAAACCGGAAAGATCAAATATGTGTATCGCGACTTTCCCTTAGACCAGCTTGCGCTATCAGGATCAATGTTAGCGCGTTGTGCTGGGCGTAATAAATATTTTGCGTTTATCAACATATTATTTTCTAAACAAGCAAACTGGACAAACGACCCGCAACCCTTGTCGGCTTTAGCCCGGATCGCACGGCTCGGTGGCTTAACACAAAAAGACTTTGATGGATGCCTCAAAAACAAATCAATAGCAGATACAATTCTAAAACAACGTTTGGATGGGAGTAAATTATTTGAAATAAATTCGACACCAACCATCATGATCAATGGGCGGCGATATAGCGGCGGATTATCTCCGAAACAATTTAAATCCGTAATCCGCTCGCTACTAAGATAGCCGTGATCAAATATTAACAGTCAAGGAATTATGTGGACGTGCAATTCACCAAACTAAAACTTACCGGGTTTAAGTCTTTTGTCGAATCCACTGAACTATGGATTGAGCCTGGACTTACAGGCGTGGTTGGACCAAATGGCTGCGGGAAATCAAACCTTGTTGAAGCTCTCCGTTGGGTAATGGGAGAAACATCTCCTAAAAATATGCGCGGGGGAGGAATGGAAGATGTAATTTTTGGAGGTACTGATCGCCGCCCTGCTCGTAATATTGCTGAAGTAACCTTATATATGGATAACACCGACAGAAATGCGCCCGCCCAATATAATATAACTGATGAGATTGAAGTAAATCGTCGGATAGGACGAGGTGACGGNTCAAACTATCGCGTGAATGGCACAGACGTNCGTGCTAAAGACGTACANACCCTTTTTGCTGATGCNGCATCCGGNGCNAGNTCTACNGCNCTAGTTAGCCAAGGGCGCATAGGGGCACTCATCGCTTCTAAACCGACAGATCGACGCAACCTTTTAGAAGAGGCCGCAGGTATCACCGGTTTGCATTCTAGAAGACACGAAGCCGAGCTACGTTTGCGTTCTGCCGAAACAAACCTCGAGAGGTTAGATGACGTTTTAGGTGCACTGGAAGAACAACTTAAAACTCTTAACAAGCAAGCAAGGCAAGCTAAACGTTATAAAAATTTAGGTGATCACATCCGCCGTGCCGAAGCCATAGCAATTTATCATCAGTGGATGAAAACAATTTCAGAAAAAGAAATAGCCATTCAAAAGTTATCTGAATCCGAAGAATCTGTTCAAACACTCACGATGGAAGTCGCTAAAGCTACTTCAGCCCGCGAAAAGGCTGCAAACGAGATTCCGTCTCTTCGAGAAAAGGAGGCAGCAGAAGCCGCGGCTCTACAACGGCTGATCATCGTACGNACGCAACTTGAGAAAGAAGAATCACGCATAGAGGAAGAGCGTACAGAACTTGCAAAGCGCATCGCGCAAATTTCGGATGACAGAGAGCGTGAGATCAACCTTAAAATAGAAGCCGAATCAGCAGTCGCGCGTCTTACTAATGAAATTGGTGCGATTGAAGAGCATAAAAACAATCAAGAAAAAAACATAGAAACCGCAAAACAATACCTTAATACCGCAAATATAGAAGTCAGAAAACTTGAACAACTTGCTAATGAGGATTTGCAGAAGATTACAGAGGATGAATCGCAACAAACGTTTCTAAATCGACAAATTAGTGAAGCGAAAACTCGTCAGGCTAAGATGAATCAACGGCTTGAGGAATCCCTAGTCGAACGCCAAAACGCAGAGAAATTTATAAAGGATAATTCCACCGACACCGCATTAGTGTATAAAATAGATAACCTTCGCAAAGAATTAGATTTAGCAATTTCAACACTGGACAAATTTGAACACATTCGCATCGAGTCTTTAAAAGCAGAGAGTGTTATCCACAGGCAGGTGCAAGACGCTGAGACAAGTTATAATAANTTGGTAGCTGAAGAGAACGCTCTTAAGGATTTGCTGACAATTGGCGACCCGGTATTGTGGCCCCCTTTGATAGATTCTCTGAATGTAGAAAATGGCTATGAGCTAGCCTTATCGGCTGCATTAGGAGATGATTTAAATGCACCTTTGAATCAAGAAGCTCCTATACATTGGAAAACTCTCGCTCCATTTTCTTCATTACCACCNCTGCCCAATGGTTTAAGACCTCTATCATCTGTGGTCGAGGCACCTAATCAATTGAGCCGCCGGCTCTCTCAGGTCGGCATTGTAGAAGATGAAGAGCAGGGAGATCGACTAGCGNGAGAANTATCTCAAGGTCAAAGATTAGTCAGCCCGAAAGGCGGTTTGTGGAGGTGGGATGGNTACACTATTGTCGGGGGCACAAGTAAAAGCTCTGCTGTCAGATTAACACAACGAAATCGTTTGAAAAACCTAAGATCTAAAGTTATTGGATCACAGGATATATTAAAACAAGCAAAAAAAGAATTTGAAAAAATCTCATCGGCATCCAAAATTGCCATTGCTAACGAAAAGCATGNGCGGAATTCTCTGAGAGAAGCAGAGCGAGCGTATCACGAAGCTCGCGAGGCAGAAGCTATTAGCAACCGCACGCTTTCTGAGGCAAGATTAAAAATTATTTCATCCAAAGAAAAATCAGAAGCACTACTAGCTGACCTTAATGAAGTGAACGCTACAATTCANCAGGCTAACGATGAGCTGCTAAACATTGAAAATATCGAAAAACGGCGCACAAAATCCAATGAGTTGCGCAAAGAACTGATTCAGGCCCGCAATTTAGCATCCGAGAAGCAGAGTAACTATGATCGTATAATTGGGGAGGCTGCTTCCAGAAAACAGCGCCTAGAAGACATGATAGAGAGTAAAAATTCATGGCTAAACCGAATAGTTAATGCCGAAGAACAGCTCAGTGCCCTTGAAGGGAGAATGAATTCAACAGAATCTGTTATGGNAAAACTGAGACTAAAACCAAAAGAAATTTCTATCCAACGAACTGAATTACTGCAAAAAATTAAAGAAGCAGAGGAAGCCCGAACCAAAGCAGCGAATAATTTGTCTCAAGGCGAGAAGNATTTATCTNTCACTAGTAAACTATTGAGGGAAGTCGAGGTCAATTTAGGCGAAAAACGCGAAGACCGTGTCAGGTGTGAAGCTACAAAGGAACAAATTGACCAGGCTTTGGAAGTGATCTTTGAACGATCTAAAGAACGCATTATGTGCGAGCCAGATAATGCTTTAGCAGAAGCAGGAGTTCTAGATGACAAAAAACTTCCCACACTTGATCAGGTGGAGACAAGAGTAGAACGCTTAAAACGTGAGCGTGATAATATGGGCGCAATTAATTTACGTGCGGAACAGGAAGCAACTGAATTAAATGAGCGTATTCAAGTGATGGTTTCTGANCGTGANGATCTCNTNTCAGCAATTTCAAGACTTCGTCAAGGNATAACAAACCTCAACCGAGAGGGACGCACCCGCCTCTTAGGTGCATTTGAAAAAGTAAACAATCATTTCACCACACTCTTCACTAGCTTATTTGGCGGTGGCAAAGCATATCTATCTTTGACAGAAGCGGACGATCCGCTTGAAGCCGGGCTGGAAATAATGGCGAGTCCGCCTGGTAAAAAGATGCAGACCCTATCGCTTCTATCAGGAGGAGAACAGGCTTTAACGGCTATAGCATTACTTTTTGCTGTGTTTTTAACTAATCCTGCCCCAATTTGCGTCCTTGACGAGGTCGATGCCCCTCTCGATGATGCAAATGTGGAAAGGTTTTGTCAGTTAATCCAAGAGATATCGGAGCAAACAAATACTAGATTCTTACTTGTCACTCATCATCGATTGACCATGGCTCGAATGGATCGATTGTTTGGTGTCACGATGAGCGAACGCGGTGTGTCCCAACTAGTTTCCGTTGATCTGCAAGCAGCAGAGCATCTTCGTGAAAGTGCATAATTTTTTTAATACTAGGCGACAATTTAACATTATTTATCATAGACTTAGGTTTCTTTTTTTGGGCCTTGACAGGGTCAAAGGTCCACCCTAAGGTGCCCTCGCCTTGAAGGGTGAATTCGATATACCAATTGACACGAGAGGCTTGGCTAGGCATGACCGAGCGAGATAAGTCCTTACCTATAGAGGATATTGATGCCCGGCTTAAGCGGGCGCGTCAGGCGACTGAAAGGTCAGCGGTTGGATCCTCTAAAAGGCAAGACCGTCATGGTCTTGGTTTAGCGATGAGGTTGGGTGTTGAAATTGTTTCAGCTTTGGTAATTGGGGTTAGCATTGGTCTGTTGATAGATTACTGGCTCGACACGAAACCATGGTTTATGCTGCTATTTTTTTTGTTTGGNTCCGTTGCAGGTTTTGTTAANGTTTATCGAGTTACTGCCGGGGTTGGACAGAGTATAGGNTACAAACGAAAAGATAAANNCGATGNTTCAGGCGACGNGCGTTAAGTTTAAGAGAGGTTACATTGGCAACTGAAGGCCACAGCCCACTGGCGCAATTTGAAATTAAAACACTAATTCCGCTCAAATTGAGTGATTTTGATGTTTCATACACAAATTCTGCGCTCTTCATGTCACTAACCTTGATTTTCGTGATATTATTTTTGGTTTTAGGTGTTCGCCGACGAGCCATTGTTCCAGGCCGGTGGCAATCTATGGCAGAAATTTCATATGAATTTGTAGCTAATTTATTGCGTGACACCGTAGGTAATGAGGGACGTAAATATTTTCCTTTTGTATTCACATTGTTTATGTTCATTCTTTTCGGCAATATGTTGGGGATGATACCCTATAGTTTTACATTCACCAGTCATATTATTGTTACTTTCGCGATGGCATTAATTGTTTTTATTGGTGTAACAATATTGGGNTTTTTAAANCATGGNNTCCATTTTTTCAGTTTCTTTGTTCCGCCAGGAGTTTCCNTTGTTTTATGGCCATTAATGATTCCTATCGANATTATTTCATATTTATCNCGNCCAATTAGCCTNGCAGTGCGNTTATTCGCTAATTTAACTGCNGGNCATACAATGTTAAAAGTNTTNGCCGGGTTTGTNGTCAGTTTNGGAGTCNTAGGAGGCNTTTTNCCCTTCGCATTCGTTGTAGCNCTTACTGGTTTAGAATTACTTATTGCTTTTNTNCAGGCTTATGTTTTCACAATTTTAACCTGTTTTTACATTAACGATGCCATACATTTACATTAACNAAGNTCAAAGAANGAAAGGAATAATATAATGGAAGCTGCTGCCGCTAAGTTAATTGGTGCTGGACTTGCCGCGATTGGGGTAATAGGAGCCGGGATAGGGATTGGTAATATATTTGCAGCGTTTATCTCTTCAGTGGCGCGTAATCCTGCTGCTGCCGATAATGTTACCGCTATGACTTGGATCGGTTTTGCGTTGGTTGAGGCAATAGCACTCTACGCCCTAGTCGTGGCCCTACTCCTGCTGTTCGTATTCTGATCTTCGCAAATAGAATAAGCAAAATTGTAATAAAAAGCTTTAATTCATGCCGCAATTAGATCCCAACACATTTACACCTCAATTATTTTGGTTCGTAATCACATTTGTCCTATTATATTTGGCCATGTGGAGGATCATTATTCCTAGTATCGGTGAAATCCTTCAAAACCGCCAAATACGTATTGACAATGATCTCCAAAAAGCAGAACAACTAAAAAAAGAAGCCGAAATAGTTCGTGAAACATACGAAAAATTAGTTTCTGACGGTCGACAAGCAGCTCAGGATACAATTCGTTCAGCTGCTGAAAAAATGCGATTAGAAGTAGCGGAAAAGCATGAAGCATTAACTGAAAAGCTTATAGGGCAAGCTGAGAAAGCAGAGGACCATATCAACTCTGTTAAAAAGAAGGCTTTAGATGAAATTCAATTAATCGCAGTGGAAATCACGCAAGTTGCGGCTACCCGTTTAATTGGTAAAACAATATCAGAAGTTGAAGCCAAAACAGCTGTATCATCAGTTATTGAAGAGGGAAAAAACAGTTGATATCTGCTATGCAATCACCAGATTTTTGGGTAGCGATTGGTTTTTTACTCCTGATCGGTTTTATTTTGAAACCGGCTTGGCGCTTCATCAAAGACAGCCTAGATACCCGTGCAAAAAAAATAGCGGAAAGCTTAAACGAAGCGGCGAGCTTACGCGAAGAAGTTCAACATTTACTCGCTGATTATCAACGGAAACAACGCGATGCAGCGCGTGAGGTAGATCAAATGCTTGCGGACGCGACGAACGAAGCTGAACGCCTTTGCCAAGACGAAACAGAAAAATTAATGCAAAGTTTGCAACGGCGTGAAGAGTTAGCAGAGGATAAAATTTCTCAGGCGGAGGCAGATGCCATCCAAGAGGTTCGTAACAGGGTAGTCGAAACTTCTATTTTAGCAACACAACGTATCCTAGAAAAACAACTCGACCAAAAAACGGCAACTACATTGCTTGATCAGTCTATCAAACAATTACCGACTAAGCTGCATTAAAGATACAATATTGTTTTATTTATCTTCTTAAATTTTGATTCATTTGTTGTCGGTTATATTTTAATTGATTAGAGGTTAATTGGATCCCAATATAGATTGAATATTCATTTGCGTCATATTTTGTTGAAATCGGCACTTTTATCTCCACCCTATCCATCAACTTCATGCGGTTCTTGTTGCCCTTAAACATGACATTAATGGGAAAAACTTTTTTACCACTAGGAGAAGGATGAAATTTTGGTATAGCTACAAAATAATCAAAACCAACGGATTGGTTTTTGTTGGCAGGACCACGACTAACATCAAAAAGTATTCTAAGTGATAAACTCACCTCTGTGCGTTTTTTATTAAACCCACATTGCGCTTTAAAATTAATTATAGAAACATCAGAGAAAATATCGATTATATCCGTCTCTTTTTTTGAATTAAACACGGTCAAGGTATTGGCGTCTTTAAGCAAAAATATTTTCGGACAAGGCGGGATAACTTGTTTATTTGAAGATAAAGATCCACAACCCATTAAAGTTAGAAGAGCAACGCAAGCTAAGCATGCTCCAAGTGACCCTTGAGAATTAAAAATCCTACAAAATTTATATTTTGTAATTTTCACTTTAATTGATAACACCTACAAATCATTATGTGTCCCATCACAGAATGGTTGCGCATTACTATTTTCACATGAACACCATTAGTATTTAGTTTCTCTAGCTACAACAAATTCAATGGCCTCATTATTGTTTGTTACGGCTTCTTTCTTATTCGACCCTTGTCATATTAAAGAAAATTAATATCGAGTTTATATCAGATGCAATCTTTAACTAGTCAGATTCTACCGGAGGTGTTGAGTTTTCTCAACCGAGGCAACATATTATGATGGTTGTCCTAGCGAAAGACTTGGCAGGAATATGTTTAAAAGAAACCTAACTATTCAACTTGCAAGCCCGAGAGGCTTTTGTGCTGGTGTTGACCGAGCAATTGCTATTGTTGAAAAGGCATTAGAAAAATTCGGAAAACCGGTATATGTACGACACGAAATAGTTCACAATAAATATGTAGTGCAAGAGTTATGCGATAAAGGAGCCATCTTTGTTGAAAAGTTAGATGAAGTACCCAATGATTCTTTAGTCATTTTTTCTGCTCATGGTGTGCCAAAGTCGGTACCAGCAGCTGCTCAAAAAAGAGGTCTAACCTACCTAGATGCCACTTGCCCTCTTGTAACCAAGGTTCACGTTGATGCAGCACGCCATAAAAAAGAGGGCCGTACAGTGCTGTTAATAGGGCATTCTGGTCACCCAGAGGTTATTGGTACTTTAGGTCAGTTCCCAAAAGGCGAAATGCTATTAATCGAAAATATAGGACAGGCAAAATCTGTGAAGGTGGAGCACCCCGACAATCTTTCCTATGTAACACAAACAACATTATCTTTGGATGACACGGCAGAAATTATAGAGGTCCTGCAGGGGCGCTTCCCAAATATTGAATCCCCTAGGACAGAAGATATTTGTTATGCTACAACTAATCGGCAGGCTGCCGTAAAGGCTTTAACTCAAACTTGTGATGCCATTGTTGTAATTGGGGCCCTTAATTCATCAAATTCAAATCGTTTAAAAGAAGTGTCACAAGCCGCAGGTTGTCCTAAATCAATCCTTATTGATAGAGCAGAAGAACTTGACATTGATTGGTTATGTGGAGTGCACACTCTTGGAATAACTGCTGGTGCTTCTGCTCCAGAAATTTTAGTACAGGAATTGATTACAAGGCTAAAGACTAACTTTAATATAAAAATAGAAGAGGTTTTCGTGACATCTGAAGACATTGACTTCAGTTTGCCTCGTGCTCTCATTGACTGAAAATAAAAGTTTATTAACTAGATAAATTTAATGGCTGTTTATACCGAAGTTCCAATTAGCGCTCTAAAACAATTCGTCAGAGAATATGACATTGGGAAAATTGTTTATTTGAAAGGTATAGAAGAAGGCGTAGAGAATTCTAACTTTCTTCTAAAAACAAATAGAGATACCTATATCCTGACTATTTATGAAAAACGAGTGGACAGCGTAGACCTGCCATTTTTTCTTGGCTTAATGGATCACCTTGCAAATAAAGCCTTCCCTTGTCCTACACCCCTTCATGGTTTTGATGGCAAGGCTCTGAGGACCTTATGTAACAAACCAGCTGCATTGGTTACTTTCGTTACCGGATCTGGACCAAAAATTATCACCCATGATCACTGTTATTCCGTAGGTAAAATTGCTGGCGAAATGCATATAGCAACGAAAGACTTTCAAATGAGCAGGATCAATACCCTCGATAGGCAAGGGTGGCGAAAATTATTTGAATTAACTAAGGCACGTGCCAACGACTTTTATGAAGGTATCGTAGAAGAAATCGAAATTGAATTGAATTTCCTCGATCAAAATTGGCCGAAAAGACTACCAGTCGGGATCATTCATGCTGACTTATTTCCTGATAATGTATTTTTTGAAAACAAAACACTGAGCGGTGTTATTGACTTTTACTTTGCCTGCAATGGTTTTATGGCTTACGAAATTGCGACCTGCATAAACGCGTGGTGTTTTGAAAACGATGGTGGTTTAAATTCTGAAAAGGTGTCTAGTCTTCTCGAAGGATATAAATCTATCCGAACGCTAGAAGAGGCGGAATTAAGGTCCCTTTTACTTCTTTCCCGCGGAAGTGCTTTGCGATTTTTATTAACTCGTCTTTATGACTTTCTAAACCACCCAAAAGGTGCGCTTGTCAAACCCAAAGACCCATTGGAATATCTTAAACGGCTTCGGTATCATAAAGAATCTGATCAAAATCTATGTTAATATTTTTGGATACGCTGACTTCATAAGATGAATAAAAAGGCTCAAGATGACAAAAATTTTTCGTGCGTAACAATTTTTACGGATGGGGCATGCAGTGGTAACCCTGGCCCCGGTGGATGGGGGGCTATCTTGCGATGGAAAAATGAGCAACGAGAAATCTGGGGTGGAGAGCTTAATACTACTAATAATCGGATGGAGTTATTGGCAGCTATTAAAGCGCTCGATAGATTGAAATATCCGACGCAAGTTTATATTTATACTGATAGTAAATATGTAAAAGATGGCATAACTAATTGGATAAAATCTTGGAAAAAAAGGAAATGGAAAACAGCATCTAAAAAACCTGTTAAAAATGTGGATTTATGGAAAATATTGGACAAGCTAGCTGCCAAACACGATATAACTTGGCACTGGGTAAAAGCACATGCTGGTGATGTTGACAATGAAAGGGCAGATGAATTAGCCCGCCAGGGTATTCGAGAAATCTATGAATAGCGACTCCAACACTAGGTCGCCTGACATAATCACTTTTCCTAGCGTCATCTTTGTAGTGTTTTTGATTATTGGGCTGATAACAGATAGAGCTCTTTCCGATATACTTAACATTAGCGGCTACCCTATGACGTTTGGTTTGAGTTTTATTATACTGGGAATTCTTCTTCTCGTTTGGTCCTGTCTTACCTTCGCAACGGCGAAAACCTGCATAGATGTTAGGAAATCGACAAAGCAATTGGTTACCATTGGACCCTACAAATATTCTCGTAATCCAATGTATTTAGGATACGTTTTAATGTACCTAGGTATTTCAATCTTTTTTGGCCACATGGCCACTTTACTTTTACTAATACCCTGCTTGTTTGCCCTTCACTATTTTGCTATCGAAAAAGAAGAAAATTACCTGAAGACTAAATTTGGCGAACAATACCTCACTTATAGTTCAAAGGTGAGACGGTGGTTTTAATTTTAAGCCTGATATCCTCAGTGCTTTTTAGCTTTTTTTAAAGCTGATAACACAGCAGTTTTAGTTAGTAGTTCCGGTAAAATAATGCCTTGAGGAGCTTTTGGACCAAAAACAATATTAAAGGGTATACCATACCGCAGAAATCTTTTTAAAAATGCAGTTATTAATGGATCACTATTTGTCCAGTCGGCTCTCATAGCAATAACTTGGTTACGATTCACATAATTGCGAATGATTTCCGAGTCTAAAACTAAAACTTTGTTAACTTTACAAGTCAAACACCAGTCAGCAGTTATATCAATCAAAACAATTTTACCTTCCGCCACTTTTGATAAAATGTTATCCGGATTAAATTTTTTCCAAGATTTTTCTACTACGGATTGAGGCTTTTTCTTATTCTCTTCAATTTCCAGTGGGTTAATAATGACAAGAAAAGCGGCTACACTTATTATACCAATGATAACTTTTCCAATTATTTTTGATCTGCGCTTTTGAAGTATTAGTAAAACGAAAATAATAAATAAAAGAATCGATTTAAGTAGGACAGCTTGAAAACTCATTTGAATATTGAGGATGTAAAGCAACCAGACAACGGTAGAAATCAAAGCTAATCCTAATATCTTTCTTAATATGTTCATCCATTGACCGGGCTTAGGGAAATAGTGAGCAAGTTTGGGAAAAATTGCGATGATCAAATAGGGTATAGAAAAACCTATGCCTAAAAAAATAAAAATTACATAAATTTCTAGCGGTCCTCTTGCTAGAGCAAAACCAACCGCNGTTCCTAAAAATGGTGCTGAACACGGTGTAGCGAGGATGGTAGCAAATNCACCGGTTATGAAGTTNTCTNCCATACTCTGCCGCTGCTTGGCCGGCCCCNNGCTACTAAANAGAAAGNAAGGCAGTTTGATTTCAAANATGCCCCACAGATTAGCGGCAAATAGNGTCATCACCACCGCCATGCCACCTAAGAAAATAGGCTGNTGGAATTGAANGCCCCAACCNACNGTCTGACCAAAAGCTCTTAGTATNACTAANGTTGAGGCCAGCAANAGAAAAGAGCATANAANTCCAGAAGCTGAGGCCAGAAATCCTCTTCTTATATAATTTAATTCATTGCTACTATACTTGATGATCGAAAGCATTTTTAATGAAATCACAGGTAACACGCATGGCATTAAATTTAGAATAATACCTCCGAGCAACGCTAACGCTGCCATATTAAAAATAGCCCAATAAAAAGTATTTGTAGGTTTGCTAACAATTCTAATTCCATTGATCGGTATTTTTTGCTCTATCGGACCGTTGATATCGCCAATAAATGTCAGCGTGACTTTTTTTCCATTTAGATTATTTAATTTTTTATTTTCTTTCCCATTGAACGGCGAAAATATACGCACGTGGAATATCGCTTTACCGCTTGGCTCTCTCTCTATTAGCTTAGGACTTCCAAATCGAACTCTTGGGGGACCCTCAACAATAAGACTAGGTAAACCTAAAATTTTTGTTTCCACACGTAAACTTTGGTTCCCTAGCGGGCCAAATAATAAAACTGAGGTATCTGAAGCGTTTCTTGCGCTTGGGCTCTTCGGTACACGCTCTTGAAACTTGTTAATGAGGCTCTCTTCCTTGGAGGAGTTCGCCGGCCCTGGAAGCAAATTCAATCTTAAATTAGCTTCGTAAGGAATACATATTTTATTACAAGTTAGATAATTAACCTTTGCCCTTATTAGTATGCTCCGTTTAGAATCCGAAGATATTAACTTTAACGGAAAAACAACTTCATTTTTATATCCCAGCGTTTCCATGCCGAGCACTCTAAATCGAGTTGGGGCCGGCCAATTCATTCTAATTTCTTTAATGTTTTGTGAACCACTCCAATCAATTCGGGGTGGATAACCAGCGTCGCCTGGAGACCTCCAATAGATTTTCCAGCCAGGTTTCATTTTAAAATGAAGACCAAGTTTCAGGTCTTGTGAATTTCCTACCGCGTTAGTATTAGAAAGCAGCCGAACTGCCCCTTGTTTCGTAGACCACCACGGACTAGCAGCAGCATTTAACGCTTCTGCTAAATATAGCGACCCAATAAACACTATAAAAACAGTGAGAAAATGAGGTGATAAAATCTTTTTATTTTTTATCAAAGCAAATCTTTAAATATTTTATAAATATATTATTACATAGTTATTTTTCTACAAGATATGTATAAAATATGATGTCCTTAACAAAAATCACAATACTGGCTGACTAGACTATGGAATTGTAACGATGGAAAATCCATATCCTATTAATAATTCTGAATATTTGACGGGTAATCTTTTGCTAGCCATGCCGCAGATGCTTGACGAACGGTTTATGCGTTCAGTCATTTATATTTGTGCGCATACTTCAGACGGTGCAATGGGACTAGTAATTAACAAAATCGTTGATAGTGTGAGCTTTCCCGAGTTACTAGATCAATTGAATATAAGTACTGATTCTGCTGATCAAGAAATTAGGGTTCATTTTGGAGGGCCCGTAGAAACTGGGCGCGGATTTGTTCTCCACTCCGCTGATTATATCAAGGATGCAACATTAGTAATAAATGACGAAGTTGCATTAACTGCTACTATAGACATTCTAAAATCCATAGCTGATGGCAAGGGACCGGAGAGAAGTATCCTAACTTTAGGATATGCCGGTTGGGCACCGGGCCAACTTGACCAAGAAATACAAGCGAATGGTTGGCTTAGCCTTCCCGCAGACAACACTTTGGTATTTGACAACAAACCCGAAAATATGTGGGAAAATGCTATGAAAAAAATAGGAATAGATTTCAATATGTTATCTGGGCAGTCTGGCCACGCTTAAAATAATGTTGTTGAACAGATGCTATTTCAACAACAAGCTAAAATCTTTAACTACCGAAATTCTATCAAAAGTTTTCTTATTCTTTGGGCATTATTTGAAAGCAGTTTTGCGGATATAAGACTTAACGACTTCGATATTATTTGGCAAAACTTCAAAAAATTCCGTACGATTAAGCAAATCAGATAGATGGTTAGGTAGCTGTGGCTTAATTTTAATTGCGTCCTTAACAGCATCAGGAAACTTCGCCGGATGCGCAGTGGATAATGCAACAATCGGAACGTTTTCTATAGAGCGGCTTGCCGCGGCATGAACTCCTGTAGCTGTGTGCGGATCCACAATAAGACCGGTGGCTTCGTAGGTCTCTAATATTTGATTTTTGATTCCGTCATCATTAAGGCTGCAAGATTCGAATATTTTCTTCACCTTCTTCAGCACACCGGAGGTAACGGCCATTTTCCCACTTTTTTTAAATTTATCCATCTTTTGTTTCACTATTTGCCCATCACCCTCATAAAGATCGAACAATAATCTTTCAAAGTTACTAGATACTTGAATATCCATAGCCGGACTCAGCGTGGGTATTACCTCTTTTATTTGCATTTCACCATTTATCATGAACCGGGATAAAATATCATTGGTATTTGTAGCGATAATTAATTTTTCAATTGGTAATCCCATTTTAGTCGCAACATAACCGGCAAAAATATCACCAAAATTTCCGGTTGGCACCGAATATGCTATACCTCTTCCCGGAGCCCCTANTTTTAAAGAAGAAAAGAAATAATAAACCACCTGAACCATAATTCGAGCCCAATTAATTGAATTTACAGCAGACAGGTTTTGCTCAGCGCGAAAGGTGGAGTCATTGAACATTTGTTTAACAAGCTCCTGGCAATCATCAAAGGTACCTTCTATCGCAATGTTATGGACATTACCCTCTTTGACGGTTGTCATTTGACGACGTTGAATATCTGAAACGCGACCTTTCGGATGCAAAATAAATATTTCTATAGCCTCACGTCTAAGGCATGCCTCTATTGCGGCAGAGCCTGTATCACCAGACGTAGCAGCGACGATTGTTATTCGTTGTCTCCGCTTTAACAATATGTAGTCAAACAACCTAGCTAAAACTTGAAGAGCAAAGTCTTTGAATGCCAGGGTTGGGCCATGAAACAATTCCAATATAAATACGTTTTCATCCAATTTTTTAATTGGAGCAATTTCAGGGTGGGCAAAATTTTTATATGAATTATTAATAAGGCTTTGAAGTGCGTCAGGATTAATAGCACCATCAACAAATGGTTCTAGAACTTGGTAAGCCAGATCTACATAATTTAACCCACGCATCGCTTCTATTTGCCTACTAGAAAAATAGGGATATTCCTCAGGGACGTAAAGTCCTCCATCTACGGCAAGACCAGCAAGAACAACATCCTCAAATTCGAGTACAGGGGCAGAGCCACGAGTGCTTACATAGCGCAATTTTTTCTCCTTTCCAAAACTCATTTAGCACCAGAATACTATAGACTAGGAAGACTTTTGGCCAACTGACTGAGGAACAATTCATCGTCCATAAAAAAAACTACTTTTCCAACTTTTAAATTATAGATTCTCAGCAATTACTAATATAAAAAAAACCGATATCTTTGTGATCCTACCCTAACTCATTATATATGTGCTTGAATGGGATAGATTATTCGCTTTTTGTGTAAGAGAAAATTCATGACAACCAATGAAGATATAAATAGCAGTGCAGAGCACCTAAATAAAGAAGGCGAAGCTGCTTGGCCAATTNAAGAATTACAAATTCAATCNTGGACCGATAAATATTTTGCNCATACAAAAAAAACTGTTGCGGAATTTGGTGACTCAATTGTGACTTATGCTCTTTTCATGCGCCGGCCAGTAATATCGGCGCCGAGACTTGCGTTGAATTGGCTAACTTCGGTTTCCAAGGAACGCCTTACCAATTTTGAGATTGAACTCAAGTACCAAGAGGGTGATTGGGTTGGCGCGGGCGAACCTATCGCTTACATCACTGGCCAACTATCTGAACTAGTAGATCTTGAAACTTTATTATTACAGAAACTCGGCCCCGCTTGCGTAGCTGCTTACAATGCTTATTCAATGTGTTCGGACCTACCAAATGTTGCATTTTTGGCAATGGACGCCCGCCACTGTGCAGGTACGAATATGGCGGAAATGATGGCCTATGCAGCGTCTGTCGGTTCTTCTAAAGCACAAAAACAAAACGGGGCATTAGGATTTATAGGNAATGCTACAGATGCCACCGCCCATTATTTTGGCCAAGAGAAAGGGAAAGGTACAATGCCTCATGCCTTCATTGGCTATGCGGGTAGCACACTTCGAGCTGCTGAAATGTTTCAACAGACATTCCCCGATTTACCGATGACTGTTCTTATTGATTATTTTGGAAACGAAATTTCTGATAGCCTGCAAGTCTGTGAGAAATTCCCGGAACTTTTAGAGAAAGGTTTATTATCGTTTAGGCTTGATACTCCGGGAAGCCGTTATATTGAGAAATTAGATCCCGCAGCTTCTTATGCAGTTTTGGATCGGCACGTNCCAGAAGTTGTACGCGGTTACAGATCCGAAACGCAACTTTCTTATCTAGTAGGACCAGGNGTATCCGCTGCAGCAGTTTGGCGGCTTAGAGAAGCATTAGATATTGAGGGATACCAAAGAGCAAGAATAGTAGCCTCAAGCGGCTTTGGGCCAGATAAATGCCATTTGTTTGCTGAAGCTAAAGCCCCCGTTGATGTTATTGGAACTGGTAGTTATCTGCCCACAACTTGGAGTGAAACTTATGCCACTGCAGATATAATTGAGTATGATGGTAAGCCTCGCGTCAAGTTGGGNCGAGAGTTTNTGCTTCGTCGTTAGATNTTTTTCNGGNTTTCAGCCTCTTTATGCAAAACATAATAGGAGCTTGCAAAAATCATCCCTGCTCCAAGCCAGGTCCATGGTGATGGTAATTCACTAAAAAATATAAAAGCAAATAATACACTAGCAGGCAAACGTACAAAATTAAATGGCTGTACAATACGTGCATCAGCCGCCCGCACGGAATAAGCATGGAATAAGCCTGCTAAAAGCTGTAAAGTCCCAAGGGCGAAGATCATCGGAAAATCTGAAAATAAAGGNATTTTCCAGAAATATAATGCCGGCCCGAGTGCTAATGGTAGAGCTAATAGTTGGCCATAAAACGTAATTTGGGCAGGGGTATCGGTTTTTGATAATGCTTTAATACAAATATTTGTCCCTGCATATGTCACCGCGGTTACTAATACAGCAATTGCAGCTATACTTATGGCTATTACGCCCGGACGTAATATAATCAAAACACCGATAAAAGCGAAACCGCATGCTGCCCAAGCCCCAATGCCAGCTTTTTCATTTAAAAGAAAAACAGCCATAACAATTGTGATGATGGGTACTAAAAACAATAANGCATAGACCTCTCCAATTGGCATACGTGCTAAAGCGAAAAACACACAGACCATACCAGTATAGCTAAGAGCTGTTCGAAAAAGATAAAGTGGAAACCTAGTTGTAGAGAGTTTACCCTTCTTTGCAGTTTTTAACATCCATGGAGATAGAAGGAGCAAACCGATTGCGCTTCTAAAAAATACGAGTTGAAAAGTGTTGTAGGTTTGGGAAAGTTCTCTAATGCAGGACGCTGAAATAGCAATCATAATTGAGGCGGCACACATCCAAAGTGCGCCCTTTACCGCGTTCCGATTATCTAAAACCTNTCTCACTAATGNTACCTTTGCCTCCAATAAACTATCGANAGAATTAAAAGCCCGAATGCCAAACCAAACCAAGTCCATGCATATTGAAGATGGTTATTAATCGGCATTTTCGCCCCCACACCTCCGATAGGAAACTTATTACTTTTTTTTATCTTATTAATTGAAATCCAGTAAGACGGAACATTTTTAAGGTTAAGTTTATTTGCTATTGCAGCAGTATCAATCCGGAACCACTGACTTTTTTCTGGTATATTTAATGGATCAAAATAATTTTTTTTACGCGGCCAATTAATAACGCCCACCACTGCGCTTTTTGTGTTTCTTTTTTCAATCTTCGCTTCAAGGTTATTTCGGAAGGAAAGTGGTACCCAGCCCCGATTAATTAAGATTATATCTCCTGCCTCCAGTTGAAAGGGTGTCACAACATGCCAACCAGCATTTCCTCGATAAGGTTTTGGTCCNACGAATATTTGTAATCTATGCAAATATTTACCAATCACCTGAACGCGTCTAAATTTTTTTGGTTTGGCAGATTGCAAGTCTACAAGAGCTATTGGTATCCGTTTTAATTCTGCTTGGTATTTTGAGATTAGACCTTCTTTCCATTCAAGGCGATGCGCTTGCCAAGTCCCTAGGCTTATAAGAATTATGAATACACAAGCCGTAGCTATCACTAGACTTTTGCTTATGTTTTTCTGTTCTTCAACAGCCTTAACATCAGTCATCATATTTACAACACAGATTTTTTAAATGATTGATAATCAAAATAACCTTAATCTATCAGAAAGGCAGAGAGACAAAAAAACAATAATAGATTGATTAAATAAGGAACCACTGAAACAAAAAAACAGAAGCTCNATAAATAAGACTTATGTGGAGGGTCAGTACAAATTTAGGCTAAAATAGAGAAAACTAAAGGTTTTTCTTTGCCTACGATATAGCTCTTCTTCACCGCAAAAACGGCCTTGATTTTTATACTAAAAGCTGCATTTGCACATAAGACACGCAAAATTTCTTAGACATCCTATATTTAACCAAATCATTAGTNGTACAAAGCAAAACCCAAACCATTCTCATAGATTCTAAATTGTAATTGCGTTACCTGCGCCCCACCAATATATGCAACAAAATAAAAATAGCCATACAACGTCAACAAAATGCCAGTACCACGCTGCAGCTTCAAAACCAAAATGATGATCTGACTTAAAGTGATCTTTATAGGTTCTATAGAAACAAACAATTAAAAAAGTTGTCCCCACAATAACATGAAATCCATGGAAACCGGTCGCCATAAAGAAAACTGTTGGGTAAATACCCCCCTTACCCGGACTGCCCTCCTCAAAAGCGAAACTGAAAGCAGCATGAGAATACTCATAACCCTGAACACCGGTAAAAATAAGTCCTAGGAAAATAGTCAGACCCAAGCCCTGCAAAACATGCTCTTTATTGCCTTCAATTAATGCGTGATGAGCCCAAGTAAGTGTCACTCCCGAAGTCAAAAGAATAAGAGTGTTAAGAAAAGGTAGGCTCCAAGGATCAAAGACAATAATTCCAGGGGGTGGCCACACACCATTGATAGTTTCTGGTGGAAACAGACTTGCATTAAAAAAGGCCCAGAACCAAGCAACAAAGAACATTACCTCTGAAGCAATGAACAATGCCATCCCATAACGCATACCAATTTGTACCGGTATGGAATGGTGCCCCTGAAACGTCGCTTCCAAGGTAACATCTCGAAACCAAAAAAACATGGTAAGAGCAACGCCAAGAAATCCCAGCGCCAATAACCAAGAGCCTCCTCCATGCATGTAAATGACGGTNCCGATAGCGAGCAAACCGGCACTAAGTGCTCCGACAATAGGCCAAGGGCTTGGATCGACGAGGTGCCAAGGGTGTTTATGTTCTGAGCCGTGCCCGTCAACTGAATCAGCGGTTAAATTCATTTTAGTACTCTTCCCTCAGTTAATTTACCATATCCGTTTACTTCTTTCACAACTAAATTAGCTGTATTCTTTTCTTCATTTTTTACGGATTTAAAGAAAGTATATGACAATGTGATGGTCTTAACATCATCCAAGCCGGTATCATCGTCGATAGCCGGGTCAATATGAAACTGGACTGGAAATTCAACTGTTTTTCCTGCCTTTAAGATTTGCTCCGTAAAACAAAAACATTGAACCTTATTGAAATATTTTCCCGCCTTATTGGGCACAACGTTAAANGTTGCTGTACCTACTACATCATAATTCACAAGAGACTTCGCTTGGTAATAGGCTAAAACCGGCTCTCCTATCCGCACGTCAACCTTATTCTGCACCGGCCTAAAACTCCAAGGTAAATCAGTATTTATATCGGCGTTAAATCTCACGGTAACCTTGCGATCCAAAACCTTATCAGGGTTACCNGCAGCGACCTGAGTTGTTCCTCCATAGCCAGTCACTTTGCAAAATAATTCATAAAGAGGAACCGAATATGCCGTTAAAGTGAACATACAGGCTAAAATACAAAAAATCCCAAATACCGTGGTTGTTTTACCTTTTCGATTCATGTACCTGATCCCATCCTAACGACCGAGATAACATAAAATAAAATTACCATACCAATTAGTATAATTAGTAATGCTCGGTTGCGCCTTTTTTGCCGAAGGCCTTGATTTTCCTTTTTGTCCATAGTCATAAACCATTGATGACGTACTAAAAGCCTGCCGCTTTATCTACCACTAAAGTTGTAAATATTATAAATAAATAAAGAATTGAAAAAACAAATGTAAGGCGCGCATATTTTTCACTTGAATCACGATAAATTGCTAACGTTAAAGAAACAAAAACTAACCCCATAAATACGGCGATAAAACCATAAAACCAGCTAGAAATGCCCAATAAAGTAGGCGCCAATGTAATAGGCACTAATAGCACTGTATAAAGTATAATTTGCCGTTTAGTCTCACGTTCCCCAGCAACTACCGGCATCATAGGAACACCTGCTTTTTCATAGTCACCACGCCGATACAATGCTAAAGCCCAAAAATGAGGAGGGGTCCACATGAAAATAATAGCAAACAGAATGATTGAGCTNAAAGNAATATCACCNGTCACCGCTGACCAGCCTACCATAGGAGGGAAAGCGCCCGCNGCTCCACCAATGACGATATTTTGNGGAGTACGCCGTTTNAGCCATATNGTATAAANAAAAACATAAAAGCAAATAGTGAACGCTAANAACGCTGCTGCAGNCCATTCTACAGCTAAACCCATAACCATTACGGACCACGCTNCCAATGCAACNCCAAAACCAAGTGCCGCGCCGGGTTGTATCCGTCCACTTGGAATTGGTCGTGCTGCAGTACGATCCATGACAGCGTCAATATCTCTATCATACCACATATTAATTGCACCTGAGGCGCCGGCCCCTACTGCTATGCACAATACCGCCACAATAGCAATAACTGGATGTATACTGCCTGGTGCTAAGTAAAGCCCCGCAAAAGCGGTAAAGACCACCAATGACATAACGCGAGGTTTTAATAATGCAATGTAATCTCCAACGTCGCCATCCGCAGATACAGTACTCGATAATGTTATGTTGGTAGACTTTTCAGACACAATTCAATCCTTAACCTACTCTATACATTATTATTTTACTTTTGGTAATTCATCATATGAGTGAAACGGTGGAGGAGATGAGAGGGTCCACTCCAAAGTGGTAGCGCCTTCACCCCATGGATTCTCCGCTACTTTTTGCCCGGAGGTAAAAGTTTTATATAAAATATAGAGAAAAACAAATACACCAAAAGCGGAGAGATAAGACCCATATGAGGATATTTGGTTCCAACCAGCGTAAGCGTCCGGATAGTCAGGAATTCGCCGCGGCATACCCGCAAGACCTAAAAAATGTTGTGGGAAGAAAACGATATTTACTCCAATAAAAGTAATCCAAAAATGTAACTTTCCCAAAGTTTCAGGGTATTGCCGTCCGCACATTTTTGGTAACCAATAATAGAAGCCTGCAAAGATGGCAAAAACGGCTCCTAAGGAAAGTACGTAGTGAAAATGTGCAACGACATAATAGGTATCATGTAGCGCCGTATCCACACCTGCATTGGCAAGCACAACTCCCGTAACACCTCCAACAGTAAACAAAAATATAAAGCCAATCGACCAGAGCATGGGAGTCTTGAATTCAATAGAGCCACCCCACATAGTTGCAATCCAGCTAAATATTTTTATGCCTGTAGGAACAGCGATAACCATCGTTGCCGCCGTAAAATATGCCTTGGTATCAACATCTAAACCTACCGTGTACATATGGTGAGCCCAAACGATAAAACCAACAACCCCAATCGATACCATAGCGTAGGCCATGCCAAGATATCCGAATACCGGTTTCCTTGAAAAGGTCGAGACCACCTGACTAACTATGCCAAAGCCCGGTAAAATCAGGATGTAAACCTCAGGGTGACCAAAAAACCAAAATAAGTGCTGAAACAAGATTGGATCACCACCTCCAGCCGGGTTAAAAAATGTGGTGCCAAAATTTCTGTCTGTTAAGAGCATTGTAATCGCGCCAGCCAATACGGGTAAGGATAACAGTAATAGAAAAGCAGTTACTAAAATTGACCAAACAAATAAGGGCATTTTGTGTAAAGTCATGCCAGGGGTACGCATGTTAAGAATTGTAGTTATAAAGTTTGCAGCTCCCAAAATTGAACTTGCGCCAGCTAGATGAAGAGAAAATATTGCAAGATCAACCGCAGGCCCTGGAGTCGTAGCGCTCAAAGGCGCATAGAGTGTCCATCCACCGCCGACACCATCACTACCCGCTGGACCTTCTACAAATGGTGAAGCTAATAACAAAAGAAATGACGGCACCAACAACCAGAAGCTGATATTATTCATTCTTGGAAATGCCATATCCGGAGCGCCAATCATGAGAGGTACAATCCAGTTTCCAAAACCCCCAATCATAGCAGGCATTACCATAAAAAAGATCATGATTAATCCGTGTGCCGTGACCAATACATTATACATTTGATGGTCGCCGCCTAGGATTTGACTGCCTGGCTCAGATAATTCCATTCTGAATAAAACCGACATTCCGGCACCAATTATCCCCGCCACGATGGCAAATATCAGGTACATCGTTCCAATGTCTTTGTGGTTAGTTGAATAAGCAAATCTGCGCCAGCCTGTTGGCGTATGATCATTATGTTCGTGAGAATTATTTGAATTACTCATTTCCTATTCACTTTCTTGCTTAGCGTGACGAGTTACTTAATTTAGCGACCTCACGCGGCTTTTGTTTTAATGGCTCTAAGCCAGCTGCCATGCGCTGTGCGGTCACCCATTTTGCAAATTCCGACTTGGAGACAACTCGAACTTTTATGGGCATAAAACCATGATTTTGTCCGCAAAGTTCAGAGCACTGACCGTAATAGATTCCCACTTTTTTTACATTAAACCAGGTCTGATTTAGCCTACCAGGAACAGCGTCAATTTTAACTCCGAATGCCGGAACAGCCCAAGCATGCAAAACATCATTAGATGTAACCTGAACGCGAACGTTGGTGTTAACTGGCACGACAACTTCTGCGTCTGTTTCGAGTAACCTCTTTGGGTTTTTTATTTTATTTTCTTTAGCCCATCGCTGCAGATCAGATTCCCCAATCATGTTTGCAACAAAAGAAAAGTTTCCGTGATCTGGATACTCATAACCCCAATTCCACTGATTACCTATAGCTTTGATTGTCATATCCACTTTCGGCAATACATCGGCTTTATATAGTAGCTTAAAAGACGGCACGGCAATCACGACTAAAATAATAACAGGAACGATAGTCCAAGCCATTTCGAGCGTTGCATGGTGAGTTGTCTTTGATGGTACTGGATTTCTCTTAGCACTAAACTTCCACATGGTATAAAGTAAGAGGGCAAGGACAAATATCGTGATTAGTGTAATGATCACTAAAAGTAGGTCGTGAAAGTCGTGCACGTCCTCCATTACGGACGTCACCGCAGGCTGAAAATCTTTTTGCCAAGGCACTGCAGAAGACGCTGAAGCGCCTGTTATCATCAGTCCACTTGATAAACCCAAAATATTTAAAACTACTGCCGAAATAATCCTATTAAACTTCATCCCTAAATCCCGTTTTCTGTCTGTAAGTTCCAAAACATTATCTTCGTTTTATGCAGTTAATAACAAAATCGTCTAGTTCTAGTCATTTAAACCTGAAATTTTCAATAAAAGTTTCCGATATACTAACCCAAGCGGTGGGGCTGCTGATACCGTAAGCCGCCAACGCGACCGTATGTCGCAACTGCAATAAAAAGAATTTGTTGGTGGTATTTTACGTAGGTTTTTAGGTAAAATTAAAAAGCATGAATACCCTGAAAGGATTATCAAGTGACTATCTTAGAAATTACTGACCAAATTTTCTTTAATAAAACCGAAATGGATCAGGTTAGGTTAGAAGAAATTGTAGATGATGTATTAGATAACACCGATGATGGCGAATTATTCATGGAATATCGACAATCAGAAGGTTTATCGTTCGATGATGGACGTTTGCGAAGTGCGTCCTATGATACTACTCAAGGTTTTGGACTAAGAGCAATTGCTGGGGAGGCAGTGGGTTATTCCCATGCATCGGAGCTTTCAGAGAAAGCTGTCAAGAGGGCTGCAAATACAGTCCGAGCTGTAAAAAGTGGTTATAGTGGAAATTCTGCAGAAGAACCTCGAGGTAGTAACCTATCTCTATATACGGATATGAACCCGTTGGGAGAGGTAAAATTTGAAGATAAGGTAGCTCTGCTTTCAGAAATTGACGCATACGCGAGGGCAAAAGATCCACGGGTAGCCCAGGTTTCTGCATCAATTTCAGGCGAATGGCAGGTAGTCCAAATAATACGCAAGGGCGGCAGAAGAATGGCAGACATTCGGCCACTAGTTAGGCTCAACGTATCAATTGTAACTGTTGACGGAGACCGAATGGAAACAGGCAGCCATGGAATGGGTGCGCGCACGGGTTATTCTAAGTTTATTCAACCTGACAGTTGGAAACTGCAAGTAGATGAGGCATTACGGCAAGCTTTAATTAATCTTGATTCCGTTGATACACCTGCAGGAGAAATGCAGGTAATCTTAGGGCCTGGTTGGCCAGGAATTCTTTTACATGAAGCGATTGGGCACGGACTGGAAGGAGATTTTAATCGAAAAAAAACATCCGCTTTTTCTGAATTATTGGGAAAACGCGTTGCTTCAAAAGGGGTAACTGTAGTTGATGATGGAACATTAGATAATCGCAGAGGATCTCTTTCGATTGATGATGAAGGGACACCAACATCTCAAACTGTATTGATTGAAGACGGTATCTTGGTTGGATATATGCAAGACCGCCAAAATGCACAACTTATGAATATGAAGCCCACCGGGAATGGCAGGCGCGAGAGTTTTGCGCATGCCCCTATGCCGCGTATGACTAACACCTATATGATGGAGGGCGTTAACTCACCAGAGGAAATTCTTAGTGAAGTTGAAAATGGACTATACGCCGTAAATTTTGGTGGTGGCCAGGTTGATATTACATCAGGGAAATTCGTGTTCACCGCATCTGAGGCTTACATAGTAGAGAACGGTAAAATTAAGGCTCCTGTGAAAGGTGCAACACTTATTGGTAATGGTCCAGATGCGCTAACCCATATAAAAATGATTGGTAATGATATGAAATTAGACCCAGGGGTTGGAACCTGCGGCAAGGACGGGCAAGGCGTTCCAGTAGGCGTTGGCCAACCGACTATATTATTGGATAACTTAACGGTTGGGGGAACATCAGCCTAACTTTTTTTGTTGGCCAACAAGCACACTCTGATTTTAATGAATTGGTATCGAAAATTTTACCGCGGAGAAATAGGAGAGATAAATGACTCGAAATGAAATAGCCCGCGTCCAATCCTATTTAAGAAAAATTTTTGCAAATAATGGGATCGAGATCGACATGCCGGAAAAAATTGGGCAGCCAGTGGAGGTCAGGGTAGGACCCGAACATATTGGAGTTCTCCACAGAGATGATGACGAGGGGGAAGTCTCATATTTCTTTGAGATGCCGATACTTGAAGAAGATCTACCACCAGACATTTCTCGGTAATGAATGATTTAGATCTAAAGATCTCCTTTTTTGGATTATTCGATGATTTGTCTAAGTTACTAATCCCTTAATAGGCATACTCTTCAAAGACTTCATCGATATTACCATTCCACACGGTTTTAAACTTTTGGAGTTTTTCATCACCAGCTGTTTGCCCGCTTTCAACTATTTCATAAAGAGCCCCCAAAAAACCTGTTTCATCGGCACCAACTTTATCCAAACAATTTCGACGCCTTAGTCCGGCGCTGGATATCTCCAAAACCTCCTTTGCAATTTCTTGCACTTTACACTTTCGAAACGCAGTTCTCAAAGCGTGCTTTGGCACTTCGGATCTGAGATATGCATGTTCTTCAGGCGTCCAATCTTTGACTAGATCCCAAGCAGCATCTAGAGCAACTTGATTATAGAGTAAACCGGTCCAGAATGCCGGCAAGGCACAAAGACGACGCCATGGCCCACCGTCGGCGCCTCGCATCTCTAAAAATTTTTTTAAACGGACCTCTGGAAAGACCGTCGTCAGGTGGTCGCTCCAATCCCCGATTGTTGGAATTTCGCCGGGCAAAGAGACCAGCTTCCCCTGCAAAAAGTCACTAAAGGGTTGACCTCTGGCATCGAGATAGTCGCCATCTCTGTATACAAAATACATTGGAACGTCGAGAACATAATCAACATATCGTTCGAAGCTCATTTCCTCTGTGAAAACGAATGGCAAGATCCCACAACGGGCAGGATCTGTGTCTTCCCATACGTGGCTCCTATAAGAAATATATTCACTAGGTCGACCCTCAAGAAACGGCGAATCGGCAAACATAGCTGTGGCTATCGGCTGCAGCGCCAATGAAGTTCGAAACTTCTTTATCATATCCTTCTCTGATTTAAAATCGAGATTAACTTGGACAGTTGACGTTCTGAGCATCATATCTAAACCGAGTGAACCAACCTTGGGCATATAATCACGCATGATTTTATATCTGCCCTTAGGCATCCATGGCATATCCGCCTGTTTCCATTTCGGATTAAATCCGACACCAATTAGACCCACCCCAAGCTCCGAGGCTATTTCTTTAACTTGATTAAGGTGTGAATGTACTTCGTTACAAGTTTGATGAATATTTTCTAGGGGAGCGCCCGCCAGCTCCAACTGTCCGCCGGGTTCAAGAGTAATCGAGCACCCATTTTCATGGCTTAACGCAATTGGATTATCTCCCTCAAAAATAGGTTTCCAACCAAACCGTTGCAGCCCCTCTATTAACGCACGAATGCCCCAACTACCCTCATATGGGGCTGGGCGGTAGGTACCCTTATGAAACACAAATTTTTCATGTTCTGTGCCAATACGCCATTCTGATTCTGCTTTGCACCCTCCCGCAAGATATTCTACTAATTCATCTTTACAATATATTGGCTCCCCGGGATCTGACGGTGGTGCTGCCATTAGTATCCTCCTTCAACTGCAAAAATCACGCGTTGCTCCAATCACCTAAAACAGCTTGCCAACAAGAAAGTGCGGCAATGGCTGCAGTATCTGCTCTTAGTACACGTGGTCCTAAATCTATCGCTGTAAAGTTGGGGTTTTTATTTAATAGCTCTAGTTCACTTGAAGAAAACCCACCTTCGGGGCCGATTAAAATTGCAGCTGAGTTTAATTTATTTTTCATCTTAACATCATTAAACGTTTTATTTATAGGCGATCCGCCTCTCGTTTCATCACAATAAAATAACTTCCTGTCAACTTTCCAATCTGCTAGGAGTGATTTCAGGCTCTGGGGTTCTAAAACACGAGGAACCGAAAGACGGCCGCATTGTTGCGCTGCCTCAACGGTATTAGAAATAAGCCTTTGGGTATTAACCCGTTTGACGTTTGTAAAATCTGTTATGACTGGTAAAATTCGAATAACACCTAATTCCGTTGCCTTGGACACGACAAAATCAATTCGGCTACGTTTTATAGGAGAAAATATCAACCAAAGGTCCTCTTCCGAATTTTGTTTCTCCTTTTGGGAACATAATTTCAAAGAGCAGTGCCGGCGGGAAATTGAAAATATTTTTCCTAACCATTCTCCATCTCTGCCATTGAAAAGCCGGAGTTTATCACCCTCAGACATCCTAAGAACCTGAATCAGGTAATGGGCCTGAGATTCAGAGACAGAGATCGTCTGCCCTAACGAAAAATTTTGATCGACAAATAGTCTAGGAACTCGCATTGAATCATAAGAGAACTTCTATACTAAGATTTCAATAGCTAACTTGTTACTAGTGACCACCAATCAAAAAGATTAAAATCTATACTTAGGTAAGGAATTTAAAGAAAGATCATGGCAAACAAAGAGAGTGATATTCCAACCGATAGCTGGTTGGTCAAAAATACTCCTAAGAATTGGCATCCGTTTATTCGGTTGGCGAGATTTGATCGACCTATCGGATCCTGGCTTTTATTATTCCCATGCTGGTGGTCATTATCCATGGCCACTCACAATTTTCTTTTACTGCATGATATCATTTACTTATTCACTATATTCGGAATTGGTGCTTTGGTAATGCGTGGGGCCGGGTGCACATATAATGATATCATTGACCGCGATTTTGACTCTAAAGTTTCAAGAACGAAAAGCCGGCCACTGCCTAGTGGAGAGGTTACATTAAATAAAGCCATATTTTTTCTTGGAATGCTAATAATAATCGGGTTTCTTATTTTGAGTACATTGAATAATTATGCCATTTTAGTAGGAGTTTTATCCTTAATTCTCGTTTTTACTTACCCATTCATGAAGCGAGTTACCTTTTGGCCCCAACTATTTTTAGGCCTCACCTTTAATTGGGGTGTGCTACTTGCTTGGGCTGCAGTAAAGGAAGAAATTTCTTTTACTGCCGTTCTATTATATTTTGGGGGGATTTTCTGGACACTAGGGTATGACACAATTTATGCGCACCAAGATCGCATCGACGACCCCGATGCAGGAGTTAAATCAACTGCCCGCATTCTAGGACCTGGAAGCAAACCTTGGTTATATCTATTTTATTTGCTTGCTTTAATTCTTTTCGGCTGTGCAGGTTTAACCTTGGGAATAAGCTGGCCTTTTTATTTGGGTTTAACTTTTGGGGCTGTACAGCTTTTATGGCAGGTTTGGGATCTAGACCTGAAATCACCGAAAGACTGCCTCGCGAAATTTAAATCTAATCGCCTCTTTTCCTGGTTATTTCTTGGCGGAATTCTAGCAAGTCATTTTTGAGTCCCCGTTGCACAATAATTAAAAATCGAAAAGGATTAAATCGAATGAAACACTCAACACTCATAAACTTAGGTTAAAATCCTAATGCTGGGGATAGAATGGATTGAATAATGGAAAAACCAAAATTTCAATGGATAAAAATAGACCAAAAACGTGCATATGTAATCATCACCCTAAATCGTCCAAAAAAACTAAATGCAATTGACGACTCCATGAGAAATGAACTCATAAAAGCTTTCGAATGGGTCAGTAAGGAAGATTCCGTTCGAGCCGTTATTTTAACTGGAAATGGTAAGGCCTTCTGTGCCGGAGGCGATATTGCCGCCATGAGAGACCGTCTAGAAGTTCCCCTAGAAAAAGTAGCAATGAATGGATGGGCCCGGCAGCGACGTACACATCAAGCGGTAACCATGCTTCATAGCTTATCCAAGCCCACGATTGCAGCTGTAAATGGCGTAGCAGCAGGCCTTGGGGCAGACCTGGCATTGTGTTGTGATTTCATCATCTCTTCAAATCAGTCAATATTTACAATGAGTTATTTATTAAGAGGACTCATCCCCGACGGAGGGGGAATGTATTTTTTGCCTCGCCGAGTCGGATTAGCATGTGCAAAACAACTCATCTTTTCAGGGCGGCGTGTCGACGCCGCCGAAGCCCTCTCTATTGGCATGGTTGACGCCGTTGTAAAGCATAAAAATTTAATAGACGAATCCTTATCAATCGCTGACAAAATGACCGTCGGCTCTCCGCATGCCCTAGCTCTGGCAAAATCTATTCTGGACAAGAGCCTAGAACTCTCGATCGAGGAAGTTTTTGAACTCGGCTGTCAAGCGCAAGCTATTTGCTATACTACAGATTACCACCGAGATGCTGTTAAATCATTTTTAGAAAAATCAAAATAGGACCAACCTGTTGACGCTAACCGTTGAAAATCTTTTTCGACCACAATCAATCGCCGTGATCGGGGCCTCCACAGACCCAAAAAAAACTGCGGGTCGCCCATTGAAATTTTTAAAAAATAGCGGTTTTAATGGGGAAATATGGCCTGTAAATCCGCGAGCAAACACAATTCATGGTATCCGTTGTTTTTCGAATATAGATAAACTACCTGGTGTACCGGATGTCGCTATAATTTTACTTGGTCCAAGTAGAACAAAAGAGGCGGTCGGTCAATTGGCCTCACTCGGAACAAAAGTGGCTGTTGTATTGGGTGGAGGCTATAGTGAAATTGGGGCTAAAGGTTCAAAACGTCAATTGGCACTCACAGCGGCATCCGGATCCATGCGAATCCTCGGACCAAACACTATTGGAATCTTAAACTTACGCGACAATGTGATCCTTTCTGCGTCAGGTGCAATAGACAATCTTAACGTAAACGTAGGCAAAATAGGTATTATTTCTCAATCTGGCGGAATATTGGGTTCTCTGTTATCTCGAGCAGCCGCCAAGGGTATTGGCCTATCACATTTAGTCTCTACCGGAAATGAAGGGGATCTTGAAATTTGTGATCTTCTAGACTGGATGATTGATCAGCCCGACACGACTGTTATAGGATTATATTTGGAAGTCATTCGAAACCCGAAGCGTTTCCTTTCGNTGACTANAAAGGCAAAGNAAGCAGAAAAAAAACTNGTAGTTTATAANGTAGGAAGATCTAAGGCTGGGCAACTGGCCACAGCTTCTCATACNGGTGCCATGGCAGGCNATGATCGATTGTATGATGCCATATTTGCACAGTCCGATNTAATTCGGGTCAAAAGATTTGATGAAATTCTTGATATTGCTATTACTTTTAGTGCCGGTAGGANCTCTAATGGACGTCGGGTTGCTATACTCACCTCAACAGGCGGTGCGGGGAGCCTAATCGCTGATCAGTGTGGCCTCGCTGGATTTAAAACCCAAATGCCAAGTAGAAAAACCGCAGCCCAGCTTAGTTCTATATTTACACACGTGGGGTTTAGTGCAAACAGCAACCCAATTGACTTAACACTCGCTGGGCTTTCACCAAAAATTGTCGAAGAAACTGTTAATACACTTCTTCAAGCTCAAGAGTTTGATGTTGTAATACCCATTGTGGGTTCATCGGGAATAGGGCGTCCAGAGCTTATTGCTGACCCTGTAATCAGGGCCATAAGTAAAACCAGCAAGCCGCTAATTGTATATTGCAGTCCCTCTACACCTGAAATATTACATCGGTTAAATAGCGCGGGCGTACCAACATTCGAAACGCCNGAGTCTTGTGGNTTGGCATTGACNGCTCTCCTAAGGAATTAAAGAGAAATTAATGTTTCCCGCGAGTAGTAAATGGCGATAGAATNNTNGNGCATTTTNTTTNGCCGGTTGGCTTTAATTACTTTATTTGTGATGTTTTCAACAATAAANTTTTCAACGTCCAATTTTGGAGAAAACCTCTTGCACAANATCGCTTGTATTTCNCTTTGACTGGCAGAGGGAAATGACCTTTNACTGGCGTTTATTTCAGAAAGACTTAAGCAANNACCCATATGATTGTAACAGCCACTCTTTGCCGTATAAGCAAAAATTTCACACGGTGACCTGCCAAAATCAACTTCTAGTTGACAACCCATCAACCGATCGAATGTGTAGTTACCCTCGGTCTGATGCATCCTGAGGAGCTGAGCCTCTGTAAACCAAGCCAAAAAAACATCAACTATCGTTCCNGGCGAATTCTGGANGGTTGCTGGTACTGACCCGTACCCAGCCAAATGAGCNGCATATACCACATCAAAATCCCACAATCTTCCATGTATCACTGGTATGGGACCCAATCCGGGTGAATTGGCGTATTTTCTAGAGAGCTGCTCAGGNGATTGATTAGACCCCGCTGCTAACACTGGTATCCGGTCAACAGTTTCAAAATTATCGCTGAGCAGGGGATCGCAGTTTCCAGATTCAAATACATATGAACAATCAGGTATTTCGAAAGGGTACTCCAGAGCCCGGGCCCCAGAGACAAAATCATTTGTTTTTCCCATAACTTTCCCCTATCTACTTTATCATTGTTTTAAAATTAAAATGATATCAAAATTTGCCATATCCCCCCAACAACGTGTTAAACATCTTTATAAATTTATTTTCGCTAATCAACGGATATTAATTAGCTATGGCTTACGCCAATTTAAATGATTTTATCGCTAAACTTGAAGAGCTAGGTCAACTTACGCGCGTGAGAAAACCAGTATCAACTGTCCTGGAAATGACAGAAATTCAAACACGACTCTTGGCCGAGGGTGGACCTGCCGTATTATTCGAAAATCCTCTGAAGGTAGATGGAACTCCGAGTAGGATCCCAGTCCTTATCAACATATTCGGAACTGTTGACCGTGTGGCTATTGGGATGAATCGTCAAAAAAAAGAACTTCGACAATTAGGGGAACAGCTAGCGTATCTTCGACAACCGGAACCACCTGAGGGCTGGCAGGAAGCACTCAAAATGTTTCCGATGATAAAATCCGTCTTCGCCATGAAGCCAAAAATAATTTCCAACGCACCTTGCCAAGAGGTTGTACTTACAGGAGAAGATATCAACTTGGCAATACTTCCTATACAGACATGTTGGCCCGGTGAACCCGCACCTCTCATTACCTGGCCTATGGTCGTGACCCAGTCAGATTCAGGAACAAATCTTGGCATATATCGTATGCAAGTCACGAGTAAAAACTCTACTTTAATGAGATGGCTTCGTCATCGCGGAGGNTCGGANGCACATTCTAATGCAACCGGNNATGCCATTCCGGCCGCNGCAGTAATAGGTTCGGACCCCGGCACNATGATCGCGGCTGTATCCCCTGTTCCAGAANCATTATCAGAATANCAATTCGGAGGGTTGCTCCGAGAAAAGAAAATNGAATTAGTTAATTGTAAAACGGTTCCTCTAAAAGTTCCTGCNAATGCAGAAATTGTTCTTGAGGGCTATGTCTCCCGCACCGATTACGAATTCGAGGGACCTTACGGTGATCATACTGGATNTTATAATTCTATTGAAAAGTTTCCAATATTTACNGTTACCGCAATGACGATGAAAAGTGAGCCAATTTACCTATCTACCTTCACCGGTCGCCCCCCCGACGAACCCTCGATACTTGGCGANGCTTTAAATGACGTCTTTTTACCAATTTTAACAAAACAATTCCCAGAAATTAGGGATTTCTGGTTACCACCCGANGCCTGCTCTTATCGGGTCGCGGTTGTATCAATTCAAAAATCATATCCCGGTCACGCGAAAAGGATAATGATGGCTATTTGGTCCTACTTACGTCAATTCATGTATACTAAATTTATCATTGTGGTGGATGACGACATCGATGCTAGAAGCTGGCAAGACGTTTTGTGGGCCATTTCAACAAATGTGGATCCTTCCCGTGATTGTACAATTATTGATAATACTCCCATTGACTATCTTGACTTCGCATCCCCGGAATCTGGGCTCGGTTCAAAAATTGGAATGGATGCTACGACTAAAATACCTCCTGAAACAAACCGCCAATGGGGCCAAAAAATTCATATGGTAGAAGATATCATTGAAAAAGTTACATGCAATTGGCAAGAGTACAATTTACCGGGNNCCGGTAACCCGGTTTGGAAAAGGAAAACAAGAAATGACTAAAACAAAAAACCAACTTGACCTACTACAAAATCTCTTGGAATTAGCAAAAAGTAAAGGCGCGGAGAGCGCTGATGCAGTGATTTTCGATGGGACCTCGATCGAGGTTTCTCAGAGGTTAGGAGCCAGGGAGAAATTAGAGCGCTCCGAATCTGCTGATTTAGGTCTCCGAGTTTTTATTGGAAAAAAACAGGCAATTGTTTCCTCTACTGATCACTCCGGTGGATCGCTAAATGGAATAGTAGAACGAGCGATTGCTATGGCTAAAGCAGCTCCAGAAGATCCATGGTGTGGAATTGCAGAACCCGAGCAAATCGTCAGAGATTTCCCAGAAATGGAAAGTTATGACCCCGTTGAACCTGAAACTCAGCATCTCATTGAAATGGCATCTGAAGCAGAAGATGCCGCTCGTTCAGTGAAAGGTGTAACAAATTCTGAGGGTGCAGAGGCTGGATACAGTAAGGCCCAAATCGGAATTGCAGCAACAAATGGATTTTCTCAACAATATAGTGTTACAAGTCAAAGTCTTTCAGTTTCGGTTCTTGCCGGGACAGGAACTGAAATGGAACGCGATTATGATTTTGCAACTGCTGTTTATGGGGAGGATTTGAGATCTGCAAGTGAGGTAGGAATNTGCGCAGGAGAAAGAGCTGTAGCGCGCCTTAATCCCCAAAAGAAAAAAACATCAGATATACCAGTCATCTATGATTGGCGAGTGTCCGCAAGCCTTTTGCGTCACTTAACGGGAGCAATAAATGGCGCTAGCATAGCGCGTGGCACCTCTTTTCTTAAAGAAAAATTAGGTAAACAGATTTTTAATAAAAATATTATTGTCCATGATGACCCTCATCGAAGAAGGGGCCTCAATTCAAAACCATTTGATGGTGAAGGCATAGCAACTAACCCGAAAGAAATNATAAGGNATGGTAAACTGACTACCTGGTTACTCGACCTCTCTTCAGCACGTCAACTAGGCCTCAATACAACTGGCAATGCCTCAAGGGGAACCGGAGGCCCTCCAAGNCCTTCTTCTACAAACGTATANATGGAGGCGGGAGACGTTTCAGTGCTGGAATTAATTTCAGATATAAAGGAAGGATTTCTAGTGAATGAATTAATTGGTATGGGTGTTAACGGTGTTACGGGGGATTACAGCCGAGGTGCAAGCGGGTTTTGGATTGAAAACGGGGAAATAACGGCCCCAGTCAGCGAAATGACTATTGCCGGAAATCTCAATGAAATGTTCAATAACCTAGTGCCCGCAAATGACCTTGAATTCCGGTATGGAACAGATGCCCCAACCATTAGAGTGGACGGAATGACTGTCGCCGGACTCTNATTNATGATTATTCCCAAATAAAAATTAAACATATGCAATTATTTGTAGGGATTTTCAGCTCATGATAATATTGTGACCGTATGAAAAACCCTAAGCATAATATAACATTAACAAAGCTAAACACTGAAAAAACATCTCTTCTTGTGGGAAGACTCGTGCGCGATTATTTGCGCCCTCATCGTAGTCGATTAATTTTGGCAGTATTATGCATGGCCATCGTAGCCGCAACCACCGCCACAAATGCTTATCTCATGAAGCCAGTATTCGATGACGTGTTTATTCTTCGCGATGANAATATGTTATTGATAATTCCAATCGCTATATTTGCAATTGCCGTAATCAAGGGGCTCTCCACTTATGGACAGGCTGTTCTCATGAGCCACATAGGTCAACGCATAGTTGCAACCATTCAACAAACAATGTTCTCACATCTGATGTGGGCAGATATATCTTACTTCCAAAAAACTTCAACTGGAAATCTAATTTCTCGTTTCAATAATGACGCGAATATGCTTCGNTCCGCCGTTTCAAATGTTTTGGTTGGAATAGCCAAAGATACTTTGACGCTAATTTTTTTAATAGGATTACTTTTTTATCATGATTGGACCCTGGCATTAATCGCATTCTTTGTATTTCCCACTGCAGTTTACCCGATTGTCAGAATAGGCCAACGGATGCGTAAAGTGTCTGATAATACTCAAATCCAGATGGGAGAACTCACTACTCTTCTTGATGAAACATTCCGTGGAGCTAGACATGTTCGTGCTTACGGTATGGAAAAATATGAAATTAATCGCGCAACCAAATTAATAAATATAATTTTTAAGCTTGNCCAAAAAGCAGCAAGGGTAAGATCAGCAACACACCCAATTATGGAATCTTTAGGTGGCATCGCCGTTGCGATTATTATTTTTTATGGCGGAAGTCAGGTTATACAAGGGGCAACCACACCNGGGACTTTCGCGTCTTTTATTTCTGCACTTTTACTAGCTTATCCCGCNATGAAGAACCTCGCTAATATGAATGCAAATTTGCAGGAAGGCCTAGCAGCAGCTCAGCGTATATTTTTACTTATNGACTCAGAACCAGAGATACAAAATAAGCCAAAGGCAAATAAACTTGACGATGTGAGAGGAAACGTNACATTTCGAAATGTCACATTCNGCTATGANCCAAATCGCTTAGCGCTTTCTAATATAAATCTTAATATTGAAGCCGGCACCACGGTAGCACTTGTGGGNCCATCCGGAGCAGGTAAATCAACGATTCTTAACCTAATTCCTCGATTTTATGATTGTGAAGAGGGAGAAATATTAGTCGACGGTCGAAATATAAAAGATGTAACTGTTTCCTCTTTAAGGAGCAAAATTGCACTCGTATCACAAGACCTAACTTTGTTTGACGACACAATCCAAAGTAATATTTCCTATGGAAAACTGGATGCAAAACAGCAGGAAATTATAGCTGCTGCTAAAGCAGCCGAAGCCCATGATTTTATTTCTTTACTGGCCGATGGTTATGAAACTCATGTTGGAGGGCGTGGGTTAAAACTATCAGGCGGACAAAGACAAAGAATAGCAATCGCACGTGCTATGCTGAAGGACGCACCAATATTGTTATTAGATGAAGCAACATCAGCGTTAGACAGCAAAACGGAAAGACAAGTTCAGTCTGCGCTAGATAAGTTGACCAAGAATCGAACAACGATAATCATAGCTCACCGTTTGTCCACGGTCATTTCCGCGGATATAATCTTTGTGATGGAATCCGGGAAAATTGTTGAAAAGGGTAACCACGACGAGCTAATTGCTAAAAAGGGTTCTTATGAAAAACTTTACAACGTTCAGTTTGCCGGACAAGCTGAAGAAGTCGATTCTAATGAAATCAATGACTAGAAAATGGCCGTTTTAAAAAATCTTCTAAAAAAAAATGGTCCCAAACTCATAGTCGCTTGGCTAGCAGCAAACTATATTCGACTCATTAAACTGACTGGACGGTGGCGAGTGGACGGCTCAGAAATTCCACTTGAACTATTAAATAAAGGAAAACCGTTTTTGGTAGCTTTCTGGCATGGAAGGCTATTTATGATGTCCCTTGCTTGGCCATACCAACAAGATTTAAAAATGGTTATTTCGAGGCATAGAGACGGGGAGCTAATATCTCGGGCAATTAAATTTTTAGGATTCGGTTCAATTACGGGCTCATCTTCCAATGGTGGAGCTAGAACTGTCAGAGCAATATTACGGACTTTAAAGTCCGGACAAATGGTTGGAGTTACCCCTGACGGACCCCGTGGCCCAAGAATGCATGCTTCAAAGGGAATTGTATTTGCAGCATGTCACGCCGGTGTGCCGATCCTCCCAATTTCATATACCGCGAGACATTGCAGAACCTTGATGACATGGGATCGTTTTTTGATACCACTTCCATTTTGTCGTGGAATAATAAAATGGGGCAAACCAATAATCATCAATAGTAATGCCGACGAAAAGGAAATTGTCCAAAAAACAAAGGATTTAGAAAGACAATTAAATCTTATCACTTGTCAGATCGATGATGAATTAGGTTTGCCTAAAATTCATCCAGCTACGGAGACCTCACCGTGATTATTCCCGTTTACCGGGTTCTTTCATACGCTGCCATACCGTTCATATCTTGGTTTTTGCAAAGAAGAAAATCTAAGAAAAAGGAACACCCTGATCGGTTGAAGGAACGATTTGGGTATCCTAGTAAGATTAGGCCTAAAGGTAATATCGTATGGCTGCATGCAGCAAGCGTCGGGGAGGCTATTTCAGCCCTATCATTGATTAAAGAAATTAAAAAATTCTATTCTTCCACTCAAATTTTGATAACCACTGGCACTGTTACATCAGAAAGAATCATGGCCGAACGTTTACCATCTGATGTAATCCATCAGTTCATACCTATTGATCAACCCATTTGGATTAAAAGGTTTCTAAGTTATTGGGACCCGTGTTTGATCCTCTGGATGGAGTCCGAATTTTGGCCGAATTTTCTAACCGATATAAAAAAACGTAAAATTCCATTGATATTAATTAATGCCCGAATTTCACAAAACTCTTATAAAATTTGGAAACGGTTCCCTAAAACAATCTCACGTTTAATGAATTGTTTTATTCTATGTATGGCCCAAAGTGAAAGAGATGCAAATAAACTAATCAAACTGGGAGCTAAGGCGGTAGAAGTTCCTGGAAATCTGAAATATGCGGCTGAATCTTTACCTGCGGATGACAGCGAGCTTACCGCGTTGTGGAACGCTATTGGAAAGCGTCCAATTTGGATTGCAGCGAGTACCCATCAAGGAGAGGAAGCGATAGTCGCCGATGCGCATCGTTTTCTGTCATCTAGTTACCCCAACTTACTGACAATTATTATTCCTCGACACCCAATTCGAGGAAACGAAATTGCTTCCTCCTTGTCTAATCAAGGGTTTATGACTCAATTAAGGGAAGAACGGCATTCTATTGAGGCAAAAACGGAGATATATATTGCCAATACTATAGGGGAATTAGGACTTTTTTATCGGCTATCGCCCATAGCTTTTGTTGGAGGTACACTGATCCCCCATGGCGGCCAAAACCTATTAGAAGCAGCAAAACTCGATTGTGCTATAATTCATGGACCTTCTACAGATAATTTTACTACCATTACAAAAGAAATGTCTAAAGTCGACGGATCTATTTTGGTTCATAACAAAATAGAGTTAGCCGAAGCGGTCAGCACGCTAATGTCAGATGAGACGAGGCGGCAAGCCCAAATCATTGCTGCCTCGAATATTGCAAAAGATAAAATTAGTATCCTCGGAAAAGTTATGAACCACCTGTCGCCCTTTCTCACCCCGGACAAAGTGCCACCCAATATTCAGAATAGGAGCTAATCTATGCATGCTCCACAATTTTGGCATAGACCGAGCACTATAGGAAAATTACTATCACCCTTATCCTTGCTCTGGCGTTCTGGTTCCACTATTCACACTTTTCTTAACCATTCTCCTTGGTCTAGTCCAGTGCCAGTATTATGTGTTGGTAACATTACTGCTGGAGGTGCAGGGAAAACTCCACTAGCCATCGATTTTGTAAAAGCCTTGATAAAAATAGGACATAAGCCACATGTATTAACACGTGGTTATGGAGGCTCACTAAATGGTCCTATAAGAGTTAACCCTTCCAATCATACCGTATCTGAAGTTGGCGACGAACCGTTGCTAATAGCTTCCTCAGCACCAACATGGGTTGCAAAAAATCGCGTTTTGGGAGCTAAACAAGCCATAATAAGTGGTGCATCAGTGATTGTTATGGATGATGGTTTCCAGAATGAGACGATCAATAAAACATTCTCGATCCTAACAATTGACGGAGGTTATGGCTTCGGTAATGGCCAGATTATTCCGGCAGGGCCTCTTCGAGAAACACCCAATAAAGCCATTAACCGATGCAATGCAATAGTATTAGTTGGAGATGACTGCCATGGCATTTTGGATTATGTCGGAAAAACTCGTCCCATTTATGAAACTAAAATTATTGCACACCCAAACCCCGAATTAACTAATAAAAAGGTATTAGCATTTTCTGGAATTGGAAGGCCTTCAAAGTTTTTTGAAAGTGTTAGAGAACTTGGTTATGAAATTGTTGGGACATATGATTTTCCAGATCACCACCCGTTTAGATCCAAAGAAATTAAATTTATTTTAGAGCAAGCATTAAGTCTATCAGCAATTCCCATAACAACTACGAAAGATTTTGTTCGTATTCCCCCAGAAACGCGACCTAAAATTAAGACAATAAAGATTTCTGTAGAATGGAAAAATATAGACGATAGAGAGACAATTATAAAAAGGACCCTTGGATATGGCTAAGAAATCAAGGGTTTACAGATCTCTGTATCGGCTTATCAGATATCCACTGGAAGCCCTCATGGTGGCTTTAGTATTTGTTATCTTTTATTTTCTGCCGGTGGATGCTTCATCAAGGTTAGGGGGTATGTTGAGCCGTTGGCTTGGACCCCGTTTAGGGTATCAAAAATGGGCCATTATTAGTTTAAGCAGGGCATTTCCAAACCTAAAGGGAAAACAAATCAAAGAAATTACTGATGGCATGTGGGATAATTTAGGGCGGGTTCTTGGAGAACTACCACATTTAAAAAAGATAACGCGAGAACGCGTAAAAATATCGAATGAAGAAATTTTAACTTCCCTTACGGCCAATGGAGGCCCCTGTATTTTTTTTACAGGTCACTTTGGAAATTGGGAGCTTCTAGCATTGACGGCTCAGAGGCTCAACACACCCTATTTACAGGTTTATAGAGAGGCTAATAATCCGGTCGTCAATTTAATGCTTAAGAAAATAAGGGGATTAAGGAATTCTGAAATAATTTCAAAGGGCCCAGAGGGAGCAAAAGAGGTAGTTCAAGCGTTAAAAAACGACTCCCGTCTTGGCATTATGGTAGACCTTAAAATGAATGATGGTATCCCGGTAGAGCTATTTGGCCGAAAGGCGATGACAGCCCCAGCTGTGGCAAAGTTATCTATGCGATACCAATGCCCCGCAATTCCGGTAAGAATGATCCGAAAAAATGGGTGTAATTTTGAATTGAAAATTTACAAACCCATTAATAAGCCAGTCGATGGAGATGTTGCAAAGATGATGCGACAGATAAACATAATCATCGAAGAATGGGCCTCCGAGCACCCGTCACAATGGCTATGCTGGTTACACCGAAGATGGCCAGAAGAATAGTTGCGTAATCCTAATCTTGCTTCAATCTCATAGACCCAACTAGTAAGGACGGATCTAGTCTTATCAAATTCCAACTCAGGCCCCAATGCAAATGAGAGCCGGTCGCCCGTCCCGTCTTTCCAACCAAACCAATCAATTGGCCCTGATTAACCTTTTGTCCTTTATCCACCAATATTTTACTTAGATGAATGTAAATAGTTCCTACACCTAGACCATGATCAATAAAAATTGTTTTTCCAGCAAAGAACATTCCCTGATGAACAAGAGACACAGTGCCTTTTGCAGACGCTAAAACGGTTGTACCAAGAGGGGCAGCGATATCGACACCTAAATGAGGTGAACGCGGCTTTCCATTGAGTATACGTTGACTCCCATAAACTCCTGATATGCGGCCTTTGACAGGCCAGATGAAACCCTCTCGGAAATTATTACGCAAACTAATAGAATTACGGACATTAATTAATAAATCTCTTTCTCGTTTAATTCTGTCGAAATCGCGAACAGCCGGGGTGACTTTACGTCGAGGCAAGCCTTTAATTCTTTGGGTTTTATAAATTCTTTGTTTAACTTTTAATAAGTGCTTTTGGATTTGGCCATCTTGCGTATGAACTTTCAACATAATTGTTGGAGGAGCATTTCGAGAAAGACCAAAAACAAAAGTACCATTAGACAATGATTTAAGCCGAGTTCCTTCAAAAGTTATTACGCTGCCGGGCTTGGCAGTGCCTATTATTAGGCCGCCTTGGACTAATGGGCCTTTTAATTCAAGAGCAGAAAGATCCGCAGAAAATACAAATAATACAGCTAAGAAGCTCGCAATTCTCATAACAATGAACCCTGAGAATCTTCAGGAGTAGGGTCGGATTTCTTGGACGAACCCTTTGTACTTCGCTCAGATGTTAGTTGCCTTTTTCCCTCCAAAACTGCATTTTTCTTACCATCAGAAAATTCTATTTGAATCGAGGCGCCGGGAATAGTTTTGCGGGCCCGAATTATAGGTTTGCCAATATTGTCTCGAATTAAGGTAAACCCCCGTCCCAAAACCGACCTATAAGACAAACTCTCCAAAAGTTGACTTTGGGAGGATAAACGCTCCACATTTTCCTTAATGATGTTGGCTATACTATTGCTTAATCGATTATTGAGATCAGATCCATCCAATCGGTGAATGCTTTGACCGAGCCTCATCTTAGTTGCAAGGTTTAGACGTTCCTGGATATTTTCTAATCTCTCCTTTGCTGCCATCATTATATCTTTTGGACGACGCAATCGCGAGTTGAGACTGTTAATAAGTTGAACACAATTACTAAAATGATTAATGAGTGACACTTGGAAATGGTCAGTTTCTCTATCTAGACGCTGCGATGCTTCTTCGAGAAAATACTCGGGTTTTGGCAGGCCTCTAGCCAAGGCCTCTAATTTAAATTTCAGTCCCTCGAAGTTCCTTTCAAATCCAGAGATTAGGCGCAGTTGAACTTGAAGGATCCGTGATTCTAGTTCTGCACGCACCGGAACCGACATTTCAGCTGCAGCTGTTGGTGTTGGAGCGCGCACGTCTGAAGCAAAGTCTATTAAAGTTGTGTCCGTTTCATGTCCGATCGCTGAAATTAGTGGTATTTGGCTTTCGGCCGCCGCTCTTACTACACTCTCCTCATTAAAAGCCCAAAGATCTTCAAGGCTTCCGCCTCCTCTTGCTACAATCAGCAAGTCAGGTCTCGGCATATCACCTTCAATCTTCCAAACATTGAAACCCTTGATAGCTGCCGCGATTTGATCCGATGCTCCCTCCCCCTGCACAATAACAGGCCACAGGATTACTCTGCGAGGAAAACGGTAAGTGAGCCGGTGCATAATATCCCGAATTACCGCTCCAGTAGGAGAGGTGATAACTCCGATGACATTAGGCAAAAATGGCAAAGATTTTTTTCGTTCCGGATCAAAGATACCCTCCAACGTTAATTTTTTACGGCGATCCTCAAGAAGCTTCAGTAGAGCCCCCTCTCCGGCAAGCTCAACAGAGTCGATTACGATTTGATATCTTGAACTTCTGGAATATGATGAAATTCTTCCGCTACAGATTACATCCATTCCCTCTTCTATCTTTAGAGCAAGTTTTGCAACTGAGTTTTTCCAACAAACACCATCAATCACTGCATCTTCATCTTTCAGAGTAAAATATAAGTGACCCGAACCATGATAGTTTGGCCTAGAAACTTCACCTCTAACACGCACCCTCCCAAACGCGCCTTCAAGAGTTTGTTTGATCGCTTTGGCTATCTCACCTACCGAAAATTCATTAAGATTGTGATCCAAACCTTTACTTCCCATAGGATCGGTTTGATTGGAGATAACAGTATAAGTTTCGTCGGTTGTCATTACGACTCACATTTTATGCTAATAGAGTAGTATCATACTAGGACTCTAATAGATATCTGAATAAAAAAGTAAGCGGAGAAAAAATTAGTGAATGTATTAGTTGTAGGTGGGGGCGGACGGGAGCATGCCCTATGCTGGGCCATAGCTGGATCCCCCTTAGTAAGAAAACTGTATTGTGCGCCAGGCAATGCTGGTATTGCACAAGAAGCAGAGTGTGTAGATATTGCTGCTGAAGACCTCGAAGACCTCGTGCACTTCGCCCTCACTAACAATATTGATTTCGTTGTTATTGGACCCGAAGCACCTTTGGTAGCAGGGCTAGCTGACAAATTAAAAGAAAACGGTATTAAATCATTTGGACCGAGTGCGGCCGCAGCGGTCATGGAAGGCTCAAAATCATTTATGAAAGAATTTTGTTATCGTCATAAAATCCCAACAGCCTCATTTGGTCGCTTTACTGAACCGCTCAAGGCGAAGGATTTTGTTGAGAAAAACGGAGTCCCCATTGTAATAAAAGCTAATGGTCTTGCAGCAGGTAAGGGGGTGATTATTGCAGAAACCCCTGAGCAAGCACATCAGGCCATAGAGGATATGCTAGAAAATGGAGCCTTTGGTTCGGCGGGTACGGAAATCGTGATCGAAGAATTTCTCGAGGGAGAGGAAGCAAGTTTTTTTGCTTTATGTGACGGAAATACAGCAATTCCGATGGCGTCAGCGCAAGACCATAAACGAGTCGGAGATGGTGATACTGGACCCAATACTGGTGGAATGGGAGCTTACTCTCCTGCCCCAATTATTACAGAGGCTATGACTAAGACGATTATGGAGACCATTATAAAGCCCACTTTATTAGGCATGAAAGCAGAAGGCAGGCCGTACAAGGGAGTGCTCTATGCTGGCCTAATGATTGAAAATCATAAACCTAAACTCCTTGAATATAATGTTCGTTTCGGAGATCCCGAATGTCAGGTCTTAATGATGCGTTTAATGTCAGACCTACTACCTGCATTAATTGCATCGGAGGATGGAGTACTTAAGGATTTCGATTTACGTTGGTATGACGATACTGCATTGACAGTCGTAATGGCGTCTAATGGTTACCCCGGATCCTATCAAAAAGGTAGTATCATTAAGGGGATCGAGAATTTCCAAGATAACAAAGATATGACCTTGTTTCACGCAGGAACAAAATTCAATGAAAAGAATGAAATATGCTCCTCAGGGGGTAGGGTGTTGGCAATCACGGCTTTAGGCAAAAATGTTCTCGAGGCACAAGTTAAGGCCTACGAGGGTATTGACTCTATTGAATGGCCAGATGGATTTTGTAGACGGGACATTGGGTGGCGAGCGCTTTAGGAATTGTAATTATTTAAATAGGTATCAATATTTTCCAATAAAAAGGGAGAAATTGAATTGGAAATTCGAATAGATGGAAAGGTTGCCTTAATCACTGGGGGAAGCCAGGGACTTGGAAAAGGAATGGGCTGTAAATTTGTTGAGGCGGGTGCCGACGTAGCAATTTTAGCAAGAAACCCAGAGCATCTGGAGAGAGCTAAATCTGAAATTCAAGCATCTGGTTCTGGTAAAGTGATGACGATTTCCTGCGATCTTTTAAATCCCATAGAAACTAAAAAAGCTTTCAAGCGTGCTGAGAAAGAACTAGGTCAAATTGATATCCTTATAAATAATGCAGGAACCAGCAAGGCAGGTCCATTTCTAGAGATCACTGATGAAGAATGGCAAAACGATTTTGAACTTAAACTATTTGCAGCAATTCGTTTGTGCAAACTTGCCCTTCCCGCCATGAAAAAAAAGAAATGGGGAAGAATAATTAATGTACTCAATATTGGTGCAAAAGCACCGAGTGCCAATGGAGCACCAACAGCAGTAACGCGAGCTGCAGGCCTCGCTCTTACAAAGGTTTTAGCCAATACCGGTGCCGCCGACAATGTCCTCGTTAACGCTTTGTTAGTAGGGTTCATTAAATCTGGACAATGGGAACGTCTTTACGAAAGAGCCAATACAGACCAACCCTATGAAGAGTTTCTACAAGGGATGGTTGATGCGCGTGATATACCAATTGGTCGTATAGGCGAAACCACCGAATTCTCCAGTATTGCATTGTTTTTGGCATCTGAAGCGGGAGGTTATATTACAGGAGCGGCTATCAATGTAGACGGCGGGCGTTCNCCGGTGGTCTAGTCAATTATCATAGTATTTCNCAGGTTCAACCAATTCATTTTNACTCANACCTCTTAGTGCCGCCTNTGCCATTGCAACCCTCGTTTCCTCAGTACTTGCTCCGATATGTGGGGTTGCTAAAAAATTCGGTAAATTCAACAAGCGGTCATTCTCTGCTGGCTCAACAGCAAAAACGTCGAAACAAGCCGCCCGAAGAAATTCATTTTCAAGTCGATCAGCCAATGCCTCTTCATCAACAATTCCCCCTCGACAGGTATTTATTAGAACGGCTTCGGGACGAATTCTCTCTAACACCTCTCGACTATAAAGCCCGACAGTTTTCTGTGTTTTAGGTAAATGCAAGGTCAATATTTCAGAACGATCCAGAAACTCATCAAATGGAACTGGAGTAACCCCATATTCGGAGTAAAATTGCGGATAATCCCTAATATCACATGAAAGAATATTACAATTAAAAGGCCTGAGAAGACGAATGACTTCCTTCCCTATATTACCACAACCGTGAACACCAACCGTTCTACCTGTGAGGAGCTCGCCATTGCGATATTGCGGCCTATCACCTATCCGCATAGCCTGATTCAGCGGTGTTATCCACCTGAGAGCATTAATCATGAAACTGAGCGTTAGCTCAGCTACAGATAATTTATTCACTCCAAAAGTATAGCCAAACAAAGTACCATGTGATTTCAAAGCATTAAAATCGATAGTCTCACAACCCGCGCCNAATTTGCTGANGATTTTTAAATCTGGCAAAGCCGACAAAACCTTATCAGTCAAGGGTTCAAATCCAACNATGGCAGCATCACATCCCTCCAAAAACTCTATCAACCTATATTCATCAGTGATTTTTTCATCATCTACTAACTTAGCGTCTGGATAAGAATCCAGAATGATTTTTCTCATAACTGGATGATTNCAAGGTGTGTGGGCTGAAACCCCGAGCTGGTTGATCACTACAAAACCTTTTTCTTGTGGACAATGCTATTTATAGGNTAATTCNCATTTNNCTATTCTTCAATGGTAACATAATTGACACNAGTTACTTCAGAGCTATAGTCGCGACNTCAATTTNATANAATTTTTCATTTNGCCATGTCATCGNCNGAAANTTTAAAGGAATTAAATATNGCCTATCAAGGAATGTTTTATCCAATGGAAACCGACCATATGGGGCATGCAAATGTACGCTATTATAGTAGGGCATTTAACGAAGCGGCTTATTTCACCTTTACCACCGTGGGTATTACGCCCAGATATATGCGTAAAAATAACAGAGGTATGGCGGCAGTAACAGAAAACTTCGAATATAAACGTGAGATAATGCCTGGTGACCTTATTCAAATTAGAACCTGCTTGATTAATTTTACATCAAAAAGCCTTCACGTGTGGGGTGTTATGATTGATTCATGCACTGAAGAAATCTGTGCGATCAACGATCAAGTTTGTGTATCGCTTGATACTCAAACCCGTAAATCTGTACCCTGGNCAAACGACATTTTTACGAGAGGTCAATCATTAGTTAGGGACAAACCCTCTATCTAAAATCTTAATTTCTAATTTGGTTATTTTTGTGTTTAATTGACTTGATAAGGTTATTGCTAGGCTTAGGCATCTCTTAAAAAATTTAAAATTAAATTATTGAATAACCCCGGGTTTTCAATCGCCGAATAGTGACCAACGTTGGGTATTATACGTAAGGACGAATTTTTTATTACGGCTTGAACGGAACGACATAACTTTTCTGGCGAAACTGGATCGTCTGCGCCGCACAATATTAAAGAGGGCACCTTTATTTTCGGAGCGTCAATAAAGAAGTTTGCACTGCTCAACATTTCAACGGCTTGTTTAAAACCTCGAGGCCTTACCTTGGCCATTATTCGGACAGACTTGTTGCGGGCCTCATCTGAGACTTTGGTTCCCATAATCGCGGGCCCTTTTTCATAAGCAAATCTTTTAGGGCCTAGAGAATCGAAAACTTCAATCCGGCCATTTTTCTGCCTTTCACGCTCTTCCAAATCAAGCCCTCCCAAACCTGTTAAGCCGTGAGCAAAAATATAGCTGAGCGTTTTAGATGGATTTCTTATGCAAAATCTTGCCCCAACCAATGCTGCAATTGATTGACCTAAAACATTAACATTTTTAATTTCTAAAAAATCTACCAATCTTTCCAAACAATGCACGTAATCATCCAAAGTCGGCGTAATATTTTCTAAAAAGTCGGAACCACCATAGCCGGGCATGTCCCAGGCAATAACACGATAATGATCTTTAAAATAATCAAACTGCTGATCCCAGCTTTCAGAACTACCCCCAATACCATGTAGTAAAAGCAAACTCTCCCCTTGGCCTACCTCCCNCCAGGAGAGGGTTAAGCCATTAATTTGGTATGTTTTTAATCCAGGTAATGTCACAGAAGTCAGGTGACAGCTTCCCGTTCTTCGGGAGCCTGGGTGTAAAGTTTTGCAACACGATCTAACTCAGCAAGGCATAGAGGATCCCAGTCTATTTTGGGTTTCAAATCTTCATCCCAATGACCTTCTGTATCCTCGCCCCTGAGAAGCATAGCGGAAGCACCAGGNAACCCGGTCTCACGAACTGACGGCGAAACATAGTGTANCGATAAACCAATCCGCCTGTCATTTGACATATTAGGTGCCGACCCGTGCACACAATCTTCCTTATGGAACGAAAACTGTCCCGCTTTGAGAATCATCGGCTTTGCTTTATTTTCATCAACATTTAATATTGTTTGACCACGAGATAATAAATTTTCTTCTGATTTTAATTCCTCGTGTTGATGNATNCCTTTGTTNTGAGAACCAGGGATAAATTNCATACAACCACTTTCCANATTACTTTGCGAAATAGCCAGCCAAGCTGTTAAGGTGTCTGGGGGTTCGAGACCATAGTANGTAGAATCCTGATGCCAAGATACAAATCCCGGATCCTTGGCTTCCTTTTGAAAAAAACTAGAGCCCCAACACAGAATATTAGGGCCAATAATATCCTCAACAGCATCAAGTAATATTGGATGTGAAATTACATCACACAAAAAGGTAAAGGGGAGATGTGCCTTAATTTTACATCGCTGCTGAATTTGCGTACCCATCTTGGCCTCGACTTCTTCAACTTTCTTTCGTATTTGTGAAGCCTCATCCAAAGTCAATAAATCAATCGGCCCCACAAAACCGTCGCGATGATAATCCTCTATTTGATCTGGTCTNAGATATTTAGGCATATTTATACTCTTTAATAAGTGCTATCATATAATTCTATACGCTAACTGTTCATTTCCAAGACTTCAACATCGTCTTCGGCTGGACGTGGTTGATCAGATCATTTATCAGTAGATACCCCATCGTATAAATTAGNTAATTGTGAAAGACTTCTGAAATGACAGAACAAACAGAGCAGGAAATAAAACGTAATCCCATCGCATTCGGTGACTTGAGAGGATGGATAAAGGCACTACGTAAGGAAGGAGAAATCGCGGAAATTGATTCAGAGGTTAACTGGGATATTGAATTAGGAAATATCATCCGAATGGGCCAAGGAACTGGTCACGGTCCTGCTTTTCTCTTTAAAAATATTAAAGACTACAATCACTCAGATAGCTTATCAACGCAAGTCTTTACAGGCGGCCAAGGTAGCTATTCTCGGTTAGCAATGATGTTTGGAATGCCCCGAGATACGCCAGTTCGAGATCTTGTTCGTGTTTGCCGAACTATTTTTAATGAGCAAATAACACCAAGGACAGTTAAAACCGGGCCTGTTAAAGAAAATATTTTGAAAGGGGATAATATAGATCTTCTAAAATTTCCCGTTCCCAAGTGGAATCGCGGGGATGGNGGACGCTATATTCTTACTTATGCAGGGTGTGTTACAAAAGATCCTGATACCGATATCCATAATATTGGTATTTACCGGGGAATGGTCCTCGATAAAGACCGTATTGGTGTCCTTCTATGGCGAGCGCAGGGCTGGGGCACGCATTATGCTAAACATATGGAACGTGGTGATAAAATGCCCGTTGCATTCGTAATTGGTTGGGAGCCTTCCATGGGGTTTACAGGAGGAGCTCCTATTCCACGGGCAGTTTCCGAATATGATATAATGGGTTCAATACGCGGTGAACCAGTTGACCTTGTTGACTGTGAAACAGTACCTCTTCAGGTTCCAGCTAATGCGGAGATAGTCATTGAAGGTTGGATTTCAACCGATCCGTCTACATTCGAGTCNGAAGGACCATATGCNGAATTTACAGGTTATTACGCGCCCGATCGTTCCCCCAANCATGTCGCTAAGATNACCTGCATTACCCATCGAGATCAACCTATTCTGAGNGGTTGTGTCGAAGGGGCTATTCCAGGAAGCTATGGTGAAAACCCTATCATGAGTTCCATTCAGCGTTCTGCAACTGCTTGGAATGCTCTAGAATCAGCGGGGGTACCAGGTGTCGTAGATGTCTTCGGTATGCCGATTCAGGCATGTGTTAATACGATAGTATCAATTAAACAAACCTATCGTGGCCAGGCAAAACAGGTCGCGGCAGCATTATGGGGTAACTCAGCATCCCATGTAAGGTATAAACATGTCACCGTCGTTGATTCCGATATTGATGTGCACGATTATGACGCAATCGATTGGGCAATGGCATGGCGCTTCAATGCTGGCGAAGGTGACCTTGTAGTTTATCCTGAAAACTGGGGAGCAGGACTTGACCCGAGCGTTCGGGCTCGAGATTCCAATGTCCATCTATTTGGNACTGGAAAATGGCATAGAGTTCTTTTCGATTGTACTATAAACTTAGACTACGAGCCTGATTCAGAGGGTCGTCGATATCCACCAACTATTCACCCCGACGAAAAAGACGCTGAGGCTATTCGAAATCGTTGGGCACAACTCGGAATGGACAAGTGGGGCGACCCATTAAAACCTGTATAAAACTAATTCAGCGATTGACCTAGAACAATNGTCCAAATATGTAAAACCATACGGGTCCGTATGGAAAAAAGGAAAGCTAAAATATGACCGAGAAAGATAGTAATATTGATGCCTTTGGCGGTGTATCCAATAGACTACAACCAAGAGCATTTGGAGACCTGCGGGCTTGGATTGATGCCCTCAAAAGCGAGGGAGAACTGAATGAAATAGAAGCTGAGGTAGATTGGGATTGTGAACTAGGAACTGTTGCCCGAAAAGCATTTGGTACAGGTGATGGTCCCGCCTTACTTTTTAAAAATATAAGTGGCTACAATGGTGATGACGCTCGCTGCAGCCAACTATTCACCGGCGGCATGTCAAATTTTTCTCGTATTGCGATGACATTGGGTCTTTCAAAAGATTCACCTGTCACTGACATGGTTCAAGCTACACGCTATTACCTTGGTCAAAGAGTGCCCCCCACAGAAGTTTCAACTGGCCCGGTAAAAGAGAATATCGTCACNGGTGANGATATAAATTTATATGACTTTCCAGTNCCGAAATGGCATCGCGAGGATGGNGGAAGATATATAAATACTTTCCAAGCCACCATAACAATGGACCCAGATACTGGTGTACATAATCTAGGTATCTACAGGGGAATGATCGGCCAAAAAGATACCTTGCCTGTATTGCTTTGGCGNGCCCAAAACTGGGGCGTTCACTTTCAAAAATGGGCTGACAGGGGAATGAAAATGCCAGTTGCCCATGTTTATGGATGGGAGCCTTGTCTTCCATTTTGTGCCTCCGCTCCGGTCCCAACCGGTGTTTCAGAGTACGATGTAATGGGTGCAATTCGTGGCAAACCGGTGGAACTTGTTAAATGCGAAACTAGCGATCTGATGGTGCCGGCAAGTGCCGAATTGGTGGTGGAAGGATTTATTGACTCGGATCCGGCCACCTTTGAAATGGAGGGTCCATTTGGCGAATACACCGGCTATTTTGGCGGTGATCAAGGCCCTAAGCATGTAACTAAAGTCACGGCTATCACACATAGAGATCAACCCATATTCCGAGGCACTCTTGAAGGTACTTTACCCAAGATGCTAAATGAAAATAGCATTATGAGTTCGGTACAGCGTGCAGGTGTGGCCTGGAACGTATTAGAGCGCGCCGGCGTCCCGGGTGTAACTGACGTACATTGCGCTCCGGCAAATAACGGCACTACCTTATTCATCCAGCTGAACCAGACCTATAGAGGACAAGCTAAGCAGGCTGCAGCTGCAATTTGGGGATCCAATGCTTCTCATCTTCGTTATAAGCATATCTGGGTGGTAGATCAGGACATTGATATTCATGATTATGGCGCGATTGACTGGGCTTACGCGTACCGCGTGAACGCAGATGAGGGCGATATAGTATTCTTCCCCGGGTCTTGGGGGTCATTGCTCGACCCTTCAACACGTCTAAAAGATCGTGATCCTATGCTTTACGGTACCGGAAAATGGTGTCGGGTACTTATTGATGCGACTGTCAATCTCGATTTTGAACCTGAGGAGCAATATAATGGTGAACGGTACCCTGCAATGGTCATCCCTCATAAGGAAGATATGGATAAAGTTAATGCCCGTTGGAAGGAATACGGGTTCGATGATTAAAATGTACTAACCTCAAAGATTAGACAAAAGAACCATAGGAATTAATCCAAAATAGGTACATAATTAGGAGGGTTAAATTAAGAGGCCATAATGGAGAAACCACAACTTCCTGCCGCATTAAAGTTTGTTGAGCAAATAAGAGCTCTGTATATCCAAANTCNTGATACAGATATTCTTTGGGATAAAATCCGTTTTGCAATGGGCCCATTGCTGGCCGATAAAGAATTAAAGAAAAGCTCTAAANCTTGGCCCCTCACAGTTGAAGGAGTACCAAAGGTTAAGAATTTGCTATTTTACGAAGACCCGGATTTCGGATTTGTTTTTAATGCTACAGTGCGCAAGGCAAATTCCGTTACAAGTGTACATGATCACGGCGATGTCTGGACACTCTATGGTCTTATCGAGGGCCACGAGACCATGTACCGATATTCTAGAATCGATGAAGCACCAAAAGACGTTGGGCCTGCAAAACTTAAGCAGGTAGGCTGCCATAACCTTGGTCCGGGGGACGTAGATTCCGTCCCACCAGGCGATATCCATCAAGAACATGGTGGCGCGGAGAATAGCATGGCCTTTATCGTGAGAGCACAAAAAGCTGGGACCTTCAAACAACGAACCTATAATCTTGAGACCGGAGAGATAAAGCTAAATGACGGACCNATTTTAATACCACATGCACTCAGTGCCGTTTGAAACCTGAGTAGTTTTTAAATTAAAAAATTGGATCCTATCTTTTGTTATGAAAAAATTCCTTTAACAATTTTTGCGACCTTACCTCGTTGATACCCCCATATACATCAGGACGATGATGACAAGTAGACTGGCTAAAAAATTTTCCGCCATGCTCGACACCTCCACTTTTCGGATCGGCAGCACCATAATATAAGCGCCTAATTCGCGACAGTGAAATTGCGGCGGAGCACATTGTGCAGGGCTCTAACGTCACATATAAATCACAGTGAATTAATCTTCGGGTGCCTAAAACCTCGGAGGCTTTTCGTAAAACTAAAAACTCTGCATGTGCCGTCGCATCATTGAGCTCTTCAGTTCTGTTACCAGAAGCAGCAATTATCGAACTAGTATTACTGTCTACAATTATTGCTCCGACCGGCACTTCCTGTCGCTTNCGAGCCGCGACTGCCTCTGAGAGTGCAATTTCCATAAAATTTTGGCTACTGCGTGAAATAGAGTTTATCATATTAATAGGATTTAGTTTTAGATACCTATTTTTTAGTATTAATTTTCACCATAGGCGGCATTTCTTCAAGAAGGCGACCATAGCCCTCCCGTGTTTCGTTTACTGACAACCTTTTCTGAAATTCCCAAACCCGAGCCGTTACTGGAAATACAATGGGAATGCCAAGATCTTGTTCTAACATTGGGATGACTTTTAAAGCTTTCCAGCCCGTACCCAGCATATAAATGCCTTGGGCACGCCTGTGTTTTAATGCGAGTTTCTTGATAAAGGTATAAATTTCTTCTGANGATAATGTTTGCACCTTGTTAAAGGGGACATCGATACCTTCCATTCCAAGGACATCAAAACCTTCTTTTTTAAAGTAGTTTGCAAATGTTTTATTAATTTCTCCTTTGAAATAACTNGCTCCGATGAAGCGTTTAACTTTTAAGGCCCTCAAGGCTGCCACGTGATTGGTACCTGAAGTAAAGACCTGCGTTTTATGTTTACGTTCCCAGCCGCGTATTTTTTTTGCCTCCCCTGCATTGCCCAAAACCATAAAAGGTGGAGCCCCTTCGGGATGAATAACATCACACCCCTGCTCTGCCAGGATTGTGACTTTTTCATCGTAATCTTTCATTACCTCTTTAAATTCGGCACTATCTCCGCGAGTGATATTATTGAACAAAGGAATAACACCGATGCCTTCAGGTAATATTCTGATCATATCTTCGAGACCACCCGGTCTCATAGTTGGTTTGATAATTCCAATAATGCCTCGCCAGCTTGAGAATGCCATAGCCAATTCAATCCTGATAATTATTTCAGTCAGTATATTATTGCTTTTGTAACTTCCTACATGCAAGTGGTGAAATATATATATTATTTCTTTGAAAAATTTTTATTTATTAATTGAAAACCGCTTTCGATTTACTCAAAATAAATTAGCAATAAAATTAAAAATTAGAATTTAGGTTTATAGGGGGATGAAATGAATTTTTTTAAATATATATCTTTAACAGCAGCGGTAATAACGATTGGTACCGCAACAATGAAGCCTGTACAGGCCGATAAGGTATCGAAATTCTATGAGGGGAAGACAGTACGTTTTTACATCGGAGCTTCCCCAGGAGGAGGCTACGACCTTTATATGCGAACCTTAGTTCAACATATGGGTCCTAGGTTACCAGGAAACCCAAACGCTATCGTTGTAAATATGCCTGGTTCGGGTGGAGTTAAAGCATCTAACTATGTTTATAACGTTGCCCCTAAAGATGGAACCACAATAATAACTCCTTTCTGGACACATCCTCTTTTCCAACTTATTAGGCCGCGTGGTATCAAATTTGATATGAGTAAAATGAGATGGATTGGTAACATGGCAGCATTGAATAGTATGGTAGTAGCTATGGGTAACGTCGCGAAGACGCTTGAAGATGCAAAGAAAAAAGAAATTATCGTTGCTGCTTCTGGGAAAGGTTCTGAAACATATATATTCCCAAAATTTCTTAATACTGCCATAGGTACAAAGTTTAAGATTGTTACCGGCTATCGTGGTACCGCCAAAATGACAAATGCGATGGAAGCTGGAGAGGCCCAAGCGCGCGGTGGTTCCTGGCAAAGCTGGAATGTGATCAGACCGAACTGGATTGGCACTAATAAAATTAGNCCTCTCGTCCAAGCCGGCCTCAACCCTCATCCAGACCCGGCTGTAAAAGGTGTACCGATGTTGGTCGATGTCGTTTCGAAAAACTACAAGCCTATAGCACAATTACTCTCTATACCGGTTGCAATGGCGAGGATAGTTGGTACTCCGCCGGGAATACCCGATGCTCGTTTGAAATCTCTTAGAAAGGTTTTTGACGAAACTATGAAAGATCCGGATTTTTTATCTGACGCAAAAAAACGAAAAATGGATTTAGATTACTTAAGTGGATCTCGGGTAGAGGCTAATATTGCTGAACTTATGAAAACACCAAAANATATTCTCAAAAGNACTGCTGATGTCCTTGGNTATAATAAAAAGAAATCTANGAAGTAAAACAAGCCTATTATTAGATNAAAAGGACGTNTAAATGGCGTCCTTTTTCTTGACGAAATCACCGACCATTCTAATGTGATGAAATGAAAAGGCCAATTATAGGAATAACACTCGACTCAGAAACTTCCGGTGGTTATTCAAANTTTCCATGGTANGCCNTCAGAAAAAACTATTGTGATACCATTTTTCAGGCAGGNGGNCTTCCACTGCNCTTAANCCATGAACTAGAAACAATCAAAAATTATCTGGAAATAATTGATGGAATTGTAATTACCGGTGGTGCCTTTGATTTAGATCCAGAATTATTTGGTACTAAGGAAAGACACCGGACTATCATCACAAAACAACAGCGTACTGAATTTGAAATTGCAATTACCCGCGGCGCAATGAAAAAAGATCTGCCAATATTAGGAATTTGTGGCGGAGAACAACTCTTAAACGTTGTATTGGGAGGAACTCTAATTCAACATATTCCGGATGAAATCGTCAGTCCCTTAACTCATGAACAAACTAATCCAAGAAACGAGGCCAGTCATACTATCAATATTAAGAATAATACAACGTTACATCGTATCGTTGGAAAGCCTTCAATGTCGGTGAATAGTGCACACCATCAATCCATTAAAACTATTTCTGGTAATGTTATAGTAAACGCAATTGCNCCTGATGGAGTAATAGAAGGAATTGAAGTTCCNGGGAAAAGATTCTGCCTTGGAGTTCAATGGCATCCTGAATTTTTAATCGACTCTGGTGATAAAAAATTATTTGCCGCCTTTTTAATTGCATCCTCCGACTATGCCCAAAACAATCAATAAAGAAGAGCGTATTTCTAAACGTCTATCTCGCGTTGGNATTTGCTCCCGCCGCGAAGCAGAAAGATGGATNGCAAAAGGCCGTGTTACAGTCGACGGCGTGCAGATTTCGACTCCCGCGACATTGGTATCAGAAAAATCGCTGATCATTGTTGACGGCAAAAGGCTTCCGGAACCAGAACCGACCCGTTTGTGGCGCTATCATAAACCTGCTGGTATTTTGTCGACAAATAAAGATCCTACAGGACGACCAACAGTTTTTGATAACCTTCCCAAGAGATTACCTCGAGTTATGCTTGTGGGTCGGCTAGATTTAAACTCCGAGGGCCTGTTACTACTCACTAATGATGGAACGCTTGCGCGTCAAATTGAGCTTCCTTCAACAGGCTGGGTGAGACAATATCGTATTCGCGTTTACGGCCCTCTTGATGAAAACCGTCTAAATTCATTAGAAAGAGGGATTACCGTAAATGACATTACATACGGCCCNATTAANGCAAAACTNGACAAANAACGTGGAGACAATTCATGGGTAACAATATCACTTCAGGAAGGCAAAAACCGAGAAATACGTAAAGTAATGGACCATCTTGGCTTAAAGGTGAATAGGCTTATCAGAATATCTTTTGGTCCTTTCAAACTTGGTGAATTAAACCGTAACAAGGTTCAGGAAATTACCCAGCGGCCGATTCTAAAGCACACAAAACTCACTCCAAAAAATGCGAATGCACAATAAAAAAAAGTTATAAAGCCACAAAATAAAGTTCACAAANTTTTATAGAGAAATAGTTGATGCGCATTATAGGTGGTAAGTATAGAGGACAGCGATTATTTGTACCCCCAGGTGTAAATATAAGACCAACTAGAGAACGGGTACGTGAAGCCATATTTAATATTTTGACTCAAGGAGGCAAAAANTTTGGCAATCGTAACTGTGTCGAGAAAGCAAAGGTTCTAGATGGGTTTTCTGGCACAGGCGCTATGGGACTTGAAGCTATNTCAAGAGGCGCTGCAAAATTGACGGCAATAGATAACAACAAAGTCGCTTTGATGTGCTGTCGTAAAAACATCGAAGACCTTGAAGAGAAAAAAAATACCGATACGATATTGGCTGATTGCCTAAATCCCGGTCCAACCAACCAATCCCATTCGCTTATATTTTTAGACCCACCGTACGGATTAAATTTACTTCAACCTGCTATTNAAGCATTTACCAATAACGGTTGGATTGGGACTAATGCTATAATTGTGCTTGAAATGAGTAACACCGAAAAAAATCCAGAATTAAATAATTTTACAATTTTAGACCAGCGCGAATATGGAAAAACTAAGATTCTATTCCTCGAGAATCATTATTAGACACCCTACTCAAAACTATAATTTAGATTAGTTCGAANCCCAACATCTCAATTATTTCATCACTTTTAAAAACGTCAGCAAAATGACCAAACATTGCGCTTAACGATGCATTATGGGCCTCGTCTGAACGAGTAGCAGTTGCATCNGATACCACCAATGTCTTAAAATTCAGCATATGCGCATCGCGTGTTGTCGACTCAACGCATACATCAGTCGTAATTCCAGTGATAATTAACGTATCCTTACCAGCAGCGGAGAGACGTTCTTCAAGGTTTGATGAACCCTGTATAAAAGCACTAAATCGATTTTTATTAATAATTACGTCTTCTGGTTGGACGTCCATTCCATGCCAAATATTTGCTAATGGATTACCATTTGTTAGCCCTCGAAGCATACCTCCAGTATCCTTTGGATTAAGGTACTGCATAAAGGTCGACCAATTTTTCGGTGCGTCATCACCATATATCGCACGGAGCCAGTAAACATGCCCACCCGTCGCCCTAATTGCTTTACAAAGTTTGTTAATTACGGGGGCTACCCCTGCACAGTATGGGGAATAAAAATCCATACCCTCCTGAAGCCAAATATTTTGCATATCGATAACAATGAGGGCGGTTTTATTTGGGATAATATTGTCATAGGCATGCAACTTTCCCCCTCGTCTTCGCAGAATATTTTCAATGGTGGACTGAGATAGTTGAATTTTATGACACTTTTTATTGGGCATTATCTCACCAATGCTTTTACGATGTAACCACAGAATATTACCGACGGCCGAAGAGTCGTTCAATATCAGCGAGGTTTAATTCAACATATGTCGGTCGGCCATGATTACATTGGCCAGAATGAGGAGTATCTTCCATTTGTCGAAGGATTGCATCCATTTCAGCTTGGTTTAATCTACGACCAGAACGCACACTTCCATGACAAGCCATTGTGCTGCAGACATTCTCTAAACGCTCTTTCAATGTGAAGCCTTCACCAACTTCAACTAAATCATCAGCTATATCCTTAACCAATTCAGAAATATTAGTATTCCCCAGAAGTGCAGGTACTTCACGAACCACCACCGCTCCATGACCAAACGCCTCCAAGATCAAACCGAGTTCGGAAAATTCTCCAGACCGCTGAACTAAATTCAGACATTGTGTTTCATCTAGTTCTACAACTTCAGGTATCAAAAGAACCTGTCGTGCGACTGCACCTGTCTTTAGCGATTGTTTCATTTTTTCATAAACTAATCGTTCGTGGGCTGCATGTTGATCTACAATCACTATCCCATCATTAGTCTGCGCTACAATATAGGTTTCGTGAAGCTGCGCACGCGCCACCCCCAAAGGAAAAGAGTTGGATTTTATCTCGCCTTCGTTACAAGGTGATACATCTGATTGCATTTCCGTCGGCGGTGCAGATAATTGATCAGTGTCTAGCCTTGGAGCATAATAATCCGCAATAGAATTGACTGAACCTTTATATGATGAATTTAGTTTAGAAAGGTGCTGAATACCCACATTGCCGGCCCTGAATGCGCCTAATGTTTGTGTCGACACGGTTGTTGACGCACGGTGTCCCGCATCGGCTAAAGCATGTTTAAGTGCCCCTATAATCAAACCTCTGACCACACCAGCGTCTCTAAATCGGACTTCCGTTTTCATTGGATGCACATTTACATCTACAAATAACGCAGAAGTTTCCAAATAAAGAGCAACCATGGGATNACGATTACGCGCCAGTAAATCTTGATATGCTGCCCNAACAGCACCNGTTAATAATGCATCTCGAACAGGCCTNCCATTTACGAACAAAAATTGAGACCTCGCATAAGCCTGATTCAAAGTTGGAAGACCCGCATAACCGCTTAAAAGGACCCCTCCTCGCTCGGATTCAATTTGTAGCGCGTTATCTGCAAAATCGCGACCCATTACCTGAGAAAGGCGTGATAATCTCGTATCGATTAGATCACCTTGATCAACTTTAAATCCCAGTCTTTTTCCTTTTTCATCTGATAAGGAAAATTTAACTAACGGATTGGCCATCGCCAATCGACGAACTATATCCAGTATATGGTTTGTTTCTGTACGATCCGTTTTCAGAAATTTTAATCTAGCGGGTGTTGCAAAAAATAAATCGGTAATTTCGACCCGCGTTCCAGCCACAACCGAACTTGGAAATATCGGTTCAGTTTTGCCTCCTATAACGACAATAGACCAAGCTTCCTCTGCACCATGGGCTCGGCTATCAATTTTTAGATGAGAAACGGAAGCAATTGATGGCAACGCCTCCCCCCGAAAACCAAGTGAAGAAATTTGGAGCAAATTATCGTCTAAGAGTTTGGAGGTAGCATGGCGTTCAATGGCGACCGAAAGATCATCTCGTTCTATCCCGATACCGTCGTCAGTAACAACTATAGAACTTCTGCCGCCTCCTTTAATAGCAATTTCAATATTTTCTGCTTTAGCATCTATAGCATTTTCCACTAGCTCTTTAACCACAGAAGCTGGGCGCTCAACAACTTCACCGGCAGCGATCCGATTTATGGTCNTGTCCGGCAAGCGACGAATCTTCATCTTATTTNTCCTGGTCTGCTAAATATTGCCACGCTAACTTTTTACCTTCTTCAACAGCNGGTTGGCTAAAGGGNTCCACAGAAAAAAGATNGGCGGTAATAATNGTTTCAAGCATAAAATGCATCATCAATGCACCCATTGAGGTCTCATCAAGTTTATCTAGCGTAATAATACGNGTGGGTCTTTTATTTTGNATAAGAACTTGAGTNGTACCATTTTGNTGAGCTTCCATTAAATCACCGACNGACTTACCTGACAAAAAAGCTAACNCNTCTTCATTCGCCAAAGCAGGTTCAACNCACGGNCCTTCTCCCGCACATTTAAGCATTATAATCGTAAACATCTTATCTACTGGGCCATCGAGGTAAAGTTGTAGCTGGCTATGCTGATCGACCGTACCCAGAGCATTGATTGGAGTGGTACCTTTACCTTCTTTGCCCAAGCTTTCNGCCCATAATTGCCTATACCANAGACTTAAGGCTGCCAACCTATCNGAATAAGGCATTATCACCGTAGATCTGATATTTTGAGCAGCCAATCCCGCGGAGATAGCCGCGCCAATTGCAGCTTCAATATTTNTTGGTTCCTCTCCTTTTAAAACCGGATCAAGNACTTTAGCNGCGCCTGCGCGGACCTTTTCAACTTCAAGACCAAGAATCATAGCGGGCAGCAACCCAACTAATGAAAGGGCCGAATAACGGCCCCCAATATCTGGGTCATGGTCAAGAACTAANATATGGTTTTTGACCGCNAGGCGGCGCAAAATATTTTCACCCGGTTCGCAGATAGCAACAAAATGTTCTGTTAAAGAATTTTTATCGACTACATCACTGACGGCCTTAAGACACACCAGAAATTTAGCTAATGTTTCAGCTGTTGTTCCAGATTTTGAAATTACAAGGAATAGGGTGTGTTCAAGCGGTAAGGCCTGCATCATCCCTGTAATACTCTCTGGATCAATATTATCCCAGAAATGCATCATAGGAATTTCAGGCCTCGGCGCAAAATTTGTTTTTGCTAATTTGCAAATTGCCTTAGCACCCAGAGACGAACCNCCTATACCTAGAACTACNATATGTGCAAATTTTTNTCGATATTGATTTGCNAAGAGATATAAATGCTGCAGATCATCAACGCGTTCGGGCAAGTGAAGTATTGGTAAACTTTTATCAGCGTAATGGCTCCTCAGTTTTTCGAGCGCGGGTTTAGTATTCTCTAGTAAATTTTCAAAGACATCTTGGGTTAGTCCATTATTACCGATAGCATCGGAAAAACAATTATAAGTNTGGTGATCATAAGACATTGATGTCATGGACATAACCTTTGTATACACTGTAAACCACGCTTGCGAATCATGAAAAGATACCAAATTAAATAATTAGTGGATAAAATTTGAGTATTAAAAAATATCCTAAAAATCATCGACATACTACGTAGTACAATTTATCAACATTTTTTAGAATTGACTTAAGATATTAATGTGGAAACCTATGTAATTATTACAATTGGTATTGCCTTCTTTGTTGGGGGCGTAGTTAAAGGAGTCGTAGGGATGGGACTGCCTTTAACAGCTATATCATTAATGACTATAGTTATTGANCTCGAATTAGCCATCCCCTTATTAGTAATCCCGATCATAGCAACCAATTTATTGCAAGCCATTCAGGGCGGAAATTTTCTTTCATTGATAAAGAAATTTTGGGGAATGTTGTTGGCNGCTGTAATAGGAATTTTCATCGGCGCCTATGCGTTATACCGGCTAGATCCAANATATTTACTTATAGGTCTCGGTATAATTGTCTGCATTTATTCTNTTAACAATCTTTTTACTATTNGATTAAGTATCAGTGAAAAATCTATACCATTCGTCGCCCCATTTGTCGGACTGTTGTCTGGTTTTCTGGCTGGAACCACGGGTGCCGTGGGCATACCTGTGGCAATTTATTATCAAATGTTGAAAATGAAAAAGGATATTTTTNTTCAAGCAATTGGTATTCAATTTTTATTTACGGGAATGATCTTGACATTCGCACTGTTTCGGGAAGGCGGACTACAAGAAATAATTTTAATTGCATCATTTTTAGCCCTTATTCCAACGGCAATAGGTATGTGGTTTGGNTGGATAATTCGAAACAAGNTCTCAGAAGATAAGTTTCGTAACTGGTTGTATATTATATTACTATTGATTGGTCTAAACTTGATCANGAAAGGTATTTTTTAAATTCGCCACCTTTATGATATAATAGACTATAAATCAAAATTATTTACTCATCGATGAATACAACAAATCCTAAAGCTGATGTTTATGAGAAGACAGGGTTACCCGAGATGGGCCTCCGTAATTATTGGTACCCTGTACTTGCTGCGTGGCGTTTGAAGATACGCCGACCGAAAGCAATCAGAATACTCGGAGAAGAAATAGTTCTTTTCCGCAATAAAAATCAGGTTTTCGCATTAAATAACCAATGTGCTCACCGTNGAGCTAAATTATCAGAGGGTAGTTGTCTTTATCCACACACGGATACCTTGACATGTCCATATCACGGTTGGACTTATTCTGGTGAAACAGGAAAATGCGTGGCAAAGTTGATGGAAGGGCCTAAAATCAAAATATCAGTGGAGGCAAGGGTAAAAACTTATCCAGTTCGTCAGCATTTGGGAATAATTTGGTTGTTTATAGGTGATATGCCCGCTGTCCCGCTCGAGGAAGACCTACCCGAATGTTTATCCAATACCCAGGAATGGCACACAATTGCCTCATGGAGAACATACAACTGTAATTGGCGACCTTTGAATGATAACCTTTGTTACGATTTACATGCTCCTTTTGTACACCGCAACTCACCTGAACTAATATTTCAACCCATCTTTCCATTTGCCAGCAAAGTGACGACGACTAAACTTGAAGACGGAAAGGGTCTTGGTTACACAGCACGTGGAGGAATATCCGAAGAGAATTATCCTAATTTAGGAAATTTTCCTCCTCCTTCAGAAGCATTTTGGCGCAAACTAAACCCGATCGGGCGAGGTAAAGAACTAAATCTGCAAACATCACAAGCAACAAAACTATATGGCATAAAATACCGACATATGTCACGACTTCCAACGGTAACACTAGTCGGCCGACCGTCTGGCAATTATTTTATGTGCAGGTGGGTGACCCCTATTGATTCAAAAAGAACATTATTTTATTCCGTGAACGCCTACCGGCGGAAATCAAAAATTACTACTATTCTTGATAGGCTTAGTTGGTTTCTTTGGCACTCGTGGGTACATGATTGGATTTTTTCAGATCAGGACAAAAAAATTGTAGAAGAAGTTCGTTCTGATAGAGAACAATTATCTCTGAGTGATGCAGGCGTAATCTCTTGGCGAAAGTTTATGGTCGAAAATGCAAGAAATCCAAACGACGGAAACAGGCCAAAATTATAGATTTTTCAGCTAAAAAATATAAGTGTATTGGTCATTCTAAAAATTTTCTTTTTGCCTTCCGCTAACCAATTTAATACCCTTTGGCTGCCCAACCACCACAAAAGTTAAGTGCTCTTCACTCAGGATGTTCTTCGCTACACGTTTAATATCTTGTTGAGAGACATCATTAATTAACTGCTCGCGCCTCTCTAAATAATGTCTACCGAGGTTGTTAATCTGCATGGCAAGTAGAAGACTTGCGATTCCCCGAGTTGACGTAAGACGTAATGGAAAGGAGCCATTTAAATATGTTTTTGCTGCGATGATTTCAGAATCCGCCGCACCATTCTGAACGAATTTTTTCCACTCCTCTCTAATGATTTTAATTGACTGATTTACGCGCTTATTACCTGATGCCACCTTCCCCATGTAAAGTGCAGAGTGATCAAAAGGATTTAAATAGCTATAGACGGAATATGCCAAACCTCTTTTTTCTCTGACTTCTGACATCAACCTGGATGAAAANCCTCCACCACCAAGTATGTGGTTCATCACCAGAGCAATATACCAGTCGGGATGGTCTCTCTTTAGTGCCGCATGTCCGAACACAACAATGCTTTGCGGTATTTTATAATCTACAACGATTAGCTGGCCCATAGTATTTGGAATAACATCCGCGAGCTTTTGTGATTTACCCTTTAAAGGTAGATTACCGAAAATCCAATCTAGGTATACACTCAATTCCTTTGGTGTAATATCCCCAGCTGCTGCAACCAACAAAGAATTGCGGGTTATATGGCGACCCATATAATTCTGGAGATCTTGTTTATTGATACCTTTTATTGATGCTATTTTGCCGTCACTACTTCGTCCATATGGGTGTTTAGGAAAAGCGGCCTTATACCANGTCTTAGAGGCAATTGTGCNAGGATCTTGAGCGTTTCTCTTTATATTAGATATAAGTTGACTTCTAATCCTTCTCAAGGGCTTGGANTCGAAACGCGGTTTGTTTATGGTCAAACTAAGTAAATGAAAAGACTTTCGTTTATTAACGCTCAAAGTAGTTAAAGAACCTCGAAATTTATCCAGTGTAGCCGAGAATTGAAGACGAGCAGTCGTCTTTTTTAGCTTTAATTGAAACTCTTGAGAATTTAAATTGCCGGCACCCTCGTCTAGCATTGCCGATATCGTTTGAGCTAGTCCCTCCTTGCCAACGGGGTCATATGCTGTGCCGCCAGTTTTAAAGGCGAATTTTAAGGAAATAATTGGAACAGATTTATCTTCTACCAACCATGCCTTTATTCCTTTTTGAGTTATAACTTCTGTAACCTTGATCCCATAGGCTGGATAGGCAAGAAACAAGAAACACAATATCATGCAAAAGTTTCTAAACCTTATATATTTTGATTGAGAAAAGATCATTATTCGGTTACTAGTCCCTGCGTAGAATCGCTGTTACAGAGTTCTCCGGTCGTAAAATTTCCTTTGCAACTTTGTTGACTTGATCAATAGTTATCGCCTTTATCCTATCCGGCCAACTCTCAACATCCGAAATTTTCAACCCTGTCGACAAGGCTTTTCCTATAATATTAGGGCCAGCATTTAAAGAATCTCTAGCGTAAATGGAATTTGCAACCATCGAGTTTACAGCGCGCACCAACCTTTTTTCTGAGATACCAAACTTTATCACATCCTGAATTATTTTTTTTAACCTAGACTCTACTTTGCTGACCGATATGCCATAATGTGGGGCGACAAATATTCCAAAGGTTCCATAATCTAAAGCATCACAATTTGCCCACGCAGTAGCTGAAGAGGCTAGCTTTTCTTGAACTACAAGGTCACGATAAAGATATGAGGTAGTACCACCACCAAGGATTTCGGCAAGAACCTCCAAAGCATAAACACGATTGTCTTTTGCAGAAGCATATGATGGAGCCTGAAATGTAATTGTGATAGAGGGCAAGCCAACTCTTTTGTCAGAAATTTCTACTCTTCTCTCAGCAAATATTCCAGGCTCTTTGCTTCGATTCCGCGCAATATCTGGTCCACGGGGAATAACACCATAATATTTCTCCGCTAGTGGCTTAAGTTCCTGAATAGTCACATCCCCTGCGATAATTAAAATCGCGTTATTAGGGATATAATAACGATTATAAAATGCCCTGACATCTTTGATCGTTATGTCTTTTATTTCGTTTTTCCATCCAATAATTGGGTTCCTATAGGGGTGATTGAAAAATAATGCGGCTTGCGCAGCTTCCCATAACTGCGATGCTGGTTTGTTATCAGTCGTCGAACTACGTTCTTCAAGAATGACATCACGCTCTGCACGAAATTCTTTATCCGTTAAAAGAAGCCCACGCATCCGACCTGCTTCAAGGCTCATAACTAATTCTAGTTTACTACGCGATACTTCTTGAAAATAAGCGGTATAATCTTGTCCTGTAAAAGCATTGTCTCGTCCACCGTTTCGAGATACGATTCTTGAAAAATCACCTGGTAAAATAGACTGGGTGCCCTTAAACATTAAATGTTCCAGAAAATGAGCAAGTCCTGACTTACCTGGCGGTTCGTCTGCTGCACCGACCTTGTACCACATCATTTGGGAAACAACCGGTGCTCGCCTGTTCGTAATTAAAACTACCTGCAAACCATTAGATAACTGAAAACTTTTAGGCTGAAAAATTTTCGAGGAGAGTAAATTAGATGTGAGAAACTGACATAAAATAATTAGGCTGAGAACAGGCAATAAGAACCGTCGCGGAGTCATTTTATTTTTCCCAACTTCTTTCTTTTGCCTATACTTTGTATAAAATAACTCAATTCTATGCAGAAATTTCTAATTTTAATTTATAAAATCTCTAAATATCAAAAAATCCCCTCCAGCCATCCCTTTTGTTTCCGGATGATAGTAGGCGTCTTTCCCTTCGTAATTGATTGGCCTTCCGCAGTGACCTTCCGTAACCTTTGGGCTTCTTTTTTTGCATCTATAATACTGCCGGGTTTTTCCTCCTTACGCCAGAAAATGATTTTACCTAACAACCCTTCATTAACTTCAGTTAACCCACTACTCTCCTTTTTTATTATTTTTCGAATCGAAGGGTCAACATTCAAAGCACCTGCTCTTTGTAAGAAGGCGGCTTCACCATTTGAGAACCTATCCGAGTTAACTGACTTATATTTTCCAGAATTTCTATTGCGACTTGCATTCTTTAATAAAATTTTTCGAGCTTCCAACCTTTTTGCCGTTTCCTGTGGCCTATCTGCTCCGGGTTTAGGAGGCCTAAGATCAAATTTAGGAGGTATACTTAATGGTGCCCGTGTGACCACGGCAAACTCATCTGGGGATTGTTTGGTCAACCCAATCGTCTCCTTTGCATTTTCGCACCCTAAAATAAGGAAAAATCCAATCGACATACTAACGAACGGAAAAAAGCTCAACTTTTTCATTAAAAAACTTCCCTACCGTTTAAATACTAGTTTCAAAGAGTTTTAGATTTAGGTTTCAAAGAGTCCAAAATCAACATTACAACACCTATAGTTATGGCAGAGTCCGCAACGTTAAATGCGGGCCAATGCCATCCCCAAACATGAAAATCAAGAAAATCAACAACGGCACCAAACTGAATGCGATCTAAAACATTACCCACTGCCCCACCAACAACAAGGGCTAAAGCACAGGATAGAAGTTTTCCATCTGCATGCCATATCCAAAATGCCAGTCCGATTGAAATCAAAATTGCAAAACAAATCAAGACTACCCCAACCCAATCAGGAGAATTATTAAATATCCCAAAGCTAACTCCCCGATTATAAACTAATACAAGATCAAAGAAGCTAGTAACTTGAATGATTTTAGGAGGCACCATGATTAGATTGACAACCCACCATTTACTCAGTTGATCTAGAAAAATTGTAATGAATACAACTAAAGCTCCTAAATGCCTGGGATTGATGTCGATTTTTGATTTCATAGCCTAAGCAGAAGCCGATAAGCCATCCACGACGTCCACACATCGTTTACAAAGATCTTTATGAGTTGCCAAAGTGCCTACTTCCGACAGCACTTTCCAACAACGACTACATTTTTGACCCTCTGCAAGAGCTATTATAACTTTTACATCAGGTACATCTGAAATAGAAAAAGCTTCTGACGGCGCATCACCATCTACGAAGCTCGCAGCAGAAGTAATACACAAATCTGCTAAATGAATACCCTCAAGAGCCATTCTATATTCATTTGAAGTATAAATTATTGCTTGGGCACTAAGGCTAGACCCTATACGTTTTTCTGCCCGTTCCACCTCCAAAGCCCCTGTTACAACTCTCCTCAAATTACGAATAAGTTGCCATTTTTTTGACAGGCCATCGTCACGCCAATTAGGTGGAATAACACCAAATTGTTGGAGATGAACGCTACTACTTTTTTCTTCTTCTGGAAATCGAGTTAACCATGCCTCTTCAGCAGTAAAGGGTATGATAGGAGCAAGCCATGTTGTAAGAGTTGCAAACAGTCGATCTAAAACCGTCCGAGCAGCTCTTCGCTCTATACTATCAAAAGAGTCACAATAGAGAGTATCTTTTCGAATATCAAAATAGAATGCAGATAATTCTACTACGCAAAAATTATGTAGTGCTATAAACATAGTATGGAAATCATACTTGGAACAACAGCCTCGAATCAAAATATCCAATTCCGCTAAACGATGTAATATAAATTTTTCTAAATCCGGCATCTGATCATAATCGATCTGCTCTTTGCTATCAAATCCATGTAAGTTTCCCAAAAGATACCTGAATGTATTTCTTAATCGACGATAGGCGTCCGATTGATGTTTTATTATTTCAGGGCCTATTTTTAAATCTTCAGAATAATCAGAGGCCACAACCCATATTCTGAGTATATCAGCACCAAAATTTTTAATAACTTCCTGGGGGGCAATAGTATTGCCCTGGGATTTCGACATTTTAACGCCCTTCTCAGCAAGGACAAATCCGTGTGTCAAGACGCCCTTATAGGGTGCCGTTCCACGAGTTCCACATGCTTCCAAAAGCGATGAATGAAACCAACCTCGATGCTGNTCAGAGCCCTCGAGATAAAGCGTTGCTGGCCATTCTANATCCTCCCGGTCTTCGAGAACGAAATTATGAGTAGATCCGGAATCAAACCAAACATCTAAAATATCGAAAACTTGCTCGTATTGGCCTGGATCATAATTATCACCAAGAAAGCGTGAAGCATTGCTAGTAAACCAACAATCTGCTCCTTCAGTAGTGACAGCTTGGACAATTCGGTGCATTACTTCATTATCTCTGAGGGGTTCGCCAGTCTCTTTATTTACGAAAACNGTAATAGGAACACCCCAAGCACGTTGACGGGATACACACCAATCTGGTCGGTTCTCAATCATTCCATGCAAACGATTCTGGCCAGAAGCAGGATAAAATTTTGTTTCACCAATCGCCTTAATGGCCNCCTCACGTAAATCATTTGTCTCCATCGAGATAAACCATTGAGGAGTAGTCCGGTAAATTAATGGCGCCTTTGAGCGCCAGCTATGAGGATAGGAGTGGACAAGNGTATCACTTGCNATCAGAGCCCCTCTTTCAATGAGAGCATCCATTACTGGTTCATCTGCCTTATAAACGTGTTGACCAGCAAAAATTGGAANATGAGAATAAAAGCATCCATTACCTTCAACAGTTCTCGGCACTTCTATTCCATTTTCTTGGCCTACTATAAAATCTTCGACCCCGTGTCCTGGCGCCGTATGAACGAGTCCAGTTCCATCGTCATCAGTAACATGATCTCCTGATAAAAAAGGAACNGTAAAGTCATAGCCTTTACCATTGAGAGGGTGATTACAAAGCGTCCCCCTTAATTCATTCCCTTTGACCCTCCCAACTACTTCAAAATCTTTTACATGACAGGATTCCATGACTTTTTTTACCAAAGACTGGGCTAACAATAATGTATCACCCTCTTTAAGAAATTTGTTCGCTCCCCGATTTTTGACCTTCACGACAGCATAGTCAATTTCATCTCCGTAGGCGATTGCCCTGTTACCAGGAATAGTCCAAGGAGTTGTAGTCCATATAACGGCTTGGCAATTCTTTAATAATTGGATTTTGGTAGAAATGATTGGAAACCGAACCCAAATTTGATTTGATTTATGGTCATGATATTCCACTTCTGCTTCCGCTAATGCCGTCTTCTCGACCGGTGACCACATAACCGGTTTTTCTCCGCGAAAAAGCCCTCCATTAAGCAAAAATTTTCCTAGTTCCCCTACGATCCGTCCTTCAGCGGCATACGCCATCGTCGTATAGGGGCTATCCCAATCCCCAATTACCCCTAGTCTCTGGAATTCCTCAGACTGAATGTTAATCCAGTGATCAGCAAATTCTCTACATTCTCGCCGAAAGTCAACAACCGGCACCTCATCTTTGTCTTTACCTGCTTTGCGATATTTTTCCTCAATTTTCCATTCGATTGGCAACCCGTGACAATCCCAACCCGGCACATAGTTGGCATCCTTACCGAGCATTTGTTGTGAACGATTAATTACATCCTTNAATATTTTGTTNAAAGCATGACCAATATGCAAATTTCCGTTTGCATACGGAGGGCCGTCATGAAGTATGAATTTTTCACGGCCAATCGAATCTTCCCTGAGACGTCGATAGAGGTCTATTTTCCGCCAGTGCTCCAGCGTCCTCGGTTCACGCACGGGCAATGAACCCCGCATTGGAAATTCGGTTGTTGGCAAAAAGACTGTAGATTTATAATCAACACTCATTCCAAATGTCCTGCTAAAATTATTTCAGTGACGCGGTGATATCATTGAATGGCACGTCGTCAAGTATTTCTTGTGCCGCACGACAATCATCCGAAATTTGTGCTTTGATAGAATCTAAACCGTCAAATTTAAGCTCTGGTCGAATAAAGTCGATAAAAGCAACCCTTAATACCTTGCCATAAAGATCTCCGGAATAGTTAAATAAATGTGTCTCAACTGTAACACCTTCACCGTCAAATGTTGGTCTACGACCAACATTTACAACAGCCCTGTACCATTTNGTTAATTTTCCTTCTGGNACACCCGCCCAAACAGCATAGACCCCAAGTTTAGGCATTATAGATACTCCGGCATTGACATTTGCAGTAGGAAACCCCATCTGCCGGCCCCTTTGATCTCCTGTGACAACTTCTCCTTCAATTTCCCATGCCCTTCCAAGACTGTCCGCCGCCTCACGAGGTCTTCCTTCGACAATATGTTTACGAATTACCGTCGAAGAATATACCTTCCCATTATCTGTTTTCACAGCGGGGACGAGAGTAACTTCAAAACCGCAACCTTCACCACTTTTTTTCAAAAATTCTACGTCGCCCTTCCGACCTTTGCCAAAAACAAAATCATAACCAGCCGCTACATGTCTCACACCCAATCCAGAGACAAGAACTTTTTCTACGAATTCTTGAGCTACCAAAGAAGCGAATGTTTTATCAAATGGCATAACATAATGAATATCCACTCCTAATGATTTTAGGTGACGTGACTTTACATGAGTNGGTGTCATTTCNAATGGAGGNGCNNNAGGTTGAAAGAANCGACGAGGATGNGGGTCAAANGTCATAACCGCGGATGGTATTTTCAAANTTTNTGCAATTNTTTTTATTTCGNTCACAACCNTTTGATGGCCTATGTGGATACCATCAAAATTCCCCAAGGCGACGGCAGCTCCTCTGCAGGAGCTAGATAAGTTCAAATATTGTTTTATAATTCGCATGGCTGCGGATTTCCTACTCATCAGCACTCATCAAGTCAACAAGGCTCTTATTAAAGCTTATTGCAAAATCTTTCACATAAAAAATGAGTGACTTATAAAAAAACTCAATTTTAACTATAAAAATATCTTTAGATTTTTGTCTAAAGCCAATAAATGTTAAAATCTAAAAATGATTGTACTATTTACAGATTTTGGAGGGGACGGCCCATATCTCGGGCAGCTCAATTCTGTTTTAGCTCAACATGCTCCCGACGAAATTATAATAAATCTACTCTCCGATGCACCAATTTTTCAGCCCAAGGAATCTGCATATCTTCTTGCAGCCCTAGAGAGGGGCTTCCCAAAAAAATCAATATTTCTCTGTATTATTGACCCTGGGGTTGGAAGCGATCGTCTTCCAATTGTACTTGATGTTGATGGAAAAATATTTATTGGGCCAGATAATGGGGTTTTTTCAATTGTATTAAGAAGGGGCCTGAATGTCTCCGTCAAGGAAATTACGTGGCGTCCTGATAAACTATCAACAAGTTTTCACGGCCGTGACCTATTTGCGCCAATAGCTGCTATGATTGCAACCGGGAAAAGTTTTGAATGGAAAACATTGCCATTAGAAAGTCTCGCGGGTGTTGACTGGCCTGATGACCTTAACTCAATTATTTATATTGACTATTATGGGAATGCGATGACCGGGGTNCGTGCCCACAATNTACAATGTTCCGACCAAATAAAATGCGCAGGAAAATTGTTTTCCTATGCGTCAACATTCTCTAACGTAGAGATCGGAAAAGCATTTTGGTACGAAAATGCTAACGGACTTGTTGAAATTGCGGTCAATCAGGGTAATGCAAGCACCCTTGGACTGAAGGTTGGTGACCCTATTTCAATTTTGGAATCTAAATAGCAATGAATTTAAAGAGATAANNCGTGTTAAAAATACCACAAATTAAAGTTAGACCTGAAGGACGTCTATTTATTACCATCTTNGNCGNTATCACNNTTGTTTTNTTCACTATCACCCAATTTCTCGGTTGGATCGGNGTTATAATGGTTGGATGGTGTATATACTTTTTTCGGGATCCAGACCGTGTTACNCCAACAGAAACAGATCTAGTAACCAGCCCTGCTGATGGTATTATACTACCTTTCACTGAAAGTACGCCGCCCGAAGAATTAAAAATAGAGTATAAAAAAATGCGTCGTATAAGTATTTTTATGAATGTCTTTGATTGTCATGTTAATCGAAGCCCCCTTGATGGGGATGTCATAAAAACAGCATATAAACCAGGAAAATTCTTCAACGCTTCCTTAGATAAATCGAGTAAAGATAATGAAAGGCAATGCTTACTTATTAGAAATAGGAATGGAATTGATATTGCAGTAGTCCAAATCGCTGGCTTAATCGCTCGTCGAATAATTTGCTGGATTAACGACGGACAATCACTGAGAGCTGGCGAGAGATTTGGAATGATACGTTTCGGAAGCCGTGTCGACATTTATTTACCGCAAAATACCCGTTTTTTAGTGATACCAGGACAGCGGGTTATCGGTGGTGAGACTCCTATCGCCCAATTAAATGACAGCGAAGATGATCGCAAAGGAGAGTGGCGCTAATGACAAAGAAACTGCGGGGTAAATCTTTACCTAGCACACGCAAAGAACTCCGGAGAGAAAGACTGAACAGCCTTTTACCTAATGCAATAACTATGCTTGGTCTTTGCTCAGGGCTGACAGCAATCAAATTTGGCCTACAACAAAAGTGGGAAATATCAATCTTATTAATTGGTTTAGCTGCCCTGCTCGACACTTTAGATGGCCGTATGGCGAGGCTTATGGGTGGCCAAACTGAGCTTGGCGGACAACTAGACTCACTGGTTGACTCTATTTCTTTTGGTGTAGCTCCGGTAATGCTGATCTATTTTTGGTCTCTTAATAATGTCGGTGGAATTGGCTGGGCAATTGCCACTCTCTTCGTTGTATGTTGTGTTTTAAGATTGGCCCGCTTTAACGTTGCTTCTGCTGATACCGAATTACCACCATGGGCTGGCGGCTACTTTAGTGGTGTGCCTGCACCTGCAGCCGCCGGTATGATCTTATTACCTCTAATGCTCAGTGTAGAAACAAAATGGCATTTTTTGCAATCAGCGTGGCTTAATTTACCCTGGACAGTAATGATTTCCGCAATGATGATAGCCCCAATACCAACTTATTCTTTTAAACGTATCCGAGTTTCTAAAAACTTGGTTACCGTTTCACTTGCTGGTGTAGCTTTGTTCGCTGCGGCATTGGTTACCGAACCTTGGTTATCTTTATCAGCGCTTACCATTGCTTTTGCAGTTTCAATTCCTTTCTCTTACTTATCTTTTAAAAGAAAACAAAACGAGGAATTAAGCCGCTCTTCAATTGATGAAACGGGCAGCAAAGATTCTTAAGACCTATCCCGGGTCACCTCCGATCTCAATTCACGAATTTCAGCTCTTAACTGTGAAATTTCATCAGAAACTTTTTGAGTATCCTCATCAAGAACTATTCCTATACGCTCCACTGTTCGTTCTTGACCATCCGCATTCAGGGTTTGCATGGAATCGACGATGATCGCGATAAATAGATTCAGGACTGTAAAACTCGAAATTATAATAAACACTACAAAGAATGACCAAGCATAGGGAAATTGTTCCATAACGGGCCGAACAATACCCATTGACCAACTCTCAAGCGTCATAATTTGGAAGAGAGAAAACATTGATTCTCCGATTGTACCGAACCATTGTGGAAACTCTCCGCCGAATAGTTTGGTAGCAATCACCGCAAAAACATAAAAAACTAGAACTAATAATGCAGCAACAGCTCCAATTCCTGGCACGGCACTTAATAAAGCTTCTACCACCCTCCGCATACGCGGCACACCGGAAATTAACCGTAATGCTCGAAG
>PBFH01000001.1 GCA_002719885.1 Rhodospirillaceae bacterium | reverse complement strand
AATGCGCCCGTAGCTCAGCTGGATAGAGCACTAGACTACGAATCTAGGGGTCGGGAGTTCGAATCTTCCCGGGCGCGCCACTTTTCTTTCAATAAGTTCAGATACGTATCCGTTCGTGATTGCAGTCTGATCTCACAGAAATGCAGTTTTGACACAGTGAGAGGGGAAATCATGGGTTGTGTGCGTAAAAAAGGTAGGTCTTGGAATGCTAATGTTCGTAATTATTTATTAAAATCTCTCAGAGTGGCAATCGCGACGAACCAGAAAAGTCTAAATTTACCCCACAAAGAGTTGTTTTTTCGTAATTGGTGATATTTGTCGATTCCACAGGTTGTTTTGATCATCTTTGGATTAGACATTGTAAGCAACACCTTTTGTAATTATTTGCAGCATATTCACTCAGCACCTCAGCTCAATCATCACGCTGTGCAGCAATTATACTTTATTTATAGATAATACATAGATTACTAAAGTTTATTAAATTCGGGTGTAGTATATCGATAGCGATTAAAAACAAGGTTTTTAGTAGTTCTTTTGTGGAAGAATCAATTTTTTTTTTGGTTTGTTGCCGTTGTGTTTGGACTTAAATGTTGATTGGCTAAAAGAAAAGATCGGACCCGGGCAAAATTTAGGTCCTTAGGCACAGACGGGGTCGGTCCCCATCAAAAAAAATCTAAAATAAATTCCGAAGAAATATAAATCATTTAGGGGTATAAAAAAATTGCGTCAGTATGTCATAAGAGTTTCGCATAAAGCGCCATCCTCTAAATTTGGAAAAATCATTATGCAGAGAACTCTTTTGCATTAAGGAAGATCTAGGTGAGATGATTTAAAGGGATAGGCAGTGCAGAGCATAATTTTACTGTATTCAGCAATAAAACAAGTTATTTTTTTAAGCATTACAAGCTGGTTTAAAATTAGTGGGTAAAAATTTTGTTAGAACAAGACACAATATTATTTGCAAATGAGGCCTTTTATAGAGCGTTTGCGGACCATGATGTGGAAGCTATGAATGACCTTTGGTCCAAAGAAGTTCCTGTTTCATGCATCCACCCTGGGTGGGAGCCAGTTTTTGATCGTGATGAAATCATAAAAAGCTGGACCGTTATTTTATCTAGTCCGGGGGCACCCCAAATTAAATGTACTGATGAAAAAGTAAATATTTTTGGTGAAACCGCTAGTGTAATTTGTCTAGAAGAAATGCATGAAGGAACTTTGGTTGCCACCAATTTATTTTGTCGTGAAGGTAGCTTATGGAAATTAATTCATCATCAAGCAGGACCGACGGTGATAAAATCTCGTAAAGGTGAAAATAAAGTTGTTAAAGCTTCAATGCATTGAGTATTAATTTAAATTACTTGATACCAAACAACCTCTTAATAGCGTTCCAAAGAACGCGAAGTCCTAAACTTCCCATTTGCACAGGGGCATTGGCCTTAGGTTCTTGATTTGTAGTTGTGTCTTTCGATGTTGATACGGAAGATGAATCACCATCTACCCCTGTAGTTGGGCTAATAACATCCTTCGCTAAATTGTTTGCAAATTGACCGACAATTTGCTGGGATAAATCCTGTATCATCCCAACACCGCGCCCATATTGTGCGACTGCGCCGGAAAGCTGCAAATTTGTACTAATGATAATTTTAGTATTTTTGTCGGAGGGTTCCATGTAAAATGTGACATTAGCATGTGCCCCGCCACGACCTTTAGAGTCTGTTCCCTGCGCTTTTAACCTTGCGCTGTGATTTTCTTTATCCAGTTCCTCAAAAGTAGTCTGTCCGTTAAATATCAGGGCAACTGGCCCTAATTTGACAGAAATTTTACCTTTATAGGTTTTTTCATCAATTATTTCTGTAAGTTCGGCACCCGGCACGCAGGGTGCAATTCTCTCGATATCCATCAAAATGTCCCATGCCTCATTCAATGGTACGGGAACTTCGAATGAGTTTTCGAATTCCACAGTATTGTCCTTTCTTTTATCATTTTCAGAATGTCTTTTCAGCAACCCTTATCCCATAGGTTGGCAGTATCGTCCATCCGCTTGGTCAATTATGAGTGATAAAAATCACTAATTCAAATTAAGTAAATTGTTTTTTTTGTTATGTATGCATTATTCTCAAAGAGTTATGTCAAAGTTTCCTAAAGTACAAACTGTTTCAAGCCGCTATCTAGAAGAGATTGTCCGCGACGCTGATGCAAGGACTATGGATCTCACCATGGATCTTAATGATCAACAGTTAATGGGTCCTCGCATGAGCATTATTAATCCTATGCTTTGGGAAATTGGACATATTGGTTGGTTCTGTGAAAAATTTATTTTACGTGATAGGGATCATCGTAATCCAATTATTAAAAATGTAGATGATTTGTATGATTCAATGGCCGTGGCTCATAACACACGTTGGGATCTTGCTCTGCCTAGCCGTGAGGCGACAATGAAATATCGAGAAAATGTAAGAGAATCAATTATAGAACGGCTGGGATCAGCTGAATGCGCGTCTGCTGAGAATTCTTATTTTATACAACTTGTTGTTTTTCATGAAGATATGCATGACGAAGCATTTACTTATACCCGTCAAACACTAGGGTATCCGGCACCGATCTTTGCTGAGGAAATCCCCTCAGATTTTTTGGGGTCGGGATCCTACCTCGGTGATGTTCAAATTCCTGGGGGCATCCATATGCTTGGAACATCGCCAAAGGCTCCATATTTTATGGACAACGAAAAATGGGGACAAGGCTATGAAGTTAAACCATTCTCAATTTCAAGAGCACCCGTAACTAATGCAGAGTTTAGAGAATTTGTGGAAGCTGATGGTTATCAACGTGAAGAGTTCTGGACAAAAGCAGGTTGGCAGTGGAGAAATTATGTGAATGCTGAGAAACCAGTTTATTGGAGAAAGGTTGATGGTGATTGGTTTGTTAAAACCTATAATCAGCTGAAATTGCTTCCAGAAAACCAACCTGTGGTGCACGTCTGCTGGTATGAGGCTCAGGCTTGGTGTAAGTGGGCTTCTAGGCGCTTGCCTTGGGAAGGAGAATGGGAAGTCGCGGCTTCACGTATTCCTCAAATTAACTCTGATTACCTTGGTGGCCCCAAAAACCGGTATCCTTGGGGAAATAAACCAGCCAAAGCAGAACATGCCAATCTTGATGGGAGATTTGGTGGACCAGTAGATGTCGCAGCATTCCCTCAGGGTGATAGTGCCTATGGTTGTCGGCAAATGTTNGGAAATGTCTGGGAATGGACGCAATCGGTTTTTTCGCCTTTCGAGGGGTTCGTCTCCGATCCATATGAGGATTATTCTAGACCCTGGTTTGACGGTAAACATGCGGTTTTGCGGGGNGGGTCGTGGGCTACTCGTGATAGAATTATTTGGAATACATTCCGTAATTTTTATACTTGTGACCGCCGAGATGTTATAGCGGGTTTTAGAACTTGTGCTCTAGAAATCTAAAAATCTAAGTTTTATGGTCCTGTGAAAGTAAATTCCAAAGTTTAAATGGCGTCGCCGGCATAGGAATGTCGTTTATGCCCAAATGTTTCAAAGCGTCAATCAGCGCACTTTGAATACAAGGTAGAGCTCCTACACAACCGGCTTCGCCGGCGCCTTTTATTCCTAGAGGATTGGNCGGTGANGGAACGCCCGCCGGGATAACTTTAATTGAACACATATTATCCGCTCGAGGCATGCAGTAATCTAAAAATGATGCGGATATCAATTGTCCATTTTCTGGATCATAATTTAGGTCTTCACAAATAGCTTGCCCTAACCCCTGACTAATGCCTCCGTGGATTTGTCCTTCTAACAGCATGGGGTTGATTATGGTTCCTACATCGTCGACTACAATATATGTTTGGATTTCCGTGACACCGGTCTCTGGATCGACTTCCACCTCACAAAAGTGACAGCCGTTGGGAAAAGTAGGCGCACTGGGTTTAAANGCAGCCGAAGCAANAAGAGTAGGCTCAATTTCTAAAGGTAATGTCAATGGTGAATAGGCGGTTTTAGCAACCTCTTCAATACTGACAGATTGGTCGGTTCCATCGATCAAAAATCTACCATTTTGAAACTTGATGTCGGTCTCAGCCGCTTCCAATAGATGTCCGGCAATTTTTTTTCCACGTTCGATAATTCTGTCACTTGCTAGCCTTAGGGCTCCGCCTCCATTACCAGCAGACCTTGAGCCAAATGTACCTCGGCCGTGTGCTACAATATCCGTATCCCCTTGTAACAGGGTAATTTTTTTTAGCTCAATACCAAGCATTTCATTGATAAGTTGCTTAAAAGTAATTTCATGTCCTTGACCTTGGGCCAAGGTTCCCATCACTATAGTGCAGTGACCAGATGGATCGAAACGTATCTCGGCGAATTCTTCAATTGGGGCTGCAGATTGTTCAATTGCAAATGCGATGCCGATTCCTCGTAATTTTCCTCTCTGGGCAGCTTGATTTCGCCGTGTTTCAAAACCATCGTAATTTGCAAACTCTGCCGCCTTGTTAAGAATGTTTGGAAAATCCCCAGAGTCATAATTAAAAATTAATCCGGTCTGATAAGGCATGGATTTAACGGGGATCAAGTTACGTTTCCTTATTTCCACTCGGTCAATTCCCAACTCATTTGCGGCCCGATCAATTGCTTTTTCAATGGCTAAACTAGCTTCTGGCCGGCCAGCACCCCGATATGGTCCCACCCAATTAGTATTAGTGAAAACCCCTGAAACTGATGTATAAATGTAGGGAGTAGTGTATACCCCGGCTAAGCCACCGAGGTTATTTGTCATGGAGTGGGGTGTCATTGATCCGAGGTATGCTCCAAGATTAGCTATAGTATTTACTTTGAAAGCTAAAAATTTTGCATCTTTGTCCAGAGCCAATTCAGCTGTGACGTGATTGTCGCGAGCGTGATTGTCCGACATAAGTGACTCGGTCCGGTCTGCTACCCACCTTACTGGTCTTCCTAAAAGCTTTGAGGCCCAAAGGACTAGGATTTGATCATGATAAATATCACCTTTCATGCCAAAAGCCCCCCCAACATCCCCAGCGATGACGCGGATCTTGGATGGGGGGATTTTCAGGACAGATGAGACGTGGTCGCGAATGCCATGCACACTCTGCGTACTTGTATAAAGGGTGTATCGGTCAAATCTTTCAGCGTAAATTCCAATGGATACTCTTGGCTCCATAGCATTGGCGGAAATTCGGTTTATATAATAGTCTATTTTGGTTACGTGATGTGCCTTTTCTGTAGCTTCTTTAACCTTTTCTTTGTTGCCAAGTTCAAAGAAAAAACATTCATTATTGGGACATTCCTCCCAAATAGCTGGAGCATCTGGTTCGATGGCTGCGGCAGCCGAGGTTATGCTTGGCAAAATTTCGTATTTTATAGTAATAAGCTCAGCTGCTTCTTTTGCTTGAGCGTAGGTTTCTCCAACTATAAATGCAATTTCATCCCCAACCATACGCACTCTATCTGAAGATAATGCAGACCTTGGGGCGGTGAACATAGCGGAACCATCTCTTTGTTCCCTTTGAACCGCAATTGGGAAAGGAGCAAAACTTGCGTTTTTCCAATCGTCGCCGGTTAAGACAAGCAAAATGCCGGGAGCGCCTAGCGCAGCCTCGGTATTGATGGAAATAACTTTGGCATTTGAATGCGGTGATCGCAGAATATACCCAAAACATTCGTCAGAAAATTTAAAGTCATCACCATATTGGCCGCGACCTTGGAGCAGTCGCGGGTCTTCCGTTCGCGGGACCGGTTGGCCTATTCCAAATTCCCCCATTTTAAATCCCTCAAGTATTAATAATGGTTTTAAATTTCCTAATTTTACTCGGGATTACGTAAATTAAACCCGGTCGGTTGCATTTGTCCGGTTGCGGCGGCTGTCGGACTAATCGAGATGTCCCATTTGTCAGCTTCAAAACGCTGACCGGTTATTTTGTTCGAGTCTGATGATGCGAGCCATAAGATCGGCGGTCCCATTACCGCCGGATCAACTGGTTCTTTTCCTGAATGGTGACGACCGAATTTACGCCATTTTTCAGGCATGATAGCCGTATCAGCCGCTCGACCTGGTATAAGTACATTACAGGTAACGCCGGTATCTGCGAGGTCCTCTGCCCAAATGTTAGAAGCAGCTTCTAGGGCCGCTTTGGATGGTCCATAGGGAAAGAAACCATTACGTTGCATCGTCCCGATACTAGTGGTTACATTTACAATTCGTCCCCACTTTTTTTTAATCATGTGGGGCACAGCAAGAGTTGCCATATGGAATGGGCCCATTATGTTGGTATCGAAAGTAGTCTGAACTTGACCAATATCGGCTTCCCAAAACTTTGTGCGTTTGGTCATAAAATTCTCGCTGAAAGGTCTCATTCCCAGTCCAGCATTGTTTACAATCATATCGATCGTCCCAAACTTTATCAAAGCAACTTTTATTACGTTTGCACATTGGTCCGCACTACGAAGGTCTGTAGCCATAGCGTGTACTTCCCCACCACTATTACCCTTTGTTTTTGCAACTTCGGTCTCAATTATAGGAATATCATCCGGGATATGGCTTGGAGCAACGACTTTGGCTCCAGCACTAGTAAGTGCAAGGGTCATTGCTTTTCCTAGACCTCGGCTGCCCCCGGTCACAATGCAAACCTTACCTGCTATCGATGGGTTCACCAATTTTTTCTCCCCTTTGCTAGTGAGTTAAAGATGTTTTAATTTTTTGCTGACTTTGCATTCTGGATTGTTTGCCAGATTCGGTGGGGTGTTGCCGGCATATCGATGTGTGTAATACCAAGCGGGTTGAGTGCGTTTACTACAGCATTTATTGTTGCGGGTAACGCACCCGTGGGACCTGATTCCCCGCCACCCTTGGCGCCGATCAAATTAGAAGATGTAGGTACAGGAGCACTTATAATTTCCATAAAACACATACCATCTGCGCGTGGTAAACAATAATCCATTAGCGAGCCGGAAATAAGCTGTCCGTCTTTATCATAAACAATATCCTCCATCAAAGCTTGCCCAATCCCTTGTATGATTCCGCCATGCATCTGAGCTTTAAGAAGCAAAGGGTTGATGACTGTTCCGACATCGTCCACACAAACAAATGCGACTATTTCGGTTGACCCTGTATCTGGATCAATCTCTAATTCACATATTTGAACGCCAGTGGGCCAGTTCCAGTACTGGGGAGTGTAGGTACCAATCTCATTCAAGCCAGGTTCTATTTCAGCGGGCAGCACTGATGGATTAAAAGAGGCTTTTGCCACATCTAAAAGGCCGATAGTTCTATCGGTTCCAGCGACGGAAAAGGCCCCTTCCCTAAATTCGATATCCGTTTCCGCTGCCTCCATAACGTACGCTGCAATTTTTTTCCCCTTTTCGATTGTTTTTTCACAAGCGAGAGATACCGCGGATCCACCAATTGACATTGATCGAGAATTAAAGGTACCTCTCCCGTAGGTGACAATATCGGTATCACCTTGAACATATCGAATCTGAGAGGGGTCTAACCCAAGGCGGTCGCAAACGATTTGCTTAAAAACAGTTTCGTGTCCCTGCCCGTGGCTAATTGTACCCATAATTAGTGTGACTGTTCCGGATGGATCAAAACGGATACTACTAGATTCCAAGTTAGGCGTAGAGGTTTTTTTAACGGTGTTAGAAATTCCAAGACCTCTATACATCCCTCTTTTTAAAGCAATCTCGCGTCGAGATTCAAAATTTTCGTAGTCGATCGCCGCCAGAGCTTTTTTCATGTTTCCGGGAAAATCACCACAATCATATTTAAATCCAAGTGCATTGGTCCAGGGCATTTGATCTGGCTTGACTGTATTGATTTGTCGAATTTCTGCAGGATCCATGTTCAATTTAAGCGCTGCCAAGTCAATTAATCTTTCACCCACATAGGCAGCTTCAGGCGCCCCAGCACCTCTATAGGGGTTAGTCGAACAGTTATTGGTAAATACACCCGTCACTTCAACATGCACCGCTGGTGTCTTATATATCCCGGCCAGAGTGCCCAAATTATTGGTTGGTGGGCGTGGCCCACGAATAGCGAGGTAAGCACCCATGCTAGCTAATGTTTTAACTTGTAATGCTAAAAAATGTCCGTGCTTATCAATAGCTAAGGCTATTTCGGTAACATTATCCCGGCCATGGGTATCAGACATAAAACCTTCTGANCNNTCAGAAACCCACTTTACGGGACGACCTACCAAGCGNGAGGCCCAAAGAACAAGCGGCAACTCGTTATATGTGCCACCGCGCATCCCAAAACTTCCTCCCACGTCCCCTGGTATTATTCGAATGCTAGTTTCAGGAATATTAAAAATTTGCTGCGCTAACTGAAACCTAAGTGGGTGTGGATTTTGTAAACCAGTATGGAGTGTATATCGATCTTGACGTTTATTATAATAGCCAAGACAGCCACGAGGCTCCATGGCTACGGCAGTTATACGATTTACGATCATTTTTTCTTGAATGATATATTCCGCTTCTTTGAACGCTTTATTAACTGCTAATGAATCCCCCTTTTCTTGGAAAAAAGATATATTGTCCGGACAATCAGGCCAAATTGCGGGAGCNGTATCAGATATAGCGTGTTCTACATCTGTGACTGAGGTTAAAGGTCTATACTCAACCTCTATTAATTCGGCAGCGTCGCGTGCCTGACTTTTTGTTTCGGCAACTATAAATGCAACGCAATCACCAACTAGACGAACTCGGTCTTCGACAAGAGCCGGCCAATGCGGATGATACATAGGCGAGCCATCTTTTTTCGTTTTATTAGCATCTTCACACGGAAGACTCCCAAAGCCTTCCGAAGCCCATTCTTTTCCGGTTAATATCCGTAACACACCTAGAGCTTTTTCTGCTTTTGACGTGCTAATTGAAATAATATCAGCCATTGCGTAGGGGGAACGCAGGACATAACCCCATACTTGGTCACGTAAATTTATGTCATCTAGGAATTCGCCCCCTCCAGTCAATAGACGCGGATCTTCTTGTCTCGCTACGGATTGCCCGACTGCAAATTCTCCCACTGTTTCTTTCCTTTCAAGACAACGAAAAATTGTTAATCATCATATCGGAACGTTTAGTTCACAACAACGGTATGGCATCTATCTTATAAGTTCTGTAACCAATGGTGTTGGTACTATATAAAGAATATACTTCGTAATGTAGATTACTTGGAAAGTTAAGCTATTGAACATTTATGGCTGTTTTATGAGAAGCTCAAATTTTAAATATTTCCTTTGCTTATTAGTTTTTGTCACTTTGGAACTTAGCAGTGTAGCGTTCGCACAACCCAGTACAATCCTCGCACAAGAAAATCTATCGACCACTGAAAAAGCCAGATTAACGGCAATAGTAGATACTCTAAAAAATGATAAAGAGCGGCAAAAATTAATCAGTACCTTGGAAACTTTATTAGCCGTAAATTCCAAAGTTGAAGCAACTCGTGATACCCCAGTTGGTATCGGAGTTGGAGGTATTAACTTTCTAACACAACGCATCGAGTCCCTTGCAAGCGAAATTGTGTCAGGGGCTAAGGCTATACTAGACCTACCAAACATATTCAATTGGTTTAAACAACAGATTTCAAATCCTATAAAACGCTCTAGTTGGATCAATATTATTTGGAAAGTTTTTTTATCCATTACAATCGGATTCTTAATAGAGAAATTATTCAGAACCATCATAGAAAAGCCTCGAAAGCAGTTAGAAACAAAGGAAATTGATGGCTGGTGGGTTCAAGTTTCTTCTCTTGTAAGTCGAACGGTTCTAGATGTGATACCCATATTTGGTTTTATAGGGGGTAGCTATTTAATACTGATATTTTCTGACCCCGGAACTCTTACTAAACAAGTTGTCACAGCATTAATTATAGCAAACGTAATAGTCCGTCTTATTATGGCATTTGCAAGAATGCTTCTTGTTCCTTCAGTGGGTTCTCTTCGATTGATACCTATTAAGGATGTTGATGCAAATTATCTGTTTATTTGGATAAGACGTATTTCAGAATTGACAGTTTATGGAGTTGCATTTGTCCAAATTTCACAGATCTTGGGATTACCCCAAGATGGTGTGGAAGCTTTCCTAAAAATTATCGGTTTCATCATAGCTTTGATTCTCATCGTCTTTATTTTGCAAAATCGGAATTTATTTACAAATTTATTCCAAAATAAAAAAGCAAACACCAAAGAAAAAAGGTATTTTTGGGATCGAGTAGCCGAAGTTTGGCATGTGCCCGCTGTCATTTATGTCGTAGCGATGTACCTAGTTTGGGCTCTTTCAGTTGAAGATGGTTTTACAAAATTACTTGAATCAACAATCTTAACAATTGTAATCGTGATAGCCGGCCAATTATTTTTGTTAGGAATTAAACGAACAGTCCGGAGGGTTTTTTATCTCAAACCAGAGGTGAAAACACGCTACCCTGGTTTAGAAGCCCGAGCCAATAGATACCAACCAATTCTTATGAAGATTTGTGCAATTATTGTTGGAATAGTAGTAATTATTGCCATCTTTGAATCCTGGGGTCTCAATGCTTTTGATATGCTGCGTACACCTTTTGGGCAACGAGTAACTGCCAGTTGTGCTACTGTTATTCTTTTATTGGCAATTTCGGTTGCAATCTGGGAACTCACTAGTGCTACGGTCGAACGATATTTATCTCGGATTGATGGAGACACTTCGACGCGTGCTAAAACTTTATTACCTTTGCTGCGCACAGCTATTTTAGTTGCTCTAGTTACACTCGTTACATTAGTTACCCTTTCAGAACTAGGTTTAAATATCGGNCCACTCTTGGCAGGCGCAGGTGTTATTGGTCTAGCTGTAGGTTTTGGAGCACAAACACTTGTTAAGGATATAATCACGGGGCTATTTATGCTCATCGAAGATCATATATCCGTTGGCCACTTGGTGAAGGTGGGTGACCATTCTGGGATTGTTGAAAAATTAACATTACGAACTATCCAGCTTCGGGATTTAGGGGGAACCGTACACGTCATTCCTTTTAGCGAGGTAACAACCTTGGAAAATCTAACAAAAGATTTTTCACGATATATTTTTGATATAGGTATTGCCTATCGGGAAAATACAGACCATGTCATTGAAGTGCTCTATGAATTAGGGGAGGAGCTCCTTAAAGATGCNCATTACAGCGAATTAATATTGGAGCCATTGGAAGTTCTTGGAGTTGATAGTTTTGGTGATAATGCGGTGGTTATCAAGGCTCGTATTACAACAAAACCAGCAAAACAATGGATAGTTGGTCGAGAATTTAACCGACGGATTAAGAAGCGTTTCGACGAACTTGGCATTGAGATGCCGTTCCCACATCGTACAATTTATTTTGGTGAAGACTTGTCGGGTACTGCTCCTCCTGCGCGAGTTATGCAGGTTGAGGGTTCGAATAATTCACCGAAAATAAAAGAGGAAGAAAAAACTTCACGAATAAAATCAACTGCCGCTCCCACCCTTGACTCAAATGGATCTGATCTCATTGACGGCGATTAAAACTATATCAAAATAACTATGCAATTAATATCACCACGTAATTTAAACCCTATAAACTGGATTGGGCTCAGAACCCACATAGGGAAAGAAATNCAAAGATTTTTGAAAGTGGGGCTACAAACCCTGTTAGCTCCAACGATTACTACTTTATTGTTTCTAGCTATTTTCAGTCTGGCTCTGGGTCGGGCGGTTCAATCAATTGGTGGTGTTCCCTTTGTACAGTTTTTGGCTCCTGGCTTAATAATGATGGCGGTAATACAAAATGCATTCGCAAACACAGTCAGTTCTGTAATGATATCAAAAATTCAAGGTAATATAGTGGATATGTTAATGCCGCCGCTGTCGCCAAGTGAATTTATAATTGGGTTTGTATTGGGGGGCATTGTTCGTGGTATATTGGTGGCTTTGTGTGTTGGCTTTGCCTTATGGATCTTTGTTCCATTCAAGATATATAATATTTGGGTAATAATTTTTTATCTTGTGTCATCTGCCTCAATTCTCTCGATGGTTGGATTAATGACCGGAATAGTTGCCGAAAAGTTTGATCATCAAGCGTCGATTAGTAATTTTATNATTACTCCGCTGTCATTTTTGTCGGGTACGTTTTATTCGATTGAACGTCTGCCCGAATTTTGGAGAGATGTAGTAATGTTTAATCCATTTTTTTTTATGATAGATGGGTTTCGTTTTGGATTTTTAGGCCAATCAGATGCCACGTTAATTCTGGGCATTACGTTGCTTTTAGTGATAAATATCCTACTCTGGATTATATGCCTTCGAATGGTATCTACGGGCTATAAACTAAAGAGCTAATTGGGATAGTTGGTTAAGTTAGGTGTTTGTCAGGCGGTGAGTTGATTATTGACATTGACTTTACTGCAACATAGTTCCTACCGGTGTTTTTTGTAAATTTAATATTGTCCCAAAGTTTTAGGAGTATAATTGTGACACCAGTTGTAATGCCTAGTTATGGTCGAACAGATATAGCTTTCGAATACGGAGAAGGAGTATATCTATTTTCTACCAATGGAGACCGCTATTTAGATTTTGCTTCCGGGATAGCTGTTAACGCGTTGGGACATAAACACCCAAGGTTAGTCAAGGCATTAGCTGATCAAAGCAAAAAACTATGGCATGTTTCCAATCTTTACAAAATACCTGAACAAGAGGAGCTAGCGCGAAAATTGGTGTCTGCGAGCTTTGCAGATACAGTTTTCTTTTGCAATTCTGGTGCGGAGTCTGTTGAAGCAGGAATAAAACTTATAAGAAAATATCACTCTGATATCGGGCACTCTGAGAGATATAGAATCATATCATTTGACGGCAGTTTTCATGGACGAACCTTATCAACGATTGCGGCTGCAAAGAATAGAGCACATGTATCTGGTTTTGGTCCTATGCCGGATGGGTTTGACCAAGCGTCTTTTGGAAATATTCAAACACTGCGTGATAAAATAACAGATCAGACAGCTGGTATTATTGTAGAGCCCATTCAGGGTGAGGGTGGAGTCCGACCCTCCACTCAAGAATTTTTAGAGAGTTTACGTAAACTTTGTGATGAGTACGACTTGTTGCTATTTTTTGATGAGGTGCAAACAGGTGTTGGTCGAACAGGTAAACTTTTTGCCTATGAAAATTTTGGTGTCAAACCTGATGTAATGTCGCTTGCAAAAGGTTTAGGGGGTGGAATTCCCGTTGCGGCTTGCCTTGCAACCGAGAAAGCAGCTGTAGGAATTACGCCGGGAACACATGGCAGTACCTTTGGCGGCAACCCACTTTCCATGGCAGTGGCGAATGAAGTGATTGATATAATGGCGGAGGACGGGTTTCTGGATAATATCCGAAATTGTGGAAAATTATTGTTTGACCATTTGGTTAAATTTTCAAAAACAAATTCTGGAATTATCGAAACTGTTAGAGGTTGTGGACTGATGATTGGGCTTAAATGTATTATGCCCGTTGCGGATTTCGTTGAAGCTTGTCGTAAGGAAGGTTTGCTCACTGTCCCAGCAGGTGACAACGTCATGAGATTATTGCCACCTTTGATTATTAATGAAAATCATATCGACGAATGTATTAAGATGATGACACGTGCCTGTGAAAGGATCTTGTCAGAATGAAGGTGAAACATTTTTTAGACCTTGATCAAATTGATGCTAAAGAATTGAGGCGAATTATAGAACAGGGTCGGATTTTTAAACATCAGAGCGAGAAATCTCGGTCTTTGAAAGGCAAGACCTTGGCTATGATTTTTGAGAAACCATCCACACGAACTCGTGTGTCCTTCGAAGTTGCTATGAAACAACTCGGAGGAGAGACGGTGGTGTTAAGCCATGATGAAATGCAAATTGGTAGAGGCGAAACAATTGCCGATACTGCACGTGTACTAAGTCGTTACGTCGATGCCATTATGTTACGAACAAGTAATCATGAGAAAATTACTGAATTGGCGAATAACGCTCAAGTGCCGGTTATTAACGCTCTTACGGATCGCTCACACCCCTGTCAGCTCATGGCTGATGTGATGACCTTTGAAGAACATAAGGAAAACATAGAAGGCCGTTCAATTGCTTGGGTCGGTGATGGAAATAATATGGCGGTTTCATGGATACATGCTGCCGTAAAATTTAATTTTAAGTTAACGCTAGCCTGCCCTTCTAGTCTTTCTGTCCCACGGTCGGAAATTGAAAATGTATCTGAAAACGGAAATACCATTATAGAGACCGTGGATCCGGTAGAGGCGGTGAGTGGCGCTGATTGCGTTGTAACCGATACTTGGTTCTCTATGGGTAGTACCAAAAACCATAGAAGAAAGAAGCTATTGGAGCCATATCGAGTAACTGATAAGTTAATGGCTAATGCTGATGCGGATGCAATTTTTATGCATTGTTTGCCTGCCCATCGCGGTGAAGAAGTTACTAGCGATGTTATAGATGGTTCTCAATCTGTTGTCTGGGATGAAGCGGAAAATCGTTTACACGCCCAAAAAGCTATTCTCGTTTGGTGTTTGGGTTGAGTCATCGCCCTACACCCGATGATTATGTACAAAGGTTCCAACTGGAGAACAAAGTAGCTCAGGGCCGATTGGTTCGATTAGGTGATACCATCAATAAAATTCTTAAAACGAAGGATTATCCGCATGAGGTAGCGGTTCTTCTCGGTGAAATTCAAGTTATTGCTGGGCTTATGGCTGGAATATTGAAGTTCAAAGGCGTCTTATCCATTCAAATTAAGAGTGACGGGGTAGTTACAATGCTAATGGTAGATGTAACAAATGAAGGTGCGATGCGTGGGTTAGCAAAATTTGACTCAGAGAAATTAGAAGAATTAAGTAAAGAATTATCGAGAGGTCCCCAAAATAGCGTTTCTAAATTTTTGGGCAATGGGTATTTTGTTTTGAGCGTTGATCAGGGCCCGGGAAGCGACCCCTATCAGGGTGTAATTGAATTGGAGGGGGCAACACTAAGTGAGTGTGCCCAAAAATATCTCAGTCAATCAGCACAAATTGATGCGGTGCTTAAAGTCGTGGTCTCAAAAAGCCAAGGGAAAGGTGGTTCCAATTGGCGAGGTGGTGGATTGATGTTACAGAAATTAGCCTCAACTGGACTGCAAAGTATGTCAGGAGAGTCGGCGAAACCGGAGCTGGAAGACTGTTGGCGGAGAGCAGTTATCTTTCTTGGTAGTTGTACCAATGAAGAACTTTTGGATTCGGAATTGCATCCACATGATATACTCTACCGATTATTTTCAGAAGATGGTGTTAGGGTTTTCANTACCTCCTCTTTATTTATGAAATGCCGGTGCTCCATGGACAAAATTAAAAATTTACTAGCATCTTTTCCACGGGAGGAAGTTGAAAATATGAAAATTAATGGAGAGGTTAGTGTAAATTGTGAATTTTGTAATGTTGAATATATATTTAGTGAAGATCATATCGCTGCCCTTTATAAAGAGTCTAGTTATTCTTAGATTGACATAGATTTTATATTAGTAAGGGTAGCTCTATGAATTATATCTCAAAATATTATTTAGCAGTTCTATTATTAATATTCCTTCTTGGCTGTGATACGATTAAGACTAAGAAAAATTTTCCTGATCTAAGATACACACATCTCCCGACACTTTCACTTTCTGTGTCAAAGGTTGAAGTAATCAATAAATACCAGCCAAAATTTAAAAAACCTAATGTAGAATCAGAATTTCCAATTTTACCTTCTATTGCTCTTAAAAATTGGTTTAATGATCGGCTATCCGCTTTAGGTGGTTCGGATTTTATTCGAGCAACAGTTCTAAATGCTAGTGTAGTGGAAGTCCCTTTAAAGAGGAGGGACGGAATCCGAGGTATTTTTACAAGGGATCAAACCGAGCGATATGACGCTGTGTTATCTGCTAAGATCGAAATATTTGACTCACTGGGAGTCCTTAAAGGAACAGTTTTTTCAAAAGCTAAAAATTCTCAAACAGTAGCGGAAGGGGTAACATTAGAGAAACGAGAACTAATTTGGTTTAATATGTTAGAGGCAATGATGAAAGATTTAAATCGTTCTTTAGAAAACCAAATTCGAAAATATTTTAAGCCTTGGTTAACCTAGCGTTTCCAGAAAGAAGGTATAAATAGGATTAGGATTGTAAATAACTCAAGGCGTCCGAGAATCATACCGGCTGATAGGATCCATTTCGCGGCGTCAGGCAAGGAGGCAAAGTTTCCAGAGGGTCCAATAATTGGACCCATGGCCGGCCCTACATTACAAATCGCTGTCGCCGCCCCCGTAATCGCGGTAACATAATCTAAGCCTATTGCACCTAAAACAAGGGCTAAAGCAGCAAAAGTTGCTATAAAAAGGCAAAAGAAATTCACCACGGAGTGGACGACATCTTCAGCAATAGGTCGGTGGTTATAATGTGGTACAAAAATCCCGTGAGGTTGTAGTAATTTTTGGAATTGGGAATGAATTGTTGAAAATAAGACCTGAAAGCGAAAGACTTTAATGCCACATGCGGTTGAACCTGCACAACCGCCAACAAACATAAGTAAAAATAATAATACTACTGGAAAGGATCCCCAGTTTTGATAATTTGCTGAGGTGTAACCTGTACCAGTCATTATTGAGACCGTATTGAAAATCCCAGTAATGGTTGCCTGATTGAAAGAAAAATTATTTGTTGTCCAAAGCCAAAAAATAACGGCAGCTGAGGCAAATAATGCTATTATAAGAAAACAGCGAACCTGTGGGTCACGTGTAAGAGCAAATGATCCCTCGCGGATCATACGCAGATAAAGTAAAAATGGCATAGCGCCGACGAGCATGCCAATAGTAATAAAAATTTCGACAGATGTATTTTTAAATATTGCAATGGACTGGTCAGAGGTAGAATAGCCCCCGGTTGCAATAGTAGTCATAGCATGGATCACGGCGGGAAAGCGATCCATATCCAAAATCCATAAACCAATAGCCCAAATGATCGTTAAGCCGATATATAGAAATGTAATCCACGCAGCTATTTGGCCTGCCCGTGGAAGAGCCTTTTCTTGTGTTTCAAAAGCTTCGACCTTAAATAATTGCATTCCCCCCACGCGTAATATTGGCAGCACTGCAATGGCCATTACAATAATGCCAATGCCACCTAGCCATTGTAGTAAGGCTCTCCATAAAAGAATTCCTTTGGGCGCGCTGTCGAGGCCTGTCATCACTGTAGAACCAGTTGTCGTTATTCCTGACATCGCCTCAAAAAATGCATCCGTATAACTGAGTTTGACTTCGGAAAAAACAAATGGCAGAGCTGCAAACATCGTGATTGCTAGCCAGCTAGCAGCCGTTAAAATAAAAGCCTGTTGTATTGAAAGTTTTCGAATTGGAGCTTGGTTAGTAAGGACTAGAACACCACCAACAAATAGAGTTAGAGTTCCAGCCGCAGCAAAAATTTTCCAATCTTGATGTCCGTTTATAAGATCTATCATAAAGGGTGCCAGCATTGCTACTGCAATGGTGGTTAATAAAATACCAATAACAAACAAGGCTGGTCTGAGATCAATCATCATTGTGTTTCTCTGCAGATAAGTATTACCTAAAACCTAAAATACATGGTCTGTAACATAATAATACAGGTTTAGCTGATACAATGTCAGGCATGGGCAGAAATAATTTTAGAATATTTAGTTAGAGTCTTACCTAAGAATTAATGAGCTCCATGAGGCGGCGTTCCATATTCACATCATCATAAAACGATCCTGTGAAAGTTCTGGTAATCATTTCGACGTTTGGTTTTTTAACACCACGCGTTGTCATACACTGGTGTTGAGCTTTGATGATAACAGCTACACCCCTAGGCTTAAGAGATTTTTCAATGCACTCGGCAATTTGAGCGGTCATAGTTTCCTGGGTTTGTAATCGCCGAGCATACGCATCCACGACGCGGGCTAATTTACTAATACCTACAACTTTTCTAGAAGGCAGGTATGCCACATCCGCAGTTCCTATAATAGGCACCATGTGATGCTCGCAATGGGACTGAAAGGTTATATCGCGCAATAGAACAATATCATTGTAACCACTGACTTCTTCAAAGGTGCGCTACAACATTTCAGTGGGATCTGATTCGTAGCCACTAAAGAACTCTCCGTATGCATTCACAACTCTCGTCGGAGTATCCAAAAGACCTTCGCGATCAGGATCATCGCCAGCCCATAGCAGAAGCGTGCGAACCGCCGCTTCAGCATCCTCTTTAGTAGGNATCTCTGTAACCTCGGTAGGGCCACTACTTACAACGCGTTTTAATGGATCCATAATTGATATCCTCCTGCCATTATTTTTTTACACNTCAATGGCGNAAAAAGTTGGCATCCAATTAGTTCAGCTGTCTGGCTTGATAGGGGCTATCAAGGGAAAAAGCTGGTATTTCTATATCGAATCTTTCGCCGGTTTTAGTTTCCATTTCATAGGAACCAAACATAATTCCTGATGGGGTAGCAAGTGGTGTACCACTTGTATACTCAAACGCTTCTCCAGGTTTTAACATTGGCTGCTCTCCAACAACCCCTTCACCTTTAACCTCCTGTAACTGGCCACGGGCATCCGTTATANGCCAATGCCTGTTTAGAAGCTGAACGGCCTCCAAACCCTTATTTTTTATTTTAACCTGATAGGCCCAGACATAATGATCTTCGTCTGGCGAAGACTGATCTTCTAAAAAAATTGGCTCAACAGAAACACTGATACTCCTAGTTATTGCTTCATACATTTTACTTCCTATGAGGCTTTTAAACTCATTTATTCCAAAAACAATTTTAATTTAAGTGTTCGGTTACACCTTTGCTAGAGCTTGGGCAATATCTTCTTTTAAGTCCTCTATATCTTCTAAACCAATTGAAAGGCGTACAAAACCATCGGTTATCCCCAATTTAGACCTTTCATCTTCAGATAGTCTCTGGTGTGTTGTCGTAGCAGGATGAGTAGTAAGGCTCTTTGTATCACCAAGATTGTTGGAGATATNTATTAATTGTAAAGCATCCATAAAGCGAAATGCATTACTCTTTTTTCCATCTAAATCTAAACACACCACCGTTCCAAAATCAGACATCTGTGCTGTCGCCAATTCATACTGAGGGTGAGAGTTCAGTCCAGGATAAAGAACTTTTGTAGGAGTTTTTTGTTTGACCAAAAACTTGGCAATATCTAACGCATTCCGGCAGTGTGTTTTTACTCGCATTTCAAGTGTTTCCAGACCTTTTAAAAGCAGCCATCCATTAAATGGACTCATCGAAGGCCCGGTATGCCGATAGAAAGGACTTAAAACATTATTTATCCATTCTTCTGACCCAAGAATGGCGCCGCCCATAGTACGACCTTGTCCGTCAATGTGTTTGGTCGTAGAATATACCACGATATCTGCTCCCAATTTCATTGGGTGTTGTAAAACAGGTGTAGCAAAAACATTATCCACTATGACTAGGGCGCCCGCCTCGTGTGCTATTTTGCAAACCGCGGCTATGTCTATAATTTCGAGACCAGGATTGGATGGAGTTTCAAAAAAGACGGCTTTCGTTGGTTTACTTAGAGCCTTTGACCACTGATCGATACTTGCACCATCAACGATCTCAACCTCAACACCAAAACGTGGAAGAATTTCCGTTAGGATGAATTGGCAAGAGCCAAATAAGGCTCTAGACCCCACAACGCGATCTCCTGCGTTTACTTGACAAGCTAAGGAGGCAAATACTGCGGCCATACCGCTTGCTGTTGCTCGACATGCTTCGGCGCCCTCCAATAGGCTAAGGCGATCTTGAAACATTTCATTTGTAGGGTTTCCGTATCGCGAATATATAAAACGATCGACTTCGTTTTTAAACGCAGCTTCTGCATCTTCAGCTCTATTATAGATGAAACCTGAAGTCATGAATATTGCTTCACTGGTTTCATCAAACATTGAGCGCTGAGTGCCACCACGCACCATTTGGGTTTTGGGTCGCCAATTTTTCTCGTTTAATTTATTTGCCATATTTATTTCCTCTCGCTCTATCCATTTTATTTCAGAAGTCAAAGGACCGAATAAAAAAAGCCCCAACCAACAAGGCCAGAGCATTGATAGGCACCGACCTTTTAGCGGTTTTTTTTAAAGTGGCCGCAAGCCAGTCGGGCTCAAATCACCACAGATCGCGTTACTACATTTGCCATTTAACTTAGTCAAGAGGATAGATTATTGCAAATTTAATAGAAAGGGCGAACCCATATATTATAAAACACTAAATCTGTTTTCTACTTCAAAGCTATGTACTTATATACTTTTCAATATCGTAAGTGATAAAGAACCCATATCGAAGATGTAAAAAGTGCAAGTGCACCAAACTGATGCAATAAAGCAAGCGGCATTGCCACTTCAAATAATAAAGTCCCAACGCCTAAAGCCATTTGACCAACTGCTAAAATTACAAGAAGTTTGATCGAACGTGAGGTTGCAGCGTCTATGGATGTTCTTAGTGAAAATAAGAAAAATAGAATCGTAAATGTAACGGTTCCAACGGCGGTCAAACGGTGAGTAAATTGAACTGCAGCGGTATTTTCAAAGAAATTAATCCACCATGGTGATAGATTTAAAAGGTCTTTAGGAACTATATGGCCGTCCATAAATGGAAAGGTATTATAAGCGAGACCTGCGTCTAAGCCAGCTACAAATGCGCCCCAAATGATCGTAATAAAGATGCAGGATACAATGGCGAAAGCACTAACATGCAACCATCTCTCCTTAAATCTGTGTCGCTTGTGGTCCAAGCATTTTAAAGAATACCAGAACAAAAAGCCAAAAATAATAAAAGCGAGACCGAGATGAGCTGCCAATCGGTATTGGCTAACATAAGGCTCCTCAATTAATCCACTTTTGACCATATACCAACCGAGTAGACCCTGAAGGCAGATCAATAAAAATATACCGCTTAATTTCCAAGAAAGGTTTATTCCAATTTTTCTACGTATTAAAAAATAAAGAAATGGCAATAAAAATACTAGCCCAATGAGCCTACCCCAAAGACGATGTAAATATTCAAGCCAATAAATAGACTTAAAATCATCAACACTCATCCAAAAGTTAATTTTTAAAAATTCGGGACTGGTTCTATAGGCAGAAAATAGAGCATCCCAATCATTTTGATTAGTAGGCGGAAGAAGACCAGTGAAAAGGTTCCAATCAACAATTGATAAACCACTTTCTGTTAATCTGGTTGCGCCTCCGAGGAGGATCATGAATCCCACCATTAAACAACAACTCAAGAGCCAGAACCCAACAAAATTTAGGTGTTTTTGTGGAAAATGGTTCTTAACCACTAGAATTGGTGAATATTTTTGATTCAACATTGATACTTTATTACATATTACTAAATCTGATCAGAGCAAGAATATTCGCCTAAAATTAAATTTTTTTATATTTCACCTAAAAAAAAAGATATTTTTTTAGTTTGAAATTCTTGACAGCCCTTTTGGTCATACTTATATATCCAGCACTCTTTGGGGGAGAGTGCTAACAAAAAATAATAACCCCATTAATATCAAACGTTAATTGGAGTGTGCAAATGAAATTTAGGCCATTGCATGACCGCGTCGTGGTGGAGGCTCTCGAAGCCGAAGCTAAGACAGCAGGCGGCGTGATCCTCCCAGATACGGCTCAGGAAAAGCCGCAGGAGGGGAAAGTCATTTCTACTGGACCAGGTGTTCGTGGTGATGACGGAAAAATCAGTGCACTTGACGTTAAAAAGGGCGATCGTGTCCTTTACGGCAAGTGGTCCGGCACCGAAATAAAGGTGGACGGCAAGGATTACCTGATAATGAAGGAATCCGACATTATGGGCATCATCGAGTAAGGAGAACGAACCGATGGCAGCTAAAGAAGTAAAATTTGATACCGCGGCTAGAGATAAAATGCTAGCCGGTGTAGATACTCTCGCCGATGCGGTGAAAGTAACTCTTGGCCCGAAAGGGCGAAACGTCGTTCTCGATAAAGCCTTTGGAGCACCAAGAATAACTAAAGATGGTGTTACGGTTGCAAAGGAAATCGAGCTTTCAGATAAATTTGAGAATATGGGCGCCCAAATGGTGCGTGAAGTTGCTTCAAAAACTAATGATGAAGCAGGTGATGGTACCACAACAGCTACGGTTTTAGCCGGTGCTATTGTTCGCGAAGGCTGCAAGGCAGTTGCTGCGGGTATGAACCCTATGGACCTTAAACGTGGCATTGATGCAGCGGTCGAAGCAGTGGTTGCTGACTTGAAGGCACGTTCTAAAAGAGTAAAGGACGAGGCGGAAATTGCACAGGTAGGTACAATTTCAGCAAATGGTGATGCCGAAGTTGGTGAGATGATTTCTGCAGCGATGCAAAAAGTCGGCAAGGAAGGCGTCATTACGGTAGAAGAAGCNAAAGGATTAACNACNGAACTTGAAGTNGTTGAAGGNATGCAGTTTGATCGTGGTTATCTNTCGCCATACTTTGTTACAAACGCTGAAAAAATGGTTTGTGACATGGAAGATCCTCTAATTCTTCTACATGAGGCTAAACTGTCAAGTTTACAACCTTTACTGCCGCTTTTAGAATCGATTGTTCAGTCGACACGACCTCTTATAATTGTAGCCGAAGATGTGGAGGGCGAAGCCTTGGCCACATTAGTGGTAAATAAGTTACGTGGTGGATTAAAAGTTGCTGCTGTAAAAGCTCCAGGATTTGGCGATCGTAGAAAAGCCATGCTTGAGGATATAGCTATTCTCACCGGTGGGCAGGTAATTTCTGAAGATCTTGGTATTAAGCTTGAAAACGTTACCATGGATATGCTCGGTTCTGCTAAAAAAGTTTCTCTAACTAAAGAAGAAACTACTATAGTGGAAGGTGCAGGAAAAAAAGGTGAGATCCAGGGACGTTGTAATCAAATTCGTGCGCAGATTGAGGAAACATCTTCTGATTATGATCGCGAAAAGTTACAAGAGCGTTTGGCTAAACTTGCGGGTGGCGTGGCTGTGATTAAAGTTGGCGGCGCAACCGAAGTAGAAGTTAAAGAAAAAAGGGATCGCGTTGAAGATGCAATGAATGCTACCAGAGCAGCAGTTGAAGAAGGTATTGTTGCTGGTGGTGGAACGGCACTTATTTATGCAACTAAAGCGCTTAAGAAAGTTAGCCCAGCAAATGACGATCAGCGCGTTGGCATTGATATTGTTGGCAAGGCAATTCAGACACCGGTGCGTCAAATTGCCGAGAACGCGGGTGAGTCAGGCGCGGTTGTTGCGGGTAAGTTACTCGAATCCAAGGGCGTGTCCCTAGGTTTTAACGCTCAGACTGGAAAATATGAAGACCTGGTTAAATCAGGTGTTATAGATCCAGTTAAAGTCGTTAGGACTGCTCTGCAAAATGCTGGATCAGTTTCTGGCCTTTTGATTACGACAGAGGCGATGGTTGCTGAGGCACCTGATGACAAGCCTGCTGCCCCACCGATGCCCGATATGGGTGGTATGGGTGGCATGGGTGGAATGATGTAAGGTTAATACCTTCATTATTTAACTGATGGCTATCAACGAAGGCCTCGCTAACGCGAGGCCTTTTTTGTTTAGATATGCGTGAACTTTTATAATACCTTCTATAAGAACTATTTAAGATATGGATATTTATTTACTAATTTTGGTAACAGTGGCCTATTGAGAAAAGGCTTTAATAAAAAAAATAATAAAAGAGGATAATTGGGTGGGGTTGTGAGCTATATCTAACAATAAATTGTGCTTATTCATTGACGTCGAGCGTCCCCAAGCCTAACTTTTGCGCCACCCAACTAAATAAATTGGTAACAAATGAATTCAGTTGAACATCTTATCCAAAATTCTCGAGCTTGGCCATTTGATGAGGCTCGAAAATTAAATAATCGTTTGGGGGGACAAAAGCCAGAAAAAGGCTATGTATTATTTGAGACGGGTTATGGTCCGTCTGGTTTACCTCATATTGGGACCTTTGGAGAAGTTGTCCGGACGACTATGGTAAGGTCGGCTTTTACTGCTTTGACTGGCCTCAAATCCCGCCTATTTGCGTTTTCCGATGATATGGATGGGTTGCGGAGTATTCCTCAAAATATTCCGAATAGTGTGATGCTGGAAAAACACTTAGGGAAGCCCCTGTCATCTGTTCCAGATCCTTTTGGTAAATTTGAGAGTTTTGGTTATTACAATAATGCTCGGCTTAGAGAATTTTTAGATGAATTTGGTTTCGACTATGAATTTCAAAGTGCAACAGAATGTTATAAAGATGGAAAATTTGACAAAACATTATTAAAATTACTCAATAATCTCGATGAGGTAACGCAAGTGATATTGCCAACATTGGGTCCAGAGCGTCGTGCTACATATTGTCCATTTCTTCCTATTTGCCCCGATACCGGCGTGGTGCTCCAAATACCAGCCATTGCAACTGATATTGACTCAGGCACTATAACTTTCCAGCTTGACGAAGGTGGGAAGTTAGAGGTGCCGGTAACCGGTGGCCACTGTAAATTGCAATGGAAAGCAGACTGGGCTATGCGGTGGACTGCACTTGCTGTTGATTATGAAATGTCGGGTAAAGATTTGATTGATTCTGTTCGGCTGTCATCGAGAATATGTAAAATTCTAGGTGGTAGAGCACCGGAAGGATTTACTTACGAACTTTTTCTGGATCAAGATGGAGAGAAGATTTCCAAGTCTAGAGGTAATGGGTTAACTGTTGAAGAATGGCTTAGGTATGCTCCACAAGAGAGCCTTCAACTTTATATGTTTAATTCNCCTCGAAAAGCGAAACGTCTATATTTTGATGTTATTCCTAGGCANGTTGATGATTATTTAAANTTTNTNGAGNGGTTTCNNGTGGAAACCGATGACAAAAGANTAGAGAATCCNGNATGGCATATCCATTCGGGTCAGCCGCCTNGTGAAAATAATCATATCACCTTTAGCTTACTTCTTAATTTGGTATCNGCATGTAATACNGACGAAAAANCGGTGCTATGGGGTTTTATCACGCGCTATGCNCCAACGGCCAATCCGAAGACGGCNCCTATACTTGATAGTTTAGTTGAGTATGCCATTAATTATTATAAGGATTTTGTCCAACCAAAAAAAGTTTATNGAAGACCAAATGAACAGGAGAGAATTGCACTTGGNGAATTAGNAATACAACTTCAAAAATTAAACCAGGATGCGAGTAGCGAAGAAATCCAAANACAAGTTTATGAAGTTGGNAAAAATAANGGATTTGAAAATCTTCGATATTGGTTTAAAGCCCTTTATGAAACTCTNCTGGGATGTGAGCAAGGACCACGAATGGGATCCTTTATTTCACTTTATGGTATTGAAGAGACTGTAGATATGATTGAGCGGGNGCTNTCTAATGAAGAANTTTCATGAGGTTCTNATCNAGCCTTTGACCCCAATNCAAGGCGCGCATAATTTGGAATAGANAAAACGTTATTNTCATAAAACGGTTGCCAAGCGCTGANNACNGTATCTTTTAAAAGNGAAAATTCAGTATCAGTCATGCAATNGGTTTCTTTAGAAAAACTTCTTTTCAAGTTACGGATCACATATTCTTCAATATCCACTACATCATTCTTATATCTGAGCTCACGTTCTTCAACTCGTATAAAACCAGATTCTTTCATAATTTTNTCCAAAGTTCCCGGTTTAGCCATCGAGTGACGATTTGGTATTGGACCCTCTCGCATTCCTAAATGTTTGGCAACAGCACGACGGGGCACATAAAATGGAGGATTTTCTTCATAAGCACCCCAGACAATTAACGCAACACGACCACCTTTTTTTAAAACACGACCTGTTTCTTTTACTACATTAAACTTATTTTTTGCGAACATGATTCCGAAGCGACATGTTATCGCGTCGAAAAATTCTGATTTAAAAGGTTGGGATTGCATATCACTGACGATATATTTCAGTGTTTTTAAATTTAAATGTTGAGCCCTTTGCCGTGCAACTATAAGCATTGAGGGGGTAATGTCGGTACAAAAAACCTGTCCTCTCTTTTTCATAAAACTTGCAATGCTTATAGCAGGGTTACCAGACCCCGACGCAAGNTCTAACACCTTCTCTCCAGATTTGATGCCAACTTCCTTTATAATCATTTGGTTAAAGGTATCATCCTTAGAAATACCTTTNTCAGTNGTTGATGACCATGCCTTGGCTCGCTCCGACCANCTNGNCTCAGAATCTTCGTTATTNTTTTTATTAGTCACNGGCTGTTCCAATTCCAAGCCGCATACTNATTGGTATTACATAAATATCCCCTCTNAAATATTTGACACATTCGCTCTTAATATTTTCAAGAATTATTTTTATGTCTGATTGAGATAAAGTTGTTAATTTATCTGGTATTGTACGGGCGACAGCCCGTTGAAAATAGCCATCATTCGGAGTTATTTNNCTCTCCCATTTCANTTCTATNTCCTCGAAAATTGAAAACCCAGACTCTTTTAANATTTTTTTCAGTTGGCCAGGTTCCGATAGGTTATGCCGAATCATTCTATATGGGAAAACCTCGTCAAAATGGGACTCTAGGCCTCGTCTAACAGCATCAAATGTTGGGTTAGATTCTATATTGCCCCAAACTAGCCAAGCAGCCTTGCCCCCTGGTTTTAGTACTCGTAAGGCCTCTTCCGCACTTTTTACTTTAGTATCTGAAAACATTAGTCCATTCCGACATGTAAAAGCGTCGAAGGTATTGTTTGGGAAAGGAAGGGCACTCATGTTTCCGACAGTAAAAGTCAAATTCTCTATANAAAGNCGCTTNGCACGCTCCATTGCAATTCCGAGCATGTCGTAGGTCAAATCACAAGCTGTTACATTTCCTCTGGTATAATTTTTTGCTATGGTTATTGCTGGATCTCCTGCACCAGATGCAACGTCAAGAACATTCATACCTTGCTTAATATTGGCACATTCTATTAAACGACGAATAAAAGGATCTTGATTAGGTTTGGCGTTAGTTATGTCTTGTTTCCAACCAACACTTCTATTGTTCCAATAGGTATCTTGTTTCTCTTTATACTGCACGTGCTGAATGACTAATTATCTATATTATTTAATTTTTAATCCCATTATTTTTAACTGAATTAGCATATGATTGGATGTAATTTACCATGGCATGTAATCCATTTGCCCTGTTACCGCTTAAGTGAGATCCTAATTCTATTTTTTCAAAGAAATCAGGGGGAGTGTCCAATATTTCTTCTGGAGTGCGTCCCGAATAAACGCGTAATAACAAGGCAATTAAACCACGGACAATCATTGCGTCGCTATCAGCATTATAGATAATTTTCTCCCCTTTAGTCTCAGGTTTAAACCAAACCTGAGATTGGCAACCTTTTACACGAAAGTCCTCTATACGAAACTCTTTTGATAAACCCTCAAGAGATTTTCCCAACTCAATTATATATTCATAACGGTCCACCCAATCGTCAAATAAACTAAATTCATCCACGATACTTTGTTTGGCTGCGGAAATATCGACAAAATCACTTTTCATAACAACAACTTAATAATTTTATAATCAGATAGCTAGTGATGTGACCAATTACCATCTATTAGCATATTAAAGAAGGGGTTTGATACTCGATACGAATCAGCGACTGATTTATGTTCCTAGCATATTTTACTGGAGTAAATCGATGCTTGGTATAGGTGTGTCTGCGGTCATGAGTGGTCGTGAAACCAAGAAAAAAAAGACTTCTTTTGATTTAATGAAAAGTGGTACCGCTATCTTCCGATTGTTACCAACAAATTTAGCACATAAATGCGCAATAAAGGCTCTAAAATTTGGTTTGGTGCCTAAACCAGCAGGAATAGAAGACCCTATACTGGAGACTGATATATGGGGTATGAAATTTACCAATCCCCTTGGTATGTCGGCTGGGTTTGATAAGAATGCTGAAGTAATAAATGGTGTATCAGATTTAGGTTTTGGCTTTGCCGAAATTGGAACGGTAACACCTTTTCCCCAGGAGGGTAACCCAAAACCTAATTTATTTAGGCTCTTAGAAGATGGGGCTCTCATAAATCGTCTTGGTTTTCCAAGTAATGGAGCGGAAAAGTTTGCTAGAAATTTAAAAAATATGAGAGATATTTCTTCTTTTAAAATNGGAATCAACATCGGAATTAATANNGGTACATCGGACCCAGCGGGCGACATTGATTATTGCTTAAATAAATTAGCGGGATATGCCAGTTANNTCGCAATTAACGTTTCCTGTCCCAATACACCNGGNNTATGTGCTTGGCAGGCAGGTGATAAATTGGCCGAGTTGGTAGAAAAAGCNAAACTGACTTTANGTAAACNNGTTAANGAGANAACTCCGCCTTTATTNGTTAAAATTGGTCAAGAGCTTGGAGATGATCAGTTGGCGGCTGTATCGAAAGTTGCTTTAAATTACGGAATNGACGGCCTTGTAGCTTGTAATACTACTGTCAAACGACCAGCTACCTTACGAAGCAATCATGCCAAAGAGGCAGGTGGCTTAAGTGGCTCACCTATAAAAAAACAAGCAAATCAAACACTTTCAAAGCTCTATAATATGACTAATGGTAAAGTTGTTTTAATTGGTTGTGGTGGCATCTCCTCTGCAAAAGATGCATATGAGAGAATTAAGTCGGGAGCTTCACTGTTACAACTTTATACTGCGCTGATTTATGGTGGCCCTAACATAATAACCGAAATTAAGGAAGGGTTGGCAGCTCATTTAAAAGAAGATGGTTATGCTAATCTTTCCGATGCTGTGGGTGTAAATCACGTCTGAAGGGGTTTGTTAATAATTAACCTAATGTGATAGTTTGAAATATATGAGTTCTCATTAAATTCAAATTTTTAAAAAAAACTTCCCTAGTTTTTAATTAATCAGATTATAGTTTTAAAATTTAATTTAGTGTTGATTTTTTTTATGCTCCATAGATGACAAGAACCCAAAAAATGGCCGATCACATACCAATTATTTCAAGTCTTTCGGAATTAAATTCAGATTTTGATGCTTTTATTATTGACCTTTGGGGTGTAATCCATGACGGCGTTACTCTGTATCCCAAAGTCATAGACTGTTTACAAAAAATTCATAAAACTGGTAAGCCGTATGCAATGCTTACTAATGCGCCACGTCGGGCTGATGCAGTTCGGGCTGGTATGAACCAAATGGGAGTGCCAGAATATTTATGTCCTATAATCATGTCCTCGGGGGAAGCGACTCGGCTCGGTTTAGAAGAGATGCGGGAGCAATGGTTTCTAGGGGTTAAAAAAACCTATTTACACATTGGCCCTGCTCGTGATGACGGCTTATTAGATAATTTAGAATTTGAAATGGTAAATACAGTCGGGGAAGCCGGATTAATAGTGAATACGGGCCCATGGGGAGATGAAGAGACTGTCAGCGACTATGAACATATACTTAAAGAGGGTGCAAATACGAAAGTAAAGATGGTTTGTGCTAATCCAGATCTTGAAGTGATACGTGGAGGCCGCCGGATAATATGTGCAGGTGCATTGGCAAAACGATATGAGCAACTTGGCGGTGATGTTCTTTATTATGGTAAACCTCATCAACCTATTTATGATAGCTGTCTTCATAAAATGGGTAGTCCCAATTTGAATCGGGTTTTAGCAATCGGAGATTCACTTCGGACTGATATATCGGGTGCTAAAAACTTAAAAATCAAATCACTTCTTGTAATCGGTGGAATTCATGGTGAAGAATTTGGACTTGCAACTGGTGATATTTCTACTGATGCTGGACGCCACATAGCCAATGTTTGCGCGAAGAAGGGTGTTTGTCCCGATGTGGCCATCCATCATTTATGCTGGTAGGCCAGTTATAAAATAAATTTTACAATTTAATTTAACTTCGTTATGCCCAAAATCCTTATATTGAAAGAATTCTTTTTTACAAAAACGAGAATGACTTAATAAATCATTTAGTGGGCCTAAATCTGATTCAGGAGAGGGATAAAATTTGCATGCACTGTTGCTGACTATTTTTATTGATACCGTTGGGTTTGGTATTATTCTTCCGTTATTACCTTTTTTTGCCGAGAAGTTTGGTGCTAGTCCTCTTGAAGTAACATTATTGGCTACTGTTTACTCATTTTCACAATTCATTTTTGCTCCCGTGTGGGGGAGGTTTAGTGATCGTATGGGGCGTCGGCCAATAATTTTAGCCACTTTAACAGGCTTATTTTGTGGCTATGTGGCTCTAACCATTACAAATTCTTTACTAATGTTATTCTTGGCCCGTGCCTTTACTGGTGCTATGGCAGCAAATGCTGGAGTGATACAAGCGTTTATAGCTGATGTAACTAACACATCAGCCAGAGCGGGTGCGATGGCAAAAGTTGGTGCTGCACATGGTTTAGGTTTTATAGTTGGCCCTGCTATCGGCGGAATGTTGGCTGGTTCAGACCCCGTAGACCCAAATTTAGTCTTACCATTTGTGATTGCCGCGTCACTCTCAGCTACAGCCCTTGTAATTGCTTATTTCCAAGTTCATGAGACGATTTCTGGAGATTTAAGAGATCATGTAGTACAGCAGCAAAGATCTTTACACCGCGTTTTTAAAGAAGCAATCCAAATTCCTCAACTAGCATTACTTCTAGTTCTAGTCACTATGACACCGTTCGTTTTTTCTGGCATAGAAACAACCTTTGTTCTTTGGTCAGAACGTTTATTGGGTTGGGGGCCATGGCAGAATGGTCAAATTTATACCTTCATGGGCATAACAGCGGCAGCTACCCAGTGGTTTTTAGTGGGGCGTCTTACCAGTCGATTTGGTGAACATCGTTTAATATGTTTTGGGGCGCTAATGATTCTTATAGGCGTTTTGATTTTACCCCAAATGAATGATGCCACCGGCCTATGCATAGCGTTTGGTTTCATTGTATTTGGAGTGAGCGTCAACAACCCGTCTCTTTCAAGTCTCGTATCTAAGTACGCGCATCCAAGTGAGCGGGGTAGCCTATTAGGCATATCACAATCCTGCTCAGCGATGGCTAGAATAACAGGACCGGCCTGGGCAGGATTTGTTTTTGGCAGTTTTGGACCAAATTGGCCGTTTTATTCCGGCGCGGTTGTTATGCTTTTTATGTTTATATTTGGGATGTGGATTAAATCCACTAAAAATTAAGGTGAGCCAAGTGGATAATTGAATTAATTTTAATCGCCTTTATTCTTGACGTAGCCATTATTGCTTATTAAAAAATCCCCTCGCCGTTGTAGATTTCGGTTTTTTTTGGAAAAGATTATGTCACGTCGATGCAGTATATCAGGTAAGGGAGTTCTTTCTGGCAACAATGTAAGCCACGCCCATAATAAGACGCGCCGCCGTTTTTTGCCTAACATTCAGATATCGTCAATGCCCTCCGAAATTTTAGGAAGGTCAGTTAAGCTCAAGCTTTCAACCCAAACCATTCGTACGATCGAGAAAAATGGTGGGATAGACGCTTATTTGCTTTCAACCTCCAACAGAAAACTATCTGTTGAGGCACTACAATTGAAACGTAGAATCAAACAAATATCAGAAAAAACCTCGGCTGATTAATAATCCTTAGGTTATATCCTCGAACATTCCATTCTTGGTTATATGGCGTCGCAGGCCATCAGAGTTGAGTAGGCACGGTTTATGCTTTTTAGTTTTTCCTCGGCGTCAGGATCATCACCATTCGTATCAGGGTGATTTTTTTTTACTAACTTTTTATATTTTTCTTTTACTTCTGCTTTAGTTACGGGAGCATTTAAATCAAAAATTGCTAACGCCTCTTCTTCTAAGGAACCTGGTTTCGGTCGCCAACCAACATTATGAGTATCTGCAGGTTTTTTATTTTTTTTATCCCAGTTATCAGCACCAAAACTTCCAAAATCAATACATGGTCCACTGCCAGGGTTGGTTCCCAAAGGCCAAGTGGGACGCCACCAAGTTGTATCTGCTCGTAATTGTTGCTCAATTTCAGTTTGTGATAACCCCGTATAAAAATTCCAGCGCGCGTTGTAGAGACGAACGTGATCTAAACAGAACCAAAAATATTTATCGAGTTCTTTTTTCGATTTGGGTGCTCGATACTTTCCTTCTTTACTGCAGCCAGTAATATCACATAGACGAGGCTTCACCTTGATATGCGGTTCGCTTAAAATATTAAAAATTTGGTCACGTTTTTTCACAAAAGCAGTATGAGGGTCTGTTGGAACGCATTCAACAATTTTAGAAGGGAAATTCTCAGGATGCCCCAGTGTATAGATGTGGCCAGCGTTCCTTGACTACAGTGCCGTTACTGTCCATCGCGTGACAGGTGTTAATTTGGTATGGAGTATCTTCTCTTTCTTTCATTGGATTTTTGTTTTTGTTTTCTACCTCTCTTTTGACGGTTTTATATCCGACGGTCCCTATCGGGCGTAATAGGTCAATCATATGTATGCAGCCTTTTGAACCCCCAAACAAAGATCTTAATTTTCGATTCCAGCCCGGCCCTATGTGTTCGCCCTTTAGAGTTTGGAATGTTGTCTCTATACCTGAACACATCGCGTAAGGTGTTCCATCCATCGCAACGTCAATTGAAGTAATGATTATGTTGTGATCAAGGGTGAGCCGTATCCACATGTCGTGAATGGGTACGCCGGGTTTTATAGTGCCTCGATAATCGTTTTGAAAAGAGTACGCCGATGTATCCCTTAGTCGTCCTTCTACGTCCCATTGTCCATCCGATCTTCGATAGCTGGAAACTTCCATTTTACGATTCTGAATAGGTTCGCGGTCGGCGGGTTTTTCGAGCGGCATCATCATACTCCAAAAATTCTACTTTTTAGGTTTAAAATATTTTTCTCGTTTCAATTAAGTCTCTGGAAAATTCTCTTCTATCTGCTGAGGGGGTGTAATTTGGATTAAAGCCAATCTATTTTTTCGTCGGTTTATTATTTGGAAACGG